>JAEWHT010000439.1 GCA_023387695.1 Pseudomonadota bacterium | reverse complement strand
GGGCAACGGCAATGTCACGGTGAATGACGGCGCCGGAACCACTGTTACCGGCAATCTCATCGGCGTGGGTGCGTTCGGCTTGAACGGTGTCGCGGGACATCCGGGTGGAACCGGCAATATCGCCATCACCGTCGGTGCCAATGCGACAATCACCAGCGGCGCCGGCAACGACGGCATCCAGGCCTACTCTCTGGATAACGGCAATGTCAGCGTCACCACCGCGGACAGCCTTACCGTCAACGCCGGTCGGTACGGCATCGGCGCGTTTGGTCAGTCTTCGACGGTGTCGGCGGGCAGCACGGTGTCTGTCGTTGCGGGGACCGGGACCATCCATGCCGTCGGCGGCGGCATCAATGCCGGCTATTCCCCCGGCAGCGTCGGCGCGATCGAGCCGGGCGTAGCCGGCAATGTGTCCGTCGTGAGCAACGCGACGATCAGCGTCACGGGAAGCAACGGCTTCGGCATCAGCGCCTTCAATTGGGGCACTGGTGATGCGGCGGTAACGACTGGCGCGGCCTCGAACGTCACCGCAACCAACGGCACCGGAAACGCGATCAGCGCCAGCACCAATGATGGCGGCAATGTCACCATCAGCAACGCCGGCTTTGCGACCGGAGGCGGGAACGGCATCAACGCGTTTGTCGCTGCCAATGCGGTGCACGCTGGCAACATCTCCGTGACCAACACGGGAACGGCCACCGGAAGCAGCTTCTCCGGCGTCAACGCCAATGATGCGGCCGGCGGCAATGTGTCGGTCACCAACGGTGGATCGGCGACCGGCACGTCCGGCATCAACGTCAATGCCACGGGTGCTGGCAACATTGGCATCAACAACCAGGGGACCGCGACCGGCACGACTCACTCGGGTATCAGCGCCTATCTGGCAGCCGCGGGCGCGACTGGCTCTGTCAGCATCACCAACTCGGGCACGGTCACGAGCCTCGCCAGCAACAGCCCGGCGATCGGGATCACCGAGAACAACATCGGCACCGTCACGATCAATAATACCGGCATTATCGGTTCGAACGCTTCCAGTCAGGCGCTGTTCGAAGGCGGCGGTGACATCACGCTTACCAACAGCGGCACGATTACCGGCAGCATCAATGTCGGTAACGGCACGTTCAACAACCAGGCCACCGGCGTCTGGGCGGTCGGGACATGGAGCGGGCTCGGGACGGCGTCGACCACCGGCGTCATTGAAAGCAACACCATCAACAATGCCGGCACCATCAACCTCTCCGCCGGTGCCAGCATCAACGGTGCGAGCGGACTCGCGGTGAACAATAGCGGGCACATCGACAGCCTCTCCGGCACCAACATGATCAACGGGTCCGTGAACAACACGGGCACGCTTGAGGTTGCTTCCGGCTCCCTTGAGATCGGTGGCGGCCTGAGCGGGACGGGCACTGTTCTAGTCGACGCCGGCGCTACGCTGATCCTTGACGGAGCGACCGCGCAAACCGTGACCTTCACGGGAAGCGGCGGTACGCTCGGTCTCAATGTCGCCAACAGCGGGCCCATCGTCGCGGTCTCCTCGACCGGTGGCAACTTCACGGTTAACGGTGTTGGCACCGTTGGTTCGACAGTCGGTGATGGCATCGACTTCACAGCGTCGGGCGGCACCTCCGGCAACATGGCCAAAATCTCGGTCGCGCCCGGCGGCGGTGTTTCCGGTGCTGTCAATGGCATCGTTGTGACGCAGAACGGCACCGGGGATATCTCCGTTTCCACCTCAGGTCCGATCGTCGGTCAAGCGGGCACAGGCATCCTCGCGCAGGACACGGCCAGTGGCGTCGGCAACATCCAAGTGGTCTCGACGGGCAGCGTTACGGGCTCGGGCAGCGGATTGTTTGGCATCCAGGCTCAGAACCTGAATGCGGCCAACGGCGGCAACGTCTCGGTCACGTCGACGGGCGGGGTCAGCGGTAACCAGCACGCCATCGTTGCTTCGACCGCGGGCAACGGCAACGTATCGGTCGAAGCCGGAGGAGCGATTGTCTCGACGGTGCAGTTCGGCATTCGTGCCGGGGCTTCCGGAACCGGCAATGTCTCCGTCCTCACCGATGCCGGCAGCACCATCAATTCGGGTGGTGCGGGCATCAGCGCGATCAATCAGGCTACCGCGCTGGCTGCGGGCCTCAATAGCTCGGTGACGGTCACCAACAATGCCGTCATCAACTCGGGAACGACGGTCAATCCCAGCGGTTCGGTGCCGCAAGGCATCGCCGCTGGCTACTACGGCGCCAACGGCCAGGCCAATACCAACATCAACGGCACCGTCATCATTAACAACAACGCCAACATCACGGCCGCGGCCGGCTACGGTGTTGATGGTTACAATTACGGCAATGGCAATGTGACGGTGAACGAGGCCGGCAACACCTCGGTGACCGCCGATCAATATGGTCTGGCTGGCTATGCGAACAGCAAGGGTAGCGGCAGCGTCGCGATCAATGTCGGTGCGAATGTTGCAGTCAATGCGACCACATACATCGGCATTCAGGCCTCAACCACCGGCGTCGGCGATATTAACATCCAGACCGGCGACGGCGACACGATTTATGGCGGCAGCATCGCCGTCAACGCCCAAAGCCAGGCGACGTCGGAGCCCGCCACCGGGAATCTCATGGTGGTGCTCGGCAATGACGTCATTCATTCCGGCACTCACATCACCGGGAACGGCGGAAATACGCCGGGAGCGGTCTCGGTCGGCTATGCACCCAACGGCGCTGGAACGTTGACGAACACTGTGCTTGGCAACGTCACGGTGCAGAGCAACGCGCAAATTACGGCCGACTCGGCCGTCGGCATCAACGCCTATAATTGGGGCAAGGGCAACGTCACGGTCTCGACCGGCTCGGCGTCCTCGATCACGGCGCCCGGCAACGGGATCCAGGCCAGTGCCAACAACGGCGGCAATATCACCGTCACCAACGGCGGTTCGATCCATTCCGGAGGGACCGGCATCACGGCCAATGCGAGTCTCGGTCTTGGTACGACCGGAGGTACGATCGCCATCACGAATAACGGCGCGATCAGCGCCGGCAACGTCGGCATCTTCGCCAACGGCAGCCATGTCGGCAACATCTCGATTACGAACAATGGAACGGTCAACGGTACGAGCTCTAACGGCATCGCCGTGAATCTGACGGCGAGCGGTTCGACGGGATCGACCACCATCACCAACACCGGCGTCGTGACCACCTCCGCGAGCGCATTCTCTGCAATCAGTGTGAGTGAAAACGCGACCGGCACGGTGACGATCAACAATTCCGGAACCATCGGCTCTTCGGCTGGGGCGGGCGCGATCTTTGAGTCTGGCGGCAGCCAGATCACCATCAACAACAGTGGCGCCATCCTGGGTGGCATCAGCACCGGGACCGGAGTGATCGGCGCTACCACGATCCTCAACAACAACGCCGGTGGCGTCTGGCAGGTCAGCTTTCTTGATGACGAGGGCACGATCAACGCAGCTGGTGCAGCCTCTGCCATCACGATCGTCGGAGCAACCAATGGAGCGAACATCGGTGCTTCGGGCACCGGCAGCATGAATCTTTCGGCCGGAGCGGAACTCACGACCGACTTCCTCAACATCGGCAATCAGCTGGGCAGCCACGGAACGGTTCTCGTGACCGGCGTAGGAACAAGCGTCAATGTCACAGGTCAGACCCCGCAACTCCAGGTCGGTAGCGACGGCACCGCCACGTTGACGATCTCCGATCATGCGACCGTCACGACCACCAACATGATTCTCGCCGTCAACCATGATACCGGCGTAACCGATACGCTGACCGTGGACGATGCGAGCCTGCATGTCGGCGGGGTACTGACGATTGGTAACGCCGGCGCAGCCACCGCGCTCGTGGAGAATGGAGGCAGCCTGACTGCCGGCACCCTGTTCCTTGCCGAAATGTCGGGGGGCGCCGGTAGCCTCACCGTTGATGGTGCGGGCTCCCTGGTTACGGCTTCCTCCATTTCGCTCGGCGGATCGTCGGCTGTGCTGACGCTGAGCAATGGCGGTGCCATCGACATCGGATCGAGCGCGACGACCATCGCGAATACCATCCATATCGGCGGCGATGGATCACTGGTCGGCAGCGGCGAGATCACGTCCGCCGTCGTTAACGACGGGACCATCACGGCGACCGTGGGCACGCTCCAGATCGACCAGCAACTGACGGGCACCGGATCTGTCAACGTCAATGTCGGCGCTACCCTCCATTTGTTGAATGGTGCGGCGTCCTCGGAGACCATTCAGTTCAATGTGCCGAGCGGTTCGACCGCTTCACTGGTTGTCGATCACGCCGCGAGCCTGCAGGCATCCATCTCGGGGTTCACCGGCAATGGTCAGCTCAGCGGCTCTGATCAGATCGATCTGAAGGACATCAACTTCGGCACGATGACGGAAAGCTACGATGCCACCAACAACATACTTAACATCTCCGATGGCACGAACTCGGCTGCAATTCACTTCATCGGATCGTACCAGCAGGCGAACTTCGCTTTCGCGGACGCCGGCACGAACGGGACAATCGTCTACGATCCTCCGGTCCTGGGTAACACGACGGCTGGATCGACCAACACGGCCCCCGTTGCAGAGGGGGATGGCTTCAAGTTCGCCGCAATGAACGCCCCCCCGAGCGCGGGTCCCTGGATCGGAGATGCGCATAACATCAACGCGTCGATCAGCCAGGTTCTCAACAGTCACGTCGATGCATTCGCTACGTCCGCGGGACAAGTTCTTGATGCGGTCATAGCCGACAACAAACTTTTGCCTGGACATGACTATCACGTGCTTTAGCCGCCCTTTACCTGGGAGCTCTGAACAACAAGACTGCTGGCGAGTACGCCGGCAGTCATGTTTGGAGTGAGCTGAATTGCTTATTGCGGAATGGCCGAGGCGAGCTGCGATATCGCTCGCAGCGGGGCACTCAGGGCTTTCCCATCTGTTGCGCGCGTAGGTACCCCCCAATAGAAACCGCCGCCACTCGGTTGTCCCGATGTAGCGGCGGTCGTTGTTCGCGCGTGACTTGGTTTAGCCAGTTACTCCGGTGCTCACCGGAACCAGAACGGCCACCAGCTACGGGAGACCGGCTGAGCGGCCGCCTTCATCGCCGCGACTTCTTCGACGGGGCGAAGCTGGGGACCATAGACCGCGGGTGGATAGACGCTATCCCAAAACACATAGCCGGTCTGGACGTATGCTGCCCGATGGTGCGACGGGGCAAGCGCAAGCTCTGCGGCCGGAGCCATGGTTGTCGTCAAAACGACGCCGAGTACGGAAAAGGCAATCGTTGGAACAAGGGCGCGGAGGCGCATTGGATTAAATCCCTATCTGAATGAGACGAGGAATAATGCGACGAGTTTCGAAAGGTTGCAAGGGCGTCCGGTCGCACCAAATGCCACGGACTACTTGTCCTCCAGCGACATCACACCGCCAGCATTCTGCCTCCCTGGATGCTCAACAGGGTGAGGTTGCCTGTCGCGTAGGCACCCGTATCGATGTTGACGCGATTCGCCAGAAATTCCGCACTCCGGACCGGCGTGTGGCCATGGACGATGTACTTTTCGAACCGCTCCTCGCTCTGCAGGAAGTCGTCACGAATCCAGAGCAAATCACGTTCCGTCTGCTCGGCCAAAGGGACGCCCGGGCGGACGCCAGCGTGGACGAAGAAGAAATCTCCGCAAGTGAAGCTCAATCGCAGATTGTCCAGAAATTCCAGATGCTCAGTCGGTATCGCACGTATCAGGTTGCGCAATATCGTTGCCGGTTCGTCCCGCGCGAGATCCGGAGGCGCAAGCCCATAGGACATCAATGTCCTGACGCCGCCGACGTTTAGCCAATTCTCGAATAACGAGGGGTCTTCGAACACCTTCACAAGGAAGTCCTCGTGATTTCCCTTGAGGAAGACAGCGTTTCCCCTGCGGCTTCGTTCGACCAGCATATCGAGAGTCGCGCGCGTGTCCGGGCCGCGATCGATGTAATCGCCCATGAAGATCTCGATCGCATAATCCGGCCGACTGGACGTGACGTCGGCATCGATCACCCGCAACATGGGCTCGAGCAGATGGGCGCAGCCATGGATATCCGAGATCGCGTAGACCCGGATGCCGTCCGGCAATTGCGGCTTCTGAGCCGGCGAATGTGGCCCGGCGATGTCGGTCATGGCGCGCTGTCGATCAGGAGGCCGAGAGAATGTCCCAACGTCGCAGCCACCAGAGAATTTTCATCCAACGCGAGCATTGTCAGTGTGCCGCCGTTGTTCAGCTAGATCGCGCCAAAAGAAGGGCGCGGCAATTCTTGCCCACCAGATCGTTCGATGATGCTTGCATAAAAGAGGCCAGTGCATCCGATTTGCATCGCCGGTGCCGTGAGTATGGCAAAGATGCATGCCTCGACGTGAAATTCACGATACACCCGGAGATGGTATTCCGACGAAATTCCCGTATTCGATTTGATGCGTTCTTTTCGCGGGCAATATTGCGCCTGGCGCCGAGCCGAATTGTGCTCGTTTAACTCTCTGCATCGCATTCGATGTGGAACTTGATTCAAAATAGGGCAGCACGCTCGTCGATATGTCAGCACTGTGACGACGTCCTAAGCTCGCGCAAATTCCCGACACACGTCTCAACAAGATGCGATCGAATTTGCATCGCAAAAGTTTTGCGTGCAGCGCCACAATGTCGCTGCGATCACTCAACACTTTCAACTCGGGGAAGTGGCGAGTCTTCAGCATCACAATGAGCGTCTGGCACTCTCTCGATACGTAGAGGTTCGTATGGCTGTTGCAACTTATGGTTCTGAGAAGGCTTACTCGCCGTCGGTGTCGCGCGGCAGTGCCCTTCAGCGGCCATTTCAGATCGTCGTTATCGCTGCGGACTTTCTGCTGATCTTGCTGAGTTACGTCGCCGGCTCTGCGCTGTATGGCTTTGCGACGGCGTCCACCGCCGATGGCGCTTCGGTTGGTGCCGGCTTGATCGTGGGCCTGGTGTTCATCGCGCTTGCTTACTTCCAGGATGTCTACGCTACGCACCGACTGCTGAACCTCGTCTGGCAGCTGCGCAAGGCCGTCTTCATCTGGGCCATTTCGCTGACGGTCCTTGCCGTCGCGGCGTTCCTCTTAAAGTCGACGGACAATCTGTCCCGGGGCTCCGTGATTGTCTTTGCCGCAATGGGGGGCCTCGGACTGATCAGCCTTCGCTTCGCCTGGCAGATCGTGCTCGGCACTAATTTCGCCAGAAGCCGACTGGTCGATCGCAAGGTGGTGCTCCTGAGTCTTAAGCCGCTCGATTTCACGTCGGGTCGATTCAAGGATCTCCGCAGGAACGGCTTTGATGTCGTACGTCACTTCGTGCTTGGTATCGACGACAGCGATGGTGGGCACTGGGAACGAGAGGTTCGGGACGTGATCCGCCAGGCGCGCCTTACGGATGTTGACGAGTATCTCCTTGCGATCGATTGGAATGAATTGCCGATGCTTCGCAAGCTCGGCCATTGCTTGCGCGCTGTACCTCAGCCGGTGCGCCTTCTGCCCGACGATTCCATTGCCGATATCGTCTCGCGCCCCTTCTTGCCGGTCAGCGGGACGGTGGCGGTCGAGATACAACGGCCGCCGCTGAGCATCTTCGAGCGCTTGCAGAAGCGCTGCCTCGACGTTGGCGTAGCGATATTCGCGCTCGTCGTGTTGACGCCGCTGCTGCTGACCGTCGCCATGCTGATTAAGCTCGACTCGCCGGGTACCGTCATTTTCCGGCAGTCGCGCCGCGGGTTCAATGGCAAGCCCTTCGATATCTGGAAGTTCCGATCGATGACCGTTTCCGAGAATGGCCAGGCCATCGCCCAGGCAACCAGGATGGACGCGCGGGTCACCAAGATCGGACGCTTCCTGCGCATGACGAGCATCGACGAACTGCCACAGCTCTGGAACGTGATACGGGGCGATATGTCACTGGTAGGGCCACGGCCGCACGCTCTCGCGCACGACAATTACTATGACGAGCTCATCAGCAAATATGTCTACCGCCACCATATGAAGCCGGGACTGACTGGGTGGGCCCAGGTAAATGGCCTTCGCGGGGAGACGCCGACGATCGACCTGATGGAAAAGCGCGTCGAGTATGACGTCTGGTACGTCAGCAATTGGAGCATCTGGCTCGACTTGAAGATTATGGCGCGTACGGCGTCAGCCGTAATGTTCCGGGAAGCCTACTAGGACGTCAGGTAAAGGAACCCGCGGGGTGTAGCCAGGGCTCGTGCTCCGGCTATCAGTCGTTTTGGGGGGACTTCCCGAAGAGCCGCATCAGGGCATCGCGCAGCGCGAGCAGCGGCGGCACCAGCACGAAAAACGCTCCCATCGCGACTGACGCCACGATGTGGCGCAGTGAAAATGGTTCGTCTTGCTCGAGTTCCCGTTGGCTCGGATCGATGGGAGCAGGCGACAAGGTCGTCGCGACCGGCCTGGGTTGCGGTCGCGACTTGCGCGGGGGAACCACGATCAACACGAACAGGATGTTGAGCAGCACCCAAATCGACAAAACAGTGAGGACGATCAGCATCCGAACCCACCAAAAACGAACAATGAGTATGAGCGCAAGTTAGCCTCAGGGAACTCGAAAGAAAAGGTGCCTAATACTGTAGCAGCCGATCATCACTAAGGATCAGGAAAGCCCTCGACGGTGACCACATCGCGCTCCGCGCAATATTTGTCGTGGCCGTCATTGACCCGTCAATCCCTGCTTTGAGCTAGGGCAACGGTGGCTGGATGTGGATTCCGGACCAATACGGAGGTTGACTGGAATCTGCTGCCCAGGGGCTGACGCCTTGGGCTCATTTCGCTGAGAGCTGCTCTTGGATCCTAGAGGGGCGAATGGGCCCACCGGCCGCGGCAAAAGCGAAATCATCGGCTCACGATGAGAGGCCGGCCGTTTGCGCCAGCGCGCCGGACCGCTGCCAGGTTGCAGGCCAGTCTAGCGCGCTCGATCGATTTTGAGGACTGTCAGGTCCGGCGAGAGGCCTGCCTAGGCATGCTCCACGTAATAGCTGTTGTGGTGCTTGCCCTTGTAGGCCTCGATGCGCTTGAGCATCTTCGGGTTGGCGCGATTGAGAACGGCGCCTAGCAGCTTTTTCTGAAGCACCTCAGAGCCCGAGATGGACTCCTGAAGCGCGGATCGCGTCGTCTGGCCCCATTCGATCACATAGACCATGGCATCGATGAGGAGGCTGACAGCCTTGGAATCTGCCACCGGCATCACCGGGGCCAGATCGATCACAATATACTCGTAACGCTCCCTCAGCGATTTGAGCAGCTCGGCCATGGCCCTTGATCCGATGACGTCGGCAGAGTTGACCATACGAGCGGCTACGACCGAGGGCAGGAAATCCAGACCGGTCTCCTTGCTTCGCTGTACGTGATAGCTGAGGCTGGCGGGATCAGTCAGTGTCTCGACAAGGCCCGTCTTGGCATTTGGCGCGAGCTCGCGCGTGAGCGAGCGCGTGTGCAGATCGCCGTCGATCAGCAGGGTGGGGTGCCCGGTAAGGGCGATCAACTGGGCGAAATTGGCCGCGACCGTCGTTTTGCCTTCCTTTGGCAACGACGACACGATGCCGATGACCTTGATCTCCCGGGTCAGACGAGCGACGTCGATCGAGACCTTGATATTGCGGAGCGTTTCCGCAAACCGCGAGAAGGGATGGTCGACGACATAGCGGGATAGATCCGGAGCGGCACTCTTGGCGGATGTCGAGATCAACGCACCTGCTGTTGTCGGCGGGCGAATATCGGGAAGCACGCCGAGGCATTTGACGCCCAGTTCTTCCTCGACCTCGCCGGGAGTCCGCAGCACGTCGCTCAGGAACTCGCGGGCAAACGCAATTCCAAAGCCGAGACAGAGGCCACCCACGAGGCCGCCCACCAGCGCCAGGACCGACTTTGGCGAGCTCTTGCGATCCGGTTTGGTCGCGGTGCTGATTAGGCGTGCTTCGCTGATCGGAAAGCTCTGGTTCTGGGTCGCGCTTTGCAGCTTCTCCAGGAAGTTGTTGTAGAGATTGCGATAGGTGTCGGCCGCGCTCTCGAGGTCGCGCAATTTGACCTCAGCCTGACCGGTGTGACCGGCTTGGGCGACGAGATCCTTCACGTTCTTCTCGAGCGACGCCTCGCGGCTCTTCGCGATTTCATAGTCGCTGCGATAGGCGTCGCCGATCCGGTGGAGCTCGTCAGCAATATTCTTGCGAATCTCATCCATCTTATTGCCGATGTTGATCGTCGCAAGATGGGTTTTGCCATAGCGCCTGGACCAATCGTTATATTGGGCCTGAAGGTCCAGATATTGAGCCCGCAAGCGGGTGATGACCGAGTTGTTGAGGGCGTCGGTCACCGTCGGTTGGGAGAGGTCCGGGTCGGAGGATGCCGCATCGATGCGGTCGAGGCGGGCCTTGGCTTCAGCCGTTGCTGCCCGCGCCTGGACCAGCTGGGTGTTGAGATCCGACAGCTGTTGCTCGGACATCAGGCCGCGACTGGTTCCGACGATGTTGTGCTCCGACTTAAAGCTCTGCACGGCGCGATCGCTGGCGGTCGCCTGCTCGCTCAGCTCGACGCTGCGCTGCTGAAGCCATTCGGTCGCTCGCTTGGTGGACTGGTATTTGGCTTCGAGTGCGCCCACGATATAGGCGTCGGCAATCGCGTTGGCGATCAGCTGGGCCTTTTGCGGCGTTCGCGCTTTGTAGCTGAGCGACAGCACGTAGGTTGTCAGAACGCGTTCGACCCTCAAGTTCTTCTGGATCTGCTCGACCACGGCATGTTCGATCCGCTCCTGCGACGGCGGCTCGCCGGAATCGAACACCGACATGATCTTGCCGATGACAAGGCCAAGTGCCCCGGGATTGGAACCGTTGAACTCGGGGTCCTCCGTCAGCTTGAGCCGGCGGACGACCGACAGAATCAGGTCGTCGGAGTTGATGACCTCGACCTGACTGTCGACGAAGCCAGTATCGATGAGCGCGCTGTTGGTGCCGCTGTCCTTGTCCAGAACCTGGGTCTGGCGCGTATCCATCATGATGCGGGAGTTCGCCGTATACATCGGCTGCGCGACGGCCAAATAGGCGAGCACTAGGGCCAGCGACGCTCCGACCGAGGCAGCTATGATCGGCCACTGACGGCGAAGGACATCGCTCACCCGCTCGAAGCTGAGGACCGCCCCGCCGAACTCGATGCCGAATCTGTGTCCCGACTGGAACTGTTCTCTGGGCTGATACATTTGCGAGTTGCTGCCTCTCGTGATCAATTAGGAATCGGAATGGGCTTGAACGGATCAGACAGTTTCGTCTTCCATTCGCCCTCCAGCAGAGCGCCGCTCCCCGGCGATGGCGTCGAAGCTCTGCTTTGCGGCTGTATCGACGCGCCTGAGTCAGCCTCGCCCACAGCGGTGTAGCCCGCTTGCACGGAGAGATCGCCGATCCGCTTGGCGAAATCCCTGATCTTGCGCGAAGCATCCGGCTTCGTCGTGATGCATCGCGCCTCCGCGAGCCGCAGGGCAGAGCCGATCGCCGTACGATCGTTGGCGGACGACTCCGAAATGAGCGTCTGTACGGACGGAAGCAGGGAAGGGTTGGTGGCGATATAGGTAGAGAGCCGATACTTCAGCTTCTCCTTGTCATTGCGCAGCCGCTCGAGCAACGAAGACGGTGACTTCACGAATGCATCGAGATCGATCTGCGAAGCGCGATCCGAGAACTCAACACATTGAGCCTGACAGGGACCGAGGCTCAACGCGAGCAACGCTGCTCCCATCAGCATGATTTGCAGCCATCGTTGCGTCAAACGATGACGTGTTGATCCGCAGCCCATCTGTGTCCCTTCATCGTTGCTGCAAATGAAAGTTGGCGAAACCTGACAGCCAACTGTGTCAAATTTTGTGCGACGCAAAAGTTGGCGCGACCAGGCGCGCCGGTTGCGATCGCTCGCTTCATTTGCTGTCGGTTGTATAGCGAGGAATTGCAATGCCTGCGAGATTGGCAATTTGGCGCCTTTGAATGTTGCAACTGAGACTTCAAGAGGCGAATGCGTTGTCGCGAACCTGACATAAATGGCGACGCGCGATTTTGTTCCACCAGAAAATGGGACTGCACGTGCAGATGACACATCGTGCGCGCGTGATCGCAACAACGCCGAATTTCGCGCACACTTTGCTCGCAAACATTCGCGAACGTCGTGCGGTCGCGTCGCGATCACCGCGCAATTGGGAAAAGTGGCGTGAACTTGGCGCGCATGTGTCGGAATGAACCGTCAGTGATGAAATTCTCGTCGAGCATCATGCGCCAAACGCGAGCCGTCGATCGCAATGATTGAAAGCGCGTGCGACCTGAGACACAGTGCTGCGACGCAATAATTGGGGATGTCGATGTGACGGAGTCGGTTCATCGCGAGAAGACGCATGTCCTGCCGCTCGATAGCATTCGAGGTATCGCAGCGACATCCGTCGTGATCCACCATCTTCTGTTGATGCCGACATTCCTCGCAGCGTTCCCGCACAACGCGTGGATTAATTGCGCGTTCTTCAGGAGTTCCTGGCTGCTGGTTGACTTGTTCTTCGTTCTCAGTGGCATGGTGATGTCGCTCAGCTCCGTTGAGGGCGAGTTCGGTCGCTTCTCGTTGCGCGACTTCATGATGCGGCGCCTTGCGCGTGTCTATCCGCTGCACATCGTGATGCTGGCCGCGAATCTGCTGTTTCGTCTCCTGCGCATCAGCCTGGTCATGGCCGGGCTCGTCGTTGCGGCGCCGGCTGCCTTCGAGGTCAACAACTCCTATTCCTTCCTGCTCAACGTCTTTCTGCTGCACTCGATGGGATTCATTGACTATCTCAGCTGGAATGCGCCGAGCTGGAGCATCAGCGTCGAGTTCTATACCTATCTCGCCTTTGGGCTGGTGGTCCTGCTGGCCCAGCGCGTGCGCTCACTGTCGTTATTCTACGCGCTCTCCGGACTGATCGCGCTCGGTAGTCTCGCGATCATCGTGTTCGTGTTGGACAAGAGGAGCCTCGGGCTGCAGACCGATTTCGGCATCCTGCGCTGCTTCGTCAGTTTCTTCCTTGGTGTGCTCACCGTGAGAGTTGTGCGTCGACTGCCCGGCAGGCCGAATCCAGCTGTACAGGGCGTCGTGCAGCTTGTTGCCATGTTTGCCAGCATTGTGCTGGTGAGCGTGGTGGAGGCCTATCCGGCGGCCAGCTTTCTCGCGCCGCTGACGTTTTCGGTTTTCCTCGGCAGCCTGCTGGCGTTTCCCGATGCGTTGCTGGTGCCGCGTGTGCTCACCACGAGGCCGCTGGTTTGGCTCGGGCAGAGATCCTACTCAATCTATATGGTGCATGCGCTGGTCGTGCTGTTCGCTGAGTATTTCGTGCGAGCGCTCGGCGCGCGCCGGATTGTGGCGCTTGATACGATTGAGCCGGGGCTGCCAGCCACGCTCAATCTTGTCGTCGCTCTCGCTGCCGTGTTCCTGGTGTCGAACTACACCTACCGTTACGTCGAAATCCCCGGCGGCAAGTTCCTTCGCAATCTTCTTGGGGGGCGATCCGGTCTGTCGGTGACGCCGGCGCCATCCGCGCGTCTGACGAACTGAGCTTGATATGTCTATGCTCGCACTTCACCGCCCGCGAATGACGCTGATCAGCCTTAACATCGAGGCGATCGCGCTCGGCACCTATCTGATCCGGGATGCGTTCGGCGGCGTGATCCGTTATGGCACCAGTATTCTTCACGTCGATCCGCTCTGGTACCTGCCGGACGGCATTGCGCTTCTTTGCCTGGCCCAGTTCATTATCCATTGCATTCTGCGTAATCGCAGCACCCTGGCGACATTGGTGCTCATTCAAATCATGCTCTCCCTGGTGCTTGGCTATGTCATGCTCGGAACGGGTAACGCGGCGGTGTCGTCCTTCAAGATGATGCTGCCTGTGTTTGTCGGGTTCTGCTTCTGCGATTCGAGCCTTGGCTCCTACCGGAAGCTGCTCTCGGTCATTGCGGTGACGTTCTATCTTTCAGTCATTGGCGTTATCTTGACCAAATTCTACGTGATGCCCTGGGTCGGCTATAAATATGAATCGTTCGGCGCCGTCCGCGAGGCGGGCCGGTTGTGGTGGGCCTATGGCGGCGACGATCAGCGTTTGATGGGTTTTGCCGCCGACAACACCATGGCGGCGTTCTTCATTCTCATATCGTTCGCGATCACGTCGATCCGCATGAGCACGCCGTGGTGCCTTCTGTTCGGCTCGATCGCCATCTACACCATTCGTTTGACGACCAGCAAAACGACCATGATCGTGCTCGTGCTGTATCTGCTGCTTTTGGTGTTCGTGCGAATGATGCCGGAAAAGTCGCGTTTCCCGGCGATTCGGAACATCGCTCTATGGTCGTTTGCGTCGATCTTCGTCCCGTTCTTCATGATCGTGGCGGCGTCGGGAACTGCGGCCATCCCGCACTCGACCATGTTCAGCATCCTCGACCGCATCAATAACAGCTGGCAATTGCCCTTCGTGTACCTGAACCAGATTATGCCGATCGGCCTCATCACGGGATGTGGCGCCGGCTGCTTCAACTATCCGCAGAAGCTGTTCTCGCCTTTGGCCTCGTTCTGGGTGCCGGTCGACAATTTCTACATCGGGACCTACCTGATGTTCGGAATGCCGTTCGTCGCCTTCATGGTGATGGTTTTTCGGGCGACCTTTGGGGCGACCGACGTCTACAAGCTGACGCTGATCTTCGTCGTCAACTTGTTCACGATCACAGTTCTTAATTACGGGCCGGCCTCTGGCCTGCTGATCATCGCGCTGAGCTTCAGTGAGGTGTTCTCCAGGCGGGCGACGAAGGCGCGGGCCTCCAATGTCCCGGTCATTGAAATGCCACGTCCCGTCCGTGCGCTGGACGACCTCGGCGCGCCGGGAACTGTCGTGAGCGGGGGCAGGTGAGTAGACAGCATGCATAAACGGCTCGCATTCATCGATACGCTGCGCGGAATCGCCGTGCTGGCCGTGCTGGTTCAGCATGTGCTCGAGGTGATCGTGCAGAAACATCCGACCGGTGCGTATTACTGGGCCTTCCATGACGCGATCGGCTACTACATGAACTTCGGCCGGTTCGGCGTTGTGCTGTTCTTCTTCGTCAGCGGCTTCGTGATTCCGTTCAGTTTTCCGGACAGCGCGACGCCCATCCGTGATTTCACGATCAGTCGCTTCTTCAGGCTCTATCCGGCTTACTGGACGTCGATCGTGATCGGCCTTGTCACGGTGGTGCTGCTGGATGCCGTGACGTTCCCGCTGTCGCAGATCGTTGCGAATGTGACGATGCTGCAAACCTTTGCCAACATCCCCAATCTCTGGGTGTTCTACTGGACGCTGGCGATCGAGCTTCTGTTCTACGTCAGCTGCACCATTCTTTTTGCCATGGGATTGCTGAATCAACGTTTCACGGCGGTTGGCATCGTCGTCGCCGCCGCCCTGGTTGGCACCACCGCGGCCATCCTGATCGAGAACCGGACAGTGTCATCCCTGATGGAGGTCGGCCTCAATCTTTCGGCGATGTTCCTAGGCAAGATCATCCGCGACACCGTGATCGGCGGGAAGCTGCGCTGGCGACACGTGGCTGTCTGTACAGTACTCTATGCGATCTTCGCTGCGGCGCTGTCGGACAGGCGCTTCGGCGGTGTCTACCAGGAGAATTTCTTCTACAGCTATTCGATCGGCTCGGCCTATATCTGCGCGGCGCTGGTGTTCATCGCCTTCGCCGCATTTGGCGAGAGGATGGCCTGGCGCCCAGTCGCGTTCGTCGGCGTGATCAGCTATTCGGTCTACCTGATGTCCCCATTCGTGATCGTCTGGGTGCATCGCTTCCTCTGGCTTGGCGATGGGCCGTTGGGATGGGCGGCATTCGCGGCCGTCATCATCGCCCTCTCGATCCTCGTCAGCTGGATCACGTTTTCCTTCGTCGAAAGGCCTTCCATCGCATTCGGTCAGCGGTTCCGCTCGAAGCGCAGGAAGTCGATCGTTCTCGAGCCCACTCTCAGCACGCAGGGAGCCGCGGAGTGAGCGAACCGACGCGGCAGCAGCAAATGGCGTATGACGGGTCGTTCGTTCCGTCGGTCCAGGGGCTTCGTGCGATCGCGGCGTTGAGCGTGCTGATGGACCATTTCTACGACATGCCGAAAGGCGGTGTGTACGACATCCCGAATCCCGGGTTTCTGCCGCCGCTCTGGCCATGGTTCCAATCGCTCATCAATGTCGGCGGGCATGGTGTCGAGCTGTTCTTCATGATCAGCGGCTTCCTCATTCCGGCAAGCCTGGTGCGGCATGGATCGCTGGGACGCTTCTTCTTCGACCGCGTCCTTCGCATCATGCCGGTATTTCTGGTGCTGCATGTGGCCTTGTTCGTGGTCGGGCCGATTGTTGGTTACAAGTTTTTTCGTGGCATCGATGTCGGTAGCTATCTCGGGATATTCACCGCCAATCTGTTCTTTCTGCAGGACGCGCTAGGTTTTCCGATCGCGCAGCAGAACGCCTGGACGCTGACCTATGAGTGGGCCTTCTACATCTGGTTTGCGCTGACCTTTGTCGCGCTGCGGTTCGGTGGCCGGCTGATGGCCGCGCCTCTGGTCTTGCTCGGGCTTGCGTGCCTGTTGCACTGGCCGATCACCGCGTTCTTCTGTATCGGCATGTTCTTCAGCGCCACCGGCTTGCGGTTTCCGATTGCGGGATGGGTGGGCGCTGTCGCGGGCCTTGCCTGTGGCGCGGCGATGTATGCGAGCCTGGTGCTGTTTCACCCGTTCGTCGCGCTCGTTCCCGGCTTCCTGCTGTTCGGCATGGTGCTTGCCCCGAATTCCGGTATCGGCAACGTCCTGAGTGCGCCGTCTCTGCAATATGTCGGCAAGATCAGCTACAGCCTTTACCTCGTGCATCCCTTTGTGCTGTTCCCACTGCAGGTGATCGGACTGAAGCTTGTCGCGATCGGTGTCGATCGCTGGCTGCTATGGTCTGCGTTCATTGTCCTGGGTGCCGTCATGTCGCTGGTCGCAAGCACGATCAGCTATGAGCTGATCGAGGTCAGGCTCAGGCGCTTGCTGGATGGCACTCTACGCGGCCCCTTGTTTGGCTCGGTCGGCAAGATGGAGCATTCGGTCTCGTCTTGAGGCGTGCCCTCAAGCGCCGGCGGCCCGACGATAGGTCGCGAACAGGCCCTCGGCGATGTGATCCCAGTTCAGCGACCCCGCGGCGGTCTGGTGAGCGCCCTCGGTCAGGCTCGCCGCCAGCGACCTTGATGTGAGGACGCGTTCGAGCGCATCGGCCAGCGCTGTTGCGTCAGAAGGCGGCACCAGCAGGCCATTGACGCCGTCGGCGACAACATCGGGAATGCCGCCGGTCGCGCTCGCAACGACGGGACGGCAATTGCCGAAGGCGGATGCCAGCACGCCGCTCTGGCTGGCGTCCTTGTAGGGCAGGGCGATCACTTCGGCCGATTGGAACAGCGTGCTGGTATCCGCCGGCGAGATATATGCGTCGATCGCGTTGATCGAGGGCATGTCGCCCATTCGCTTGCCAAATCGCGTCATCTCCGGGCCGCGGCCGGCGACGATGGCTTGATGGCGCACGCCGCGCTTGGCCAGAATATCGATTGCGTCGAGGAAGACGTCGAGGCCCTTGTAGGCCCACATGCGTCCGAAGAACAGGATCCGGCCATCGGTGGCGTTGATCTGGGCGCTGTTGGTCGGTGGGACCATCAAGACCCCATGCATGGAGGAGGTCACCTCTCCGCGAAAATCCGGCGAAGCGCTGGCGAAATCGGCAATGCAACTTTGGCCGTGAACCGTGACATGCGTGGCACCGGAGCGCATTCGCTCACGCAGGCGCTCTTCGCTGGTGTTCGTGCCGGAGCCGCCCTCGGAATGCGGAATGGCATCGTGAACGGTGAGGACGCGCGGAAGGCTCGTGAGTCTGAGAAGCTCCATCAGTCCAGCGGTGAAATATTCCGGGCATTCATGACAATGCACTACGTCGGGGCGAAAAGTAAGAATGTCGAGGAACGATCGCGGAAGTCCGATCGCACCGGAACGGCGCAAGCTCAGATCGCGTATCCGCGTTTCGAAGGGCGAGGGCGCAGGAATCCAGTCCAGATTCCACTGCTGATTGGCGTCCTTGCGATTGAGCACGAGCCGGACGTCGCAGTGCTTGGCGAGTGCCGCTGCGAGCCGATATGAATATTCGGCAAAATGTGGCGCATAGATCGCCACTCTGAAGCGCCTGGCCATGTCAGCGTGCCTCGCGCCAGAGATCGATGGGGAAGCTGCTCATCAAAGGAGCAGCGTCGAACTTAAGAGGCGCGACGCCTCCCATCTCCCGTCCCTGTTCGAGGCTCGAGGCAAACTCGACGTCGAAACGTCGCGTGCCTTCATAATAATCACGGTATTTGAACTCGGATTCGCCATCGCTCAGACGCACGTAGCGCGCAGGAATGCCATAAGCCTCCGCCACGATCAGGCCGTGCAGGGAACTCGCCAACACCAGCTCTGCCTCGAGAATGGCCTCAATGCGTCGATTCCATGATCCAAGCGGACTAACAACATTGTTCGCTGTTGGATCGATCATGCGGATGTCGTGCAGATTGGGTACGAAAATCCAGGGGCGAGTATGACGGCGCTGAAAGCGACCGGGAAACAACTGCGGAAGCAGCAAAGCGGGATCGCCGAAGACATCCGGTACGGCGAGACCACGCCGTCGAAGAATCTCCTGCGTACGAGGGCCACGTACCGCGCGAACATCAAGCGATTGAACGCGCCGATTGAGATCATTCTGGCCTGCACGTCCGTTGATGCCGCTGCCCCAGATCACGTCACCGTCGCGCGAATAGTGAAGCACCGAGCCAATGGCGAACATGCGCGCCTGCCGGGACGTTTCGTCCGCAAGCGTATGACCGCTCTGCCTGAGGCATTGCTCGACGACGACGAGGGACAAATAGTCGCCAAAATTGATCGTTCCATCATCGGGGCGCCAGAAGAACAGTTCCACATGCGGATAGGGCAATTGCTGAACAAAGTCGCAGCCGACCTCGTTGATCAATCTACGCAGATTGCTTCGAATATTCATGCGCCCTCGGATGGCAGATGTTATGTTGCGGACACTGTCTGTCGAAAGAGGCGACTCTTGGACCGTTCGTGCGGCGCAAGCGCAGATCTGCTGTTGGCGCGCTCATACCTAATCTGAGCCCATGACAAGCCTCCAACTCGGCCGCGAGCCGTCCGTCACGTCACGCTCGATCGTTTCCGGCGTCATCTGGTCCACGCTCGATTCCGCGGTGGGGCAAGCGCTTACGCTTGCCATCTACGTGATCATGGCGCGACTGCTGTCGCCGCAGATCATCGGCCTCGTGGCCACGGGAGCGCTGGCGCTGGATTTCTGTCGTGCGGTTCTGATCGAGAGCATCGCGATCGCGGTCCAGGCACGCGCCCAACCCAAGGACGAGGACTACAACGCATCGTTCTGGTTGATCGCGGGCTTTTCGCTGGTTGCCGCGGGACTGCTGTTCGCCACCAGCAGTGCCGTCGAACGTCTCTCCGGTCTGGAAGACCTCGCCGTCGTGCTGAAGGGTTTTTCGGTCGTGGTTGCCGTGCAGGGGCTGTCACGGACTCACGAGGCCTGGCTGACGCGCAATCAGATCTTCCGCTCGCTCGCGCTTCGCACCCTGTTCTCGATCATGCTCGGCGGCGCCGTCGGCATTGCTCTGGCCGTCAGCGGCTACGGTGTGCTGGCCCTTGTCGGACAGCTCGTCACGATCTCGCTCGTGTCGTTGGTCAGCCTGTGGACCCTGACGCCCTGGCGCCCCGGCTTCCGCTTCAGCCGAAAGGACGCCACCGAGCTCATCAGTTACGGCCGCTATGTCGCGCTCACGGGCATCACCAATTTCGCCAACGCCAATTCGGACCTGATCTTTGTCACTTGGTACACAGGAGCCGCGGGGGCCGGCTTGTACAGCCTTGCCAAACGGCTTGTGAACGCCGTGAGTACGGTGATCGGAAACGCGTTGAACCGCGTATTCTTTGCGACGGTTGCTGGCCTTCAGCATGATCGCGAGGCGTCCGGCAACGCGCTGCTCGACTTCGTGATGTACACGTCGCTGCTGACGGCGCCGATCTTCGCCGGGATCGCAGCTTTGTCGCCGGATTTGATGCTGGTCTTCTTCGGCGAGAAATGGCTGGCCTCTGCGCCGCTGCTGTCGATCATCTCGGTCACCGGCTTCCTGACGACCATCGGCCTTTACAATCACTCGGTCATTCTGGCGTTTGGCAAGCCGCATTGGCAGACCTGGCTGACGCTGATCTATGCGGCGTCGAACATTGCCATCTTCATTGCCGCCGCGCCCTTCGGTCTCGTTGCGATCGCTGTCGGATACGTGGTGCGTGCTGTGTTGCTTTATCCCCTGTCTGCAGGCGCGTCGTTGCGCATCCTGTCGATCGCCGTGCGGCGGTACGCCATGGCGCTTGTACCGGCGCTCGCCGGCTCGGCACTTATGGCAGCGGCCGTCGTTGGTGCATCCGCGATGCTGCCGCTGCCGGCCTGGCAGCGACTTGTCGCCTTGATCGCGCTTGGGGCTGCCGTCTATCTCGCGGTCGTGCTCGTCATCGCGAGGCAGGCGGCACTGCAGGTCTGGCTCGAAATCTCGAGCCGGCTTCGACGATCCCGGTGAAGCCCACCCGCGCGCGCAGGGGAGGCCTAGCTCGCGTTGGCCGCTTGCCCGGTTTGGCCGAGATCCGGCGCCTCGACGCGGGCAGGTGCGATCGGTTCTCTGGATGCACTGCGCGGAGCCAGACGGTTGATCAGTTTCCGTGCGGGGTTTTCGACATAGCGATAGGTGAGGCCGGCTGCGATGGTGAGAACGACGCAGCAAGCCAGCGCGAACAACGGAAAGATCCCGGACTGCAATCCGAGCTGATGCCAGACGGGTTTGAAGACGAGGATGAGCAGCAGTTCGTGCAGCATGTAGATGGCATAGGACGTGTTGCCGAGCCGTCCGAGCCATGCCGCGCCCGGGACTTCTGTGAAGGCGCTTTCGCCAATTGCGGTGAGCAGGATGGCCAGCGAGAACAGGATGATCGCCAGATCCGGTTTGGCAAACACGTTCAGCACCAGGACCGAGCCGAGGAATACGAGGACGCCGGCGAGAGCGAGCGGCTTGCTGCGGTAGTTGCGGAACTGCCTGAACAGCACGGCGAGCAGAATGCCGTTCATGAAGCTCGGCAGTGCTCGCAGCATGCCGTAATCGTAGTTGGCGCCGTACATTTGCGATCGATCCGCCCAGATGGGCAAATGGCCATGCGCGAAGATGCCGTAGATGCACGCGACGATGATTGCGAGTGTCAATGGTGAGACGCGGCCTGCGAGCCACATCAGTAGAGGGAACAGCAGGTAGCAGAACAGTTCCGCGCTGATCGACCAGGACGGCGAATTAAAGCTGAGGTGATCGGTAATCCCCCAGGCCTGGATGAGCAGGGCGTTGTGGATGAAATCCATCGCGCTGGCATGCGACGTTGGGCCGGAGATCCCGATCCATGCCAGCCCAACGAATGCCAGCAAGGTCGAGAGGTGCAGCGGGTAGATCCGCGCAATCCGGCGCAGCAGGAAGCGGGCGTAGTCGCGGAACCCGCTCGAGCTTGTCGGATAGGAGTAGGCGATTACGAAGCCCGACAGAATGAAGAACATATCGACGAACAGGCCGTAGGAACCGTTCCAGATGGGCGAGATGCCCTTGTCAACGTTCTTCAGGTGAAAGATGAAGACGCCGAGAGCTGCGACGAACCGATAGAAATCGAGAATGACAAAACGAGTTTGCTCGCGGACTTCCATATCGACATCAGCTTCCTTGCGGCACGCGTCATCCTTCTAGAGTTGAATTGTGACGCAAGTTCGCAAGTAGCGCCCGCTCGAAGTGAGCGATCGCACGTCCACATTCATGGCGGAAATGCTGCGAAGGCAAGACGCGGCGATCCCGTCGCTTGGAAGAGCACTTGCCCATTTTTTGGTCGAGCCGGACCAGCATCGTCGCTGGTCCGGTTGTCGTGTAGTGAGCCCATGCCGGTGTCTTTACACGAACAGGAAGTTGTGGCTCGTCAGGCTCGCGACATTGATGTTCTTCAGGAGGATCGAATCGCTGGCCGACATCGCAACGACGGCGTCGGTACCGGATTGCGTGACGTGAAGATGGCTGTAATCGGCCACTAGCAATTTTGAGATCTCGATCACGTCGTGATTGGTGGCATCGCCGGCGTGGAAGTTGACGATCTGGTCCTGGCCGTGATCGTAAACCACGGTGGTCGAACCCGGCGCGGTCGAGAACAGATCGTTGCCGTTGCCGCCTTCGATCGTCAGGCCGGAGGCGACGGCTGTGATGTTGTGGATACCGTCCGCCTTGGTGTCGTCGAAATATTGCAGGGCATTGGCAGCGTTGTAGTGCTCATGCTGCGTCGTTCCCTGCTGGCCGCTGAAATTGTACAGGAAGACGTCCTTGGTGCCGTCGGCATTGTTGGCGACCTCCTGCGTCTTGTTTCCGGCGCTGTCATAAATGTCGGTCAGCTTGCTGCCGTCACTGTTGACGACCTGGGTATAGTCCAGGGTTCCATCGGCGTGGGTGCGGGTGATCGAAACGACGTTTCCGGCAGTGTCGAGGTGCTGGTGCTGGGTCGTGTAGCTCTGACCGGAGATGTTGTAGCTCCAGTTGTCGGAGGTGTGGTCGGCATTGGTGATGTAGGCTGCCGTCTTCACGCCGCCGGTGTAGACGGTCGTGGAGCTGTAGCCGTCCGCCTTCTGCGTCACTTCGCTGGTAATTGTGCCATGCGAATCATACCAGTCTGTCGTCTTGGTACCGTCGCTGGTTTGCGCGAGGGTGAAGGCCAGGCTGTTGTCGGCATGGGTTCGCACGATGTTGGTGAGGAATCCGGTCGTGTCGTAGCTGTCGTGCTCGGTGGTGTAGTTCTCGCCGACCACGTTGTAGAGGAAGACGTCCTTTGACCCGTTGGCGTGGGTGTCGGTCTCGGTCATCTTCGCGCCGGTCGAATTGTAGGTGCTGACGACGCTGCTGCCGTCGGCATTGACGACCTGGCTGTAGTCCAGTGAACCATCCGCATGCGTGCGATCCATCTCGGTGAGCTTGCCGGATGCGTCGAGGTGCTGGTGCTGGGTGGTGTAGGTCTGGCCGGAGATATTGTAGCTGTAATTGTCGTGGCTCTGGTCGGCATTGGTGATGTAGGCGGCGGTCTTCACGCCGCCGGTGTAGACCGTCGTCGAGCCATAGCCGTTGGCCTTCTGGATGATCTCGCTGGTGAGAACACCGGTTGTGTCATACCAGTCGGTCGTCTTGGTGCCGTCGCTGCTTTGCACCAGCTTGAAGGCGTAGCTGCCGTCTGCGTGGCGGCGCACCAGTGTGGTGAGGAAACCGGTCGCATCGTAGATGTCGTGCTCGGTCGTGTAAGCCTGCCCGGTGATGTTGTAGAGCCAGATGTCCTGGCTGCCGTCGGCATGGGCGTCGATTTCCTTCGTTTTCACGCCCGAGGCGTTGTAGGTCGTGACAACGCTGCTGCCGTCGGCATTGATGACCCGCGTATAATCCAGCGTCCCGTCGGCATGCTGGCGGGTGATGGCGGTGACCTTGCCGGAGAGGTCAACGTGCTGGATCAGGGTCGAGTAGCTCTGGCCGGTGATGCCATAGCTGTAATTGTCCTGGCTGCCGTCCGCATTCTTCACATAGGCCTGCGTCTTCACGCCGTTGCTGTACAGCGTCGTCGAATAGAAGCCGTTGGCCTTCTGCACAACCTCGGAGGTGAGATTCCCGGTCGTGTCGTACCAGTCGCTGGTCTTGCTGCCGTCGCTGGTCTGGACCAGCTTGAAAGCGTAGCTGCCGTCGGCGTGGCGGCGCACCAGCGTGGTGAGGAAGCCGGTCGTATCGTAGATGTCGTGCTCGGTCGTGTAGGCCTGCCCGGTGATGTTGTAGGTCCAGACATCCTTGCTGTGGTCAGCGTGGTAGTCGGTCTCGACCTGCTTGACGCCCGTCGCGCTGTAGGTGGTGATCGCGCTGCTGCCGTCGCTGTTGTAGACCTGCGTGGAGTCCAGTGAGCCGTCAGCGTGCGTGCGGGTCACCGAGGTGACTTTGCCCGTCGTGTCCACGTGCTGCACCTGGCTGGTGTAGCTCTGTCCCTTGATGTTGAAGGTGGAGTTGTCCTGGGTGTGGTCGGTATTCAAGACATAGGCGGCCGTCTTTACGCCATTGGTGTAGACGGTGGTCGAATAATATCCGCTCGTCTTCTGAACGACTTCGTTGAGCAGGGTTCCTGCTGTGTTGTAGGTGTCGGTGGTCCTGGTGCCGTCGGTCGCGACGTGGATGAAGGTGGTCTTCACGCCGCCGGTGTAGCCGATCGCGTCCTTTGAGCCGTCGGCGTAGTTGATGGTGGTCGAGATCGGCTGCCCGCTGCTGTTCAGGCCGGTATTCGACGTCGAGGTCAGCGTCCCGTTGGCGTCGTAGGTCAGGGTGCTGGTCCAGGTCGACGCAGAGTTCGTCACCGAGAAGGAATAGCCACCCTGGATCTTGGACAGCGCGCTGCCGTAGTGGGCAATGATGTAATCCATGGTCGCATTTGAGGCGACTGCCAGAACATGCGAATCCGTCAACGTGATCGTCTTGAGCGTCGTGGACGCGCTGAGATCGGAAAGCTGGGGGACGATCTGGGCGGCGGTGCCGGTGACGCTCGCCGGAACGGAGGGCGGGGTCACCGTCGTTGCCGGCGCATCGATCTCGATAATGAGGGGATGATCGCTCAGCGGAATCGTGATCGAGGACACGTCGGTGTAGCTTGCGATCGCCGTGGTCCCGGTCATCGTGTCGTACACCTTGACCGAATGGTGCAGGCCGCCGAGGTTCACGGTCACGGTTTGCGTCGGGTTCGAAATTTCGGTGTCCGTCGCATCGTTCCAGAGCTTGGGCTCGGCCCAGACGACCAGCTCATAGGCGCCGTTGCTCTTGCCGAGCACCATACTGCTGCCCGACGTCGGCATGTTGCTCAGCGTGTAGTTCAATGGCGCAGTCGGCTGATGACCGCCCGTGCCGTCGTCGGCCAGGATCGTCGTCAGATTGTGGATAGCGGTGGCCGCGAGCTTCGGCGTGCCGTCCGAATGGAACAGACCGAACTTGTCTTCCGGGTTAGTGTCGCTCGTGGACGAATTCCGGTCGAACAGTTCGTAGAGATAGGTCGAGCTGACGCCGTCCTTGTAGGCATCGACCAGCGTGTTCAGGATCGATTTCGCCTGCACGGTCTCGTCGACGCCGAGATATTGGGTATTAGCCTGCGTGGTGTAGCCGGTTTCGGTGATGACGACCGGCTTGCCGGGGGCAGCCGCCCCCACGGCGCTCAGCGTCGCCGCGATTGAACTCGCCGCGGTCGAGCCGGTGCTGACATAGGCGTGGGCGTTGGCGTAGTCGACGGACGCCGACATGTTGCCGAGCTGGCTGTAGCCTTGCGGATCGTTGTAGGCGAGCGACAAATTGTAGACCGGAATGCTCGAAAGAGCGCCGTCCGCCTTCACGGCGTGGTAGAGCGCGCTCTGAAATTGAGCGGCGGCGTTGAGACTGGAACTCCCGTTATAGGTGAAGGGCTGGTTGTTCGCCTCGTTCAGACCTTCGATGGCGCTGATGCTGCCCGGATGGCTCGCCAAGAACTTGTCGAGCGCGGTGACATAAGCCTGAAGCCCCGCCGATCCCTGGGCGGGCAGGCCGGACGAGACGATGAAGTCGAACTTGTAGCCGGCAGCTGCGAGGCCGTTGACGACGGGTTGCGCCGCCGGATTGGTCGCCAGCGCGTCGCGCAGATGGGTGACGCCGAGATACTTCAGGTCGTCGGTCATCATTGCGAGATTGTTGTAGTCGGTCCATCCGAAGCCGGCATGCGTGTTGACGCCGATGGAGTTGATGAAGCCGCTGGCGGAGAGGATGGTCTGGTCAGACGACATTGCACACTCGAATCAAGAGAGCGAACGGAATTGCTCGCGGGGTTGAGCGCAACTCTCGATTTCGAGTGTGAATTTCAGATAAAGATCGAGATGCAAAAATTCGCGCAACGAGAGTTCCTTGTGCAGGAACGGATGTCGTGCTGGCAAACTAATAGCGACGCGATGTCGACGTACGATGGCACGACGACGGCGCTTTCAAGAATTCCGAGATGTTGTCTGCTGAAGATGTACGCACTGCTGTGCGCGATCATCGTAACGTGGTGTCCTTGTAGAGCAAGATGCCTGTTTTCGAGGCGAGCAATATGTATAAAATAAACGCGATGGTTGAATTATAAGAAAAGGCTGGTTTGCTTGCGAATGTCAAACCATCGAGGATCGATGGTTCCCGTCATGGAACCTAGGGTCAGCCGCGACGCGCCAACATGAGGAAGTCCCCCCGCCATGCAACCGCAGCAGTTGCAAGGGCCGCGATCAAAATCTTGCCAGCGAGCCAAGCCGGTTGGATCGGCACGGATGCAAGGCATGCGATCAGGAACGCAGCTGCCACAGACTGAACGACCAGCACCGCGCGAGGACCGGCGTGGTATCGAACTGTGGGGCCGAGCGCCAGCAAGATTGCAATCGCGGTTGTGGCCGCCGCGCAGATGACGGCACTGCGTGGCGATAGCCCGGCCGCCACGGCGAGGGCCGACGAGACGGACACAATCGCCAATTGCCCGGCCGCGACCACGACCAGCCGGGTCGCCAGCTTCTCCAGATGCGGAACGATCGCGGCCGTGGCCTGGAGATGGGTATGCAGGAAATAGAACAGGGCGATCGCGGGGGCCGTGGCCAGGAAGCCATCCACGCTCTCCTGCGGCAGAAGAATATGAGCGGCATCGGGAATGAAGCCGATCAGCCCGCCCAGCAGGACAATGGTGGTGCAGATCATGAACTCGAACATCCGTCGCGCCGAGTCGACCGACCGCCTGGTGCCGCCGTGCTCGAAGTCGTGGACGACCTCGGGATAGCTGATGGTGTGAATCGCAGCGTTCAGCACCCAGAACGGACGTTGCAGCAGGTCGAGCGCGACCGAGAAACCGGCGCCAGCTCCCGTCGCGCCGAGACGGCCGATGATGATGAAGCGCAACAGCACCGGTACCGACAGATGGATGACCGACGCGCCGGCCGCGAGCATCCCGTAGCGGCAGAACTCCGACCAGTCGCTGAGTACGGCCGATGCCGGCGCGGGCGAGAGCCTGGTGCGATATGCAATGAGACCCGCGGCGAGACCCGTCACATGTCCAGCGGCGATGCCGAGCAGTGCCGCCTCGGCGGTTCCCGACAGGACCGCGCCTGTCACGGCGCCGCCGACAAGCGCGGTCGCGCGGAGCGCAAGGAGAAGGGAGGCAAGACCAAGCCGGTCGGATAGTCGGATCGTCAGGAAATAGAGGTCAGTCAGGCCTTGGAGCACGGCGACGACCAGGCCGAGAGCGACGATCCCCGATGCAAGCGGGCTCATCACCGATGCACAGGCACCGATCACGACCAGGGCGCAGGCGCTGAGCAGGCCGGCCGTGAACAGCGACCATCTCAACCTTGCACCATCGCGCTCGTCGGCCGCCGCAAGGAAGCGCAGGCCGGCGAGCTGGAGCCACTCGAATGCCAGCACGCAGAGCAGTTGGCTCGAGGCGAGCGCCAGAGAGAAATGGGTGTAGTCGACCGCCGCGAGCAGGTGGCTGATCGCGAAGATCAGGATGATCGCGGTTGCACTCTGGTAGATGTAGCCGGCAACGGCAAACAGACGAACCATCTTGGGGCCGATCCGTCTCAGCTGAGCCTTGCCCGGGAACGGCAGGCGGGACGCTTCCGGGGCGTCACTGCGTTGCCCGCGCGTATTGCCGTCGCGGCTGGGTCTCGCGCAATTGCTGGTACAGTTTCCGGTAGGCGGCGATCACGTCGGAGAAGATCCATTTGTTGTTATCGGTTGCCAGCCGCTCGCTGATCTCGACGATCTTGCGCGGGTCCGCCGCGATCGACCGCATGCTGGTGGCAAGCGAGGAGGGGTCTGCATCGGTGAGCCAGCCTGTGATGCCGTCTTCAATCGCTTCCGGCATGCCGCCAAAGCGCGTTCCGAGCAGCGGTCGGCCGGCTGCCTTTGCGTCCGCGACGACGAGGGGGCCGGGATCGTGCCAGATCGACGGCGCGATCACCACATCGACGGCCTTGTAGAAGTCGTCGGGCGAGACGAATCCCATGAACTCGACGCGCGCGTTCGGGGCGATCGCCCGCAGGCGCTGCTGCTCGCTGTCGCTGACGCGGCCTGCGATCATGGTCTTGAAGCGTTCGCGCGGCAGCGTGGCGAGCGCCCGCATCAGGTTTTCGATTCCCTTTTCCTCGGTCAGGCGTCCGATGAATCCGAATGTGACCTCGTCGGTGCAGAGCGGTCGAAGATGGGGAGCGCTAGGCGGCGCCGTCGACGCGTTGTGGATGACGGTGCGGATCGGCGTGTCCGTGAACATGCCGAGATCAGTATGGATCGACAGCACACGCTGGCTGACGCCAACCACGGCGCTGAGCCAATGCGTGGCGCGGCGGCGGTGATAGCTCAGCAGCGAACAGCTGGTGCAGGTATGCTCGCAGGACTTGCCATGGGTAAACCGGGAGCAGCGCGGGCAGGTGAGATAATAGTCGTGGATCGTGTGCAGGACGGGCACCCCGAGCTGGGCGGCCACCCGCCAGATCGCCGTGGTCAGTCCCGATAGATTGTTGGAATGGATGACGTCGGGCTTGAAAGCGCGAATCCGCTCCGCGATTGTCGGCGCGAAGATTTGCCAGTCCTCGACCCCGTGCCAGATGCTGCGCAGCGCAACGTTCCTCGGCTCGTTGAACGGCAGGTAAACGTTCTGCACGGCCGCGGTGTGGATATCGATGCCGTTGTGGCTTTCGGGACGCCGGTCTTCCGATGTGGCGGCGCGCACCACTTCCACCTCGTCGCCGCACTCGACCAGACCTTCGGCAAAGCGCCGGGCGAAGATCTCAGCGCCGCCGACGACCTTCGGCGTCTGGGGCGTCGGATAGAGCGAGGATGTGAGAAGAACTTTCATTGGACCAATCTCATCGTTCAAAAAAGAAGGAAATCATCTGAGCCGTGCTGTATCGATCAGCCTGCTCCCGTCATTGCTCACCTCTCGGCTCGGACGTCGAAGTCGACAGTGCCGGACGTTTTTGCGCTGATCAGGAGCGGCGTCCGCGACACCGGCATCCACACGCCGGACGCAGTCCTTGTCTCGGCGTCGCAGGGATTGCCATAGGTCGCGTCAGGCGCGCTCGCGCGAAGCCGCACCGAATAGCGTTGGGTTGGATCAGGAGACCAGATCGCGATCCGTTGGCCGGCCGGCGTCGCGGCGACGATCGCAACGACGCCGCCAGGCAGCTTCTTCTCTTGCGCGCTGGTGCTGGAGCGGATGAACGCCCATGCGTCGCGAACGGCGCAGGCCGCCGGCTTCGGGGAGTTGTCAAACCGATAGAGCCCGAAATTGTGCTCGAGGTCGGTGGCATTCGTGCCGCTATCCCTGAGTTCGTAAAGCCAGATGCCT
Source organism: Pseudomonadota bacterium (assembly GCA_023387695.1). GTDB lineage: Bacteria > Pseudomonadota > Alphaproteobacteria > Rhizobiales > Xanthobacteraceae > Bradyrhizobium. The sequence goes on along the minus strand of JAEWHT010000439.1, from coordinate 43,550 downwards.
TTGAGCCAGGATGACGCCGTCGAGGCCCAGAGGATCAGCTGGGCCATGTTGTCGGCCTCTGCCTGCTCGTCGACGCCGCATTTATTGGTCGCCGTGGGCCAGCCGGCCTCGGTCACATAGATTGGGAACGCCGGATTGCCGCTGGCCTGGCTGACCATGCGGTGAAAGGCGGTCAGCCGGTCGACGACTTCGGCCGATGTGCGTTTGGCCGGTCCCATGCAGAAATTATAGAGATGGATCGAGACGCCATCGGCATATCCGAGGATGCCTGATTGCAGCATCCGCTCAGTCCAGCTCCAGCCGGGGTCGTCGCCGATCGCGCCAACGACCAAGGGGGCGTCGGGTGCAGCTTGTTTCACGGCCGGCTGCACCACCTTTGCCAGGGCCAGATAGTTGTCGACGGAAAACGCCGCATCCTTCTTGGCCGCCAGGTTCCATTCATTCCAGAGTTCGAAGATCGGGCGCTGTGCCGCGACCGAGCGCGCCGCCGCGGATGCATAGGCGGCAAACCGCCGCCGCGCCTCATCTGTGGTGGGCGGCATCGAATTCGGAACGAGATGATGGCCGAATGCGAGAATGAGGAAGGGACGCGCAACGCCGGATTTAATCTGCGCATCCAGTCGGCCAAGCTGTGGCGTGAAGCCCATCCGGCCTCCGCCCTGTTCGAAATCTGACCAGGGAAAATCGTCGCGGAACGCGTTGACGCCCAATTCCTTGATCTGGCCGATATTGATCGACGGCACGTAGCCGCGCGAACTGACCGGACCGCCCAGTCCCTGATGCGTGCCAACGCCAAGTAGAAACTTGCTATCCAGCGGCTGTGCCGATTGAGCCAACGCGCAAGACGTCAACAGGCCGATCGTGGTGAGCCACGCGACGGTCTGCCGAGTGGCGCTCTTCAAAGTGCTGTGCATCGTCTAGATCGCGCCCACCGCGGTCCTCGCTCACGCTACGTCAGGGATCTGGCTCGCCCCCGCTTACATATTGCTGGAAAGATCCGACTGGAGTTGAGGTTGCTTCTCTGGCCGACGTTTGTCGCTCTGCAGCACGTCCAAATAGACTTGCTGGAGCTGACGATGTGTCTTCTGCACATCATAATATTGCTTGAAGCGGTCGTAGCCGCGATAGCCCAGGACTTTCAGGTCGAGCTCGAGCATACGGCGAAAGCCCTCGACGAGCTGGTCGGCGGAGACCGGTTCGCACAGCGTACCTGTGACGCCGTCAACGACGATCTCCGGCAGTGCGCCGATGCGAAACGCCAAAATCGGCTTCGCTGCGCGCATCGCTTCCAGCGCGACCAGGCCGAAAGCCTCCCAGCGCGAGGGAATCACGACGAGATCGGCCGCTTCCAAATGCGTTTCGATCTCGCGGCGATCGAGCCAGCCGAGCAGGGTGATGTTGGAGGGGACGGCGGGTCCCTGGAACTTGTTGACGACGGAGGCGCCGACGATGCGGACGTCGAGCACATCCTCGAGCCGTCGTGCCGCTTCAATCAGCAAATCGAAACCCTTCTGCCGATCCAGTCGCCCGACGAACAACACCTTGGTCTTTTTGGTTGGCCAGAGCGCGGCGACCGGCTGCGGCTCCGGACGTGTCTTCGAGATGCCATTGTGGACGAGCGTCAGGCGATCGGCAGGAATGCCGGCGCGGACGGCTTCGTTGAACTCGTCTGCCGAAATGCAGATGATGCGTTCGGTGGTTCTCGCCAGGAGATTTTCTGCCGCCTTTGCGACCTGATGACTCAACCGGCCGGTCTCGCGCGAAAAAGCCCAGCCGTGTGGACAATAGATGACACTCGGAGCCTGAGGCCTTGCTGCGAGCGCGGGGCGGAGAACGAGACCTGCAAACGACGAGTGCAGGTGCACAACATCAGGCCTAAATACGTCGATCGCTTGCAGGCTCGCACGCAGCAGCTGGAAGAGACCAGAGACGCTGCGGCCGGATCGCTCGAATGTCGTCACCTCGGTGTCATCAACGGCGAGATCGCTGCGATGATCCGAAGGCACGATATAGTGTACGTTGCCGGCGCCGAAGCTCGCCTCCTGTTGCGGGTGCAGCTCATTCAGGTAGCTCGCAATTCCGCCCCGGATCGTCTCAGCGACGTGCAGCACTTTAATCGGTCGTTGGAGCGAGCCAGACATCGCGAAGTCCTCTCATAGGCATCAGCAGATGTGTGAACGTTCCTCCCAATACGGAGCAATAATTTGACAGCGGTGTGGTCTTGTTGCGCCGCACGTCTCGCATTTGCCATCGTCGCGCGCAAAAAGAATTTGATTTTGTTTGGAACGAAATGCGACGACGAGCATTTTGTTGAATTGCTCGCATCAGTTGACGCGCGGTTGTGCCAGAAATTGCAGCAATGCGTCGGCTGATCGCTGCCATGAGTAAATCGCGATACGATTCTGCTGCTTGCCGCGCTCGTCATCTGAAATTTTGCCTGCAGCCAGCCGCTCCTGCATACGCGCGCACAGTGCATCCGCATCGGTGGCGTCGAAATAGGCAGCAGCATCGCCGCAGGTTTCCATGACAGCGTCGGCGGTCGAAGCAATGACCGGGCAGCCGAACAGCATCGCCTCGAGCGGCGGCACGCCGAAGCCCTCATAGAGAGAAGGGAAGACGAACGCCAGGGCGCGTTGGTATAGCGCCGCGATCTCATTGTCGGTCAAGCGACCTGCCAGGATGTGGTTCGCACTCGCTTCGCTGAGATTGTCCTGGAAGACGCTGCTGTTATTGCCACCGACGATCACCAGCGGAATATCCGGCCGCTTCAGTAGATCCATCGCATGAACGGCAACGGAGAGATTCTTGTTCTTGGTTCGCGAGCCGATGAAGAGGAAATAGCTGTTCGGTCTGAGGCTTAGCCGATTGAGAATCGTATAATCCGGCTCCGTCGACGCAAAATGCTCGGCGCTGTTGGAAAAAACGGGAATCGCGGAGGCGTCATGATCGAGCGACGCTGCGAGTTCGTTGCGCGAGAAATTCGAGACCGTCGCGATGGTCGCATTCCGCGCGAGCAACCGATCGATCAGGCGATGCGCCGTCCGGTAGCGCCAGCCAAAGAAGTCCGGGCGACGAAAGACTTGCGCGTCATGAATGACCACAATCTGGTCGCGATGAAACACCGGGCCGGAATTGGCGAGGCTGATCAAGCGTCCGCCCCGGCTGGCGCGCGCCAGATCGATCTGATCCCAGGCGTGTCCACCAAAACGCCCAATGGTTCGAACGGATATCTTCTTGAGCGCGGGCAACTCGCGTGCGTCGGGTGGAACGAGCAATTGCCACTCGGTGTCATGGAGTCTCGCCGGGAACCGGCCCGAGGCCAATGCGCGGTCGATCGCTTTGACGATTTCGGCGGCATAGCGCTGAACGCCCGTCAGCGCTTGTGACAGAAAGCGACCGTTGATGAAGAAGGTTTGGTTCCCAGTGTTCGCAGGAGAGCTCTTCGAAGTCTGTATGGTCATGATGCTCGGGCGTTGCATGGATCAGGCCAGCCGATGATCCGTACAGAGCAATTGTTAGCCACGGAAATATGACCGCGCGAAAATGCGTCTGGGAAATGGGCGCGTGAACCAATCGCGACGAAATTGTGGGAGACGCCTGCCGGTGGAACCCGTGCTAGTCGGGCAACGCAAAGGCGGCACCGAAGACGCCGTCTTCGGGAAGGTCGAGCACAGCCCCGGTCTTCAACAATGCGCGTTGCAGCCGTGCAATCGGAACGTCCTGTACTGGTACGCCGCCTTGCGCCGCGAGCGCCGCGGCAACGCCTGCGGCCTGACCAAGGATCATGAATTGCGGCTCCATGCGCAGTGAGGAATAGGCGACATGGGACGCAGACAGGCAGACCGGCACCAGCAAGTTTTGCGTCTGGTCCTTGCGCGGCGTCATGACCCGATAAGGGATTTGGTAGGGTTGGACAGCGACCTGCATGTCTCCCTCGTTGCGTACCGATCCATCCGGCATCGCAACGCGCTGGACGTTGTGGGAGTCGCTGTTGTACGAGCCCATGCCGATCGAGTCCGGCTTCGTACGGCTCGTCTGCAGGTCCGCCTGCCTGACGACATAGTCTCCGATCATGCGTCGCCCCTCGCGGATGTACAATTCCCGCGGCCAGTGATCACTGTCCGCGAATTCGTCCTTGGGCAGGCCCCAGGGGTTGAGCTGTCCTTTGAGTGTCGCAGGCACGGCCGGATCTTGAGCCAGGAAATAAAGCAGTCCTTGCGTGTAGCGAAGATGCGCGTCACGGATCCGCTGCTTGTTTTCGTAACTTGCGTCCGGATAGGCGGCGGCGTGGCCGACATAGTCGCTTGAGAACGGCCCGTTGTTGTTGAAGTCGGCTTTGTGGTTCGGAAGCCGCACCGGGTACAGAACATCCCTCAGCGAGGGCTCACGTCCCGTGTGCGATGAAAAATCCTGCAAATATCGCGCGAGCAATGCGAATTGCGACGGATCGTAGCCGTCCGGTCTGGGAAACGGCAGGCGGTTTGCCGGATCGTCAGTGAGAATGAGGCGATAGTTGTAAGCCTGGACGCTCCGATCGCCGCTTCCGGCTGCGGGTAGTGGACCGGGTGAGACCTCGGGATAGAGCTGATGGTCGTTGCGATAGGCCGGGATCGGCCAGTTGAATTGATGTTGCGGCGTGATCGTGCGGACACCCGCGAGCGTTTCGCCGTAGGTCTGCGCGCTTTCGCGCCCCCAAGTATAGGCCGCGCCGGATTGCGCGAGGAGATCCCCTTCGTAACTGCAATCAACAAAAACCTTGGCGTGCCATTCGCGTCCGTCTTCGCTCGTGACAGACACGATGTTGCGATTCTCAATCGCCACGCCATTATGTTCGCGCAATCGCGCACCGAAGACGACTTCGACGCCGGCTTCGCCGAGCATGGCACCGAACGTCTCTTCGGATACATGTGGCTCCGAGAGCCAATCCGACGCGCGGCCGAGATGCGTGCGACCGTAGTGTTGGGCAACGCGTTGATAGAACAGTTTCGCGTATCCGCCGATCACCTGCACATTTCCGAGGTCGGTGGCGGAGAGCCCACCCGTCACCATGCCTCCGAGATGTTGACTCGGTTCGAGCAGGACGACATGCAAACCTTGACGCGAAGCTGAATAGGCGGCGATGACGCCGGCGGCTGTGCCTCCGTAGACGAGCACATCGGTGCGCGATGGAGATTGGGCCCGGGTCGGGTTGCTGGCGAACAGCACAAAAACAGTGAGAGCTATAAAATATGCATTACGAGCAATCGTCATGGTGTAGCTTTTCCGCGTGGTGGAGATGCCCTTTCTCGAACCTGCTATTCCAGACGCGGTCGTAGCAATCGAGTGTGATCGATCGACGTCCGAACAGCGTCGAGAGAAAGGCTTCTATCTGCGTGATGCTCGTTGCATGTTCTCGATCAATCGCAGTCGCGCGTCGCTTGATGAGTTAGACAGCCAGGTGTAAGGAAGATGAATGGATGAACTCGTTCACACCCTCCACCACGGCTCCCTCACCGCGACCATCAAGGCGCACGGCGCCGAGATGTGCTCGCTCAAGCACAACGACGGCACCGAGTTCGTCTGGCAAGCGGGGCCGGAGTGGCAACGCCATGCACCGCTGCTGTTTCCAATCGTCGGGCGTCTTGCCCACGACGAGATGCGGCATCTCGGCAAGACTTACCGGATGACGCAGCACGGCTTTGCGCGCGACAGCCGGTTCATCTGGGTCGCACGCAGCGAGAGCCGTTGTTCTCTCATGTTTGAGGATAGCGAAGCGACGCGCGCGAACTATCCGTTCGCGTTTCGGCTGACGGCGACTTATGCACTCGACGACAGAGGTCTCGATCTCACACTGACGATCGCCAATCCCGGCAAGGAGACCTTGCCGGTGTCGGTCGGCGGTCATCCGGCTTTCAACTGGCCGCTTCAACCTGGCGTGCCGAAGGAGAGCTACGCGCTAGCATTCACGAACGAGGAACCGTCTCCGGTTCACCGCGTCGAGGACGGGCTCCTGCTCGCAGAAACAGATCCGAGTCCCGTCCAGGGCACTGTGCTGCCTCTGTCGGAAACCCTGTTCGCCACCGACGCCGTCATCCTCGATCCCGTGAACAGCCATGCCGTTCGTTTCGCCCGAACGGATGGTACCGGCCCTTGGCTCAACATGTCATGGCACGGCTTTCGCGAGCTCGGCGTCTGGTCAAAGCCGTCAGGCGCGCCGTTCCTCTGCCTCGAACCCTGGCGCGGTTATGCCAGCCCCAAGGATTTCGACGGTGAATTCACCGACAAGCCGGGCCTGATGCACATCGCACCGGGTGCCGAGGAGCGATTGTCGTTCCGTGTCGATGTCGGAATGTCTTAAGCTCTCACACCTCAATACGCGTGAGATCTTCGCCGAGCACAACGGGCCCGGAATAGTCTTTCCTGACATCGGCAAGCAATGCTTCCAGCATCGCATTGTCGGTCCGTGGGCGATGATGGGTCAGCGCCAGCTTCTTGACGCCGGCCTTGGCCGCGACCTTGCCGACGGTGTCGCCGCAGGCGAGCGTGTATTTCGCAAGTCTTCGGAAGTGATCGTTGTTGATCTCGGGCGTTGCCAGAAAGCAAACCTGCACCAGCAAGTCGGCTCCCGCGGCCAACCGTTCGAGGCCGGGGCAGGGGACGGTGTCGCCGGAAATCGCAACAACCTTGCCCTCAGCTTCGAAGCGATAGCCGAGACACATCCAGCGCGCGAGAAATGCCGGGGACATGTCCAGCCCGTCGCCATGCGAGACCAGCTCGGCGCTGATCTTCCAGCGGCCGGTGTCGAGAACGGGGCCAGGAATAATGTCGGTTGAGACCACCGGTTTCCAACCGCCGAAGGTCGGCTCGCCCTGATCGCGCCAGGCGATGTCTTTGTCATAGACCTGCGTCACCAGCATGTTGACGAGCCGTTCGGTATCCGGCGGCCCGTAGATCCGCAGCTCGTCCTTGCGCCCGTGCATCCACGAATTCAGCATCACATCGTAGAGATCGCCGATGTGGTCGAAGTGATGATGCGTGAGAAAAACAGTGTTGATCGCGCCGAGCGGTACGCCGGCCTTGTGGAGCTGCACCATGACGCCACGGCCTGCGTCGAACAGGATGTTCTCCTCACCGAGCCTGATCAATGTCGTCGTCGCCATGCGGCGCGGGTCCGGGCGCGGACCGCCGGTGCCGAGCAGAATGACTTCCATGAACCTACTCCAGTGTGAAGCCGGTGTGGCTTATCGCATCGAGCCCGCCGCGGGCGGCAAGGCCGATGGCCATTCTGCCCCGAAAATCTCTTCAGCTCACAGAGTAGGTGCGAAGGCCGCGGCGAGGCAAGCGCATCCAGCGGCCCGCGTGTGGCGCTCAGCGCAGGCCTGTCGCCGGGGCCGCGATGGTCGGCCGGATCGCGGACCGGTTCGATCCTGCAGACGTCAGGCGGTGCGCGAGGTCCTGCGCGCGCCGCTCGATCAGATGCCAGGTGGCGCGCGCGACGAGATAGCTCAGGGCTGCGACGACGACGTAAGCAAGCAGCAGCGATGTCAACCCGTCCGCGAACGGCCAGACCTGGCGCAGGCCAAAGATCACCGCGAAGTGCGAAAGGTACATCGAATAGGAGTTGCGGCCGAGCGCCTCGAGCAGCTGCAGGCGGATCGCAAGGCGGATACACCAGAACACCAGTGCGCCGAGCACGAGGTTGATCATGAGGTAGTTGAACTCGTGCGACCCGGTCGCGCGGTTCGCGACAAAGGACAACGCGATGAAGCAAGCAATGATCGCGGCGTCCGATTTCGCAAAGCCGTCGCGCAGCGCGAAGAACAGCGCGCACCCGATCAGGAAGACCGGCAGCTGATTCAGGAAGCTGAGGTGCAGCGCGTTCCAGACGAACGCTTCTTGGCCCGGCCCGTAATAGGCCGAGAACAGCGCGAACGCCCACGGTTTGAACAAGCAGACATTCACCAGATGCAGCACGATTGCGAGTGTGAGGTACAGATGCCGGCGCGATCCGAATGCCGTGATGACGAACGGGAAGACGAGATAGAACATCATCTCGGCTGCGATCGACCAGTCGCCGGGCACGACGCTGTTGATGCTATCAGGCCAAAAGCCGTGCAGGAACGTCGCGGTCAGGATCACCTGAAGCGGTCCGACGCCATTGGGCGCATCGTAGCTCGGTCCCGTGCCGTAGATGACCAGATAGACCGGGATCGCAAGCCAGAACAGCGGTGCGATGCGCAGGAAGCGGCGGATATAGAATTTGCGGGTCGGGTTCGTTTCGGTACGCCGCGTCCACATCAGGCACATCGTCATGGCGCTGACGAAGTAGAACACGTTGACGCCGGCCCAGCCGCACATGAAAGCGTAATCGACGGCGTGGATGTTCGACGGGAAGGATTGCGAAACATGAATCGCCATCACCCCGACAATGGCGAGGCCGCGCAGGAAGTCGAGGCTGTGCGAACGACCGAAGGGCGTTGCGCCTGCTTCGGTCGGGCCGGCAGCCAACCGGGCTTGCCCCTGCATCAAACCTGCTCCGTGGTCTCGCGTTTCTCTCGCGCCTGCGATGGGAAAGCATAGAGGCGTGACCGGCGAAATCGAAGCTGAAGCCCTTCTTTACGTTAATCGGCAGTTGCATCCGCAATCGGATGAGCGGGATCGTTGGTGCAGAGAGCGGCCAAAACTAATCTATCCGTACTTCGATGCGCTGATTGAGAAGTGTGGGCCAATTCATAGTTAATACTTCAATACCGTGGCCTATATTGTTTGGGCGACACAACAAGCCTAGTATTCCGGCAAGCAATTCAGGGGCTCGAATAGGCCGTGAATGTACGTTCACAGGACAGCGCATCGCGCGGTGATCTGAATTTGCCGACCGGGTCGCAGGCACACAGGATATCCAACATCGTGGCTGATTCCGCACTCCAGGAATTGCGTCCTATTGGGCGCGAGCGGTTGATTGTGGTCGAAGACGATCCGGTAACGCGGACAATGCTGGTCGGTTACTTCAGCGAGAACAATTTCGATGTGGTCGGCGCCGCAACCTGCGCCGAATGCCGTCAGGCACTGCGCGGGCGCGCCGACCTCGTCTTCCTTGACCTGCAGTTGCCCGATGGCGATGGCTTCGAGCTTGCCAAGGAAATCCAGGCGACCAGCAACGCCGGCATCATCTTCGTGACCCGCCGCGACACCGACGTCGATCGTATCCTGGGCCTGGAGATCGCTGGCGACCATTACGTCACCAAGCCGATCAATCTACGAGATCTGCTCGCACGCGCCCGCAGCGTGCTGCGGCGACGCTCGCTCGATCGCAAGGCCGCGCGCAACCACAATTCGATCGCGTTCGGTGACTGGATCATCGATCTGACGCGGCGCGAACTGCTCGGCAGCGACGGCAAGCCAGTCGCGCTCACCCGCGCCGAGTTCGATCTGCTGGCCGCGCTCGTTGGCGCCGATGGACGGCCGCTCAGCCGCGATTATCTGATCGAGGTGGTCAGCAATCGCCAGGCTGAGGTCGACATCCGCACCGTCGATGCGCTGGTGGCGCGGCTGCGTCGCAAGCTCGTCGGTAGTGGAACGCCTGTCATCGCCACCGTCACCGGCGTCGGCTACAAGCTCGCGCTCAGCGAGCGCCTCTAGTCCTGCTTGGCGATCTGGCGCCGGTCATCATCGTTGACCGGTGTGGTTGCTACTCAGCCGCTGAAGCCGACGACGAGGCGGATGGCGACGAAGGTCGATGTGGCCACGGCTGCGGTCGCGAAGATCGCGAACAAAACTCTCAAACTGTTGTGCATCGTCTCTATTCGTGGTTACGCGGAAAAGACTGTTGGCTTAATCGCTGCAGCTGTCCCGAAAAGGGGATCATCCGCAGTATTCCATCGGCAATGACGGTCTCGTCAAGAGCTACGTCCGTCTCACAGCGAACGACTGTTAACGCGAGGCCGTCCGCTTCCACCTTGCTTCGATGCGGGCCTTGATCCGGCTGACCCTGGCCTCATGCTCCGCCCAATAGGCCCGGCTCGCTGCCGCTGTGCCCCGGCGATAGCGCACATAGACGTCCGTGGGCTTCGTTGGCTTGGGCTGTGTCAGCTTGGCTTGCGTCTGGGGCTTTTCAACTCGTGCAGGTTTCGTCGCCGCCGCAGCTACTGGTTCCAGCGTCGGCGCCGGCGGTGGAATGGCCACCACCTGGGTGGTCGCCGCTTCCGAGTTCATGGCGAGCAGCCGGTTGCGGGTCCGATTGCAGTAGACTTGTGAACGAGGGGTCATCTCCTCGTCGTCGTGGCCGGAGCGATATTTCACCAACGCGCGGCAGAGATCCCCGCCGGCGAGACGCCAGGCGCGGCTGAGATAAAGCACGCCGTAGTGGATGTTGAGATCGGGCTCTGCAAGCTCCGCGGCATTTCCCTTGAAGCCGAGCGTCGCTGCGGTCTCGAGCCGCAGTTGCATCAGGCCGAGCTCGTCGGCGCTGCCGACGACGGCCGAGTTGTAGCCGCTTTCGACGAAGACGACGGCTTCCGCAATGTCGGCGGGCAGATTGGTCCGCGCCGTTTCATGCTCGATGATCTTTCGGATCTCCGCCCGCGAGGCCGCCGTTTCGCCGGCGCCGAGGTCGGCCTCTTTGGCAGTTTCCTGGGCCTGTGCGCAAGTCGATGCCGACAACAGCACGGCCATCACGACGTGTTTCCACGTCGCGTTAAGGTTTGATCTTGCCGGATTCCGCTGCATGCAGCCTGTCCTACATCTTCGGCGTTAACAACCGATGTGTCGGCGGCCGGCCAGGCGGCTATGGCGAGCGCGAGACCCGCAGTTGCGCGCATCCACGCGCGGTTGTGCTCAACTATTCTTGAAATGTAAGGTCGCTCACACGCCTTGCCCCGCGTTCGGATCATCCTTTGTGCCGTCGCTACTGGTCGCATCCCGCGATCCAGATCGATCCACCGATGAGCAGGAGGCAACATGAGCAAAGCTGCAAACAGGGAAGAGATCGTCCGCAAGTTTCTGGGAGCGAAGGTGTTCGATTTCAATGCCTTCGGGAATTTCGTCGCCGAGAATGGCGCGAGCCTTGCGACCTCCAGCGATAGCGAGTTCGGCTTCGTCGTCGGCCACCGCATGATCCGCTACTGCATCCCGCCGGTGGTGGAACTGGATCAGGCGATCGATCCCGTCGCGATCCGTACCGAGGTCACCGGTCGCTGACATTGTCTTGAGGTGCGCTCCGGCGCGGCCACGATCTTGCTTTGGTCCATCAGTTCCCGCACTCCCCCTCGTGAGGCGCCCATGCCAAATCTACAGGATCGGATCGCCGCGCCGGCTAGCAACCGCATTGCGGCTCCCACCATAAATGCCGGGGAAGATCTCCGGCGGCGCCTGCATCTCGCCTTGCGTATCGCCGAGCGAACGCTCCAGTTCCTCGGCAAGGACGGGTTTGACGGTGCAGAGGTCCCGGATGGAAATTTCGCGGCCGAAAAGCCGCTCGCCGAGACTGCGATGCTGCTCCATGTGGCCGCGCGCCACGCGCCCGATGCCGCCACGACGGCGCTGCTGCGAGATCTCGTGCCCTATGCGCGCTCGCAACGGATGCGCTGGGACGTCGTACGCCACCCCACGGTCTGCCTGCAGCTTGCAACGCCACATATCCTGCTGAGCGCGCTCGGCCATGCCGATCCCGACTTCGACGATTTGCTGGAGCGCAGCTGGTCGGCGTCCGCGCGAACCGGGCACGAAGTGGTGCCGTACCGCGAACTCGAACTGCTCTGGTTGCACGCGCTGTGGCGCAACGAGGAGCCAGGCCCTGCATTTGAGCAGATCGCGCACAAGACGGCGCTCGGAAACCCGATCGATCTGTTGAACGGCACACGCGATGACGCCTACGCACTCACGCATGCCCCGATGTATGCGACCAATTTCGGGAGCTGGGCGTTGAAATTGCCGCGGCCGCGCGCCGAGTTTCTCGACGAGGCGGGGTCCGTGCTCGCTCGCGCGCTCGTCATCGAGGACTATGACCTCGCGGCTGAGGCGCTGATGGCGTGGCCGCTGCTGTCGTCGACCTGGAGTCCGGGCGCGGCATTCGGCTTTCGCGTCGTGGCCTCGCTGGAGGACAAGGTCGGATTTCTCCCCGCAGGACGTTCGGGGCCGGGGCAGATCCGGCGGCTGAATGGTCATGACAAGACCAAATGCGCGCTCGCGAGCTCCTATCACACGGCCTACGTCATGGGCATGTTGTGCGCGGTGTCGCTCAAGGACGACATCGCATCGCCGTTCGAGATCGCCGGCACCGCATATCCGATGGATCTCGTCGAAGAATTGTATGCCGCGATACCCAGGACGGGTGCGCATTGGGAGGGCGTTTTCCAATCGCTGGAGGCGCGCGAGCAGGCGACGCTGGCGCCGCTTCTGCTCGACGTCGCACTGATGCAGTCAAGCCGGAGCGGCGCCCCCGAACGGATGGTGCATCTGCTGCAAACCGCCATCAGGCACGGCATGGCGGACGCCACCTTGTGCAGCCAGGCTGCCGAATATCTCTCGCGACTGGGTGCGCTGGTGGGCGGACGCTGAGGAGGGCGCGCGCTGGCCTATCGCGAGCGCGAGACCTGGTTCGTGGTCGTTCCCTGCGGCACGCTTCCGGAAGAGAGCCGGTCGTCGACGGCATAGAGCGTGCAGGTCGGCGACCATTTCATGCAGGCCGCGAGCGAGTCGCGCTCTGCGTCTTCCACCGTATTGCGGCTTGAGCGCCAGCCGTAGCCGCCGTTCGGCGACACGGCAAAAGCCTTGTGCGGCGAGACGCTGGCGAGATAGCGCGAGAATTCGGCTTTCGCCGCGTCACTGAAATGGCTCGGCGGCGGCAGCGGATCGGGCGCGCTTAGCATCTCCTGTGCAAGCCCGCGCTCGCGCAGAAAGGCGTCGACATAGGGCGTCCATTGCGGGCGGCTCTCCACGGAATAGAGATAGTGCCCGTCATCGCCGAACGGCGGCGCTGGGACGAACTTGACGTTGCCGCCGCTGATCCGAAAGCCTTCATAGAACCGGCGCGCCAGATCGGGGCCGAAAAAGGAATCGTTGGCCGAATAGACCCACAGCATCGGCACCCGTGAGGTCTTGCCGAAGGTCGCGAAGGCCTGCACCAGCCCGTTCGGATTGCAGACCTCGTCATCGTCGAGCGAGCCGCGGCCACCCGCAAAGCTGATCGCGGCGACGAGGCCGGGCGGCGCTTCTGCCGTCAGCGCCACGGTCGCAAGCCCGCCGGCGGAATGGCCGGCCGCGATCATGCCTGTTGTGGTGATGTCGGGGCGGCGCGCCATCGCATCGACCGCAGCGCGCAGGTCGGCAACCGCAACGGCCGCTGCCGGCAAATAAGCGGCGTTGGCGCAGCCGCCGATGCTGTCGACGCGGCCGCCCGGCGAGGTGCCATAGCCGCGACGCATCACGATCAGCGCCGCAAAACCGCGCCGGGCATATTCGAGCGCGATGCCGTAATATTGGTGAGCTGACATGGTCGCGCGATCGGCAAAGCTGCGCGGCGAACCATGGCTCAGCAACGCCAGCGGATAACGCTTGGTCCCGGCCGGTCGAACCAGGAATGCCTCCAGTCCTTGCGGTCCGGCCGCAGCCATCGGGATGCGGAGGTCTTCGATATAAAACTGGGCCGCGTGCGCCGGCACGCCGGCCAAAGTAAAGCCGGCAATCACCAGGCAAAGTAACTTGCGGAAAAAGATCATGGGACGATTCGAGGAGACCAATATGCCTCGAACCATAGCATGTTCCGGAGAACGCGGGGACCGCCGTCCCGGGGGAATGCGTGCTGTTAGTGCACCGCGTCGGGAAGGGATGACGCTGCGGCATTCTCGGATGCGTCGCCATGGAGCGCCCGCTCGATCCGCCGCTTCACCTTGGCGAGGTCGTGGTCCACGGCCGCAGAGCGCAGCATCGGGTTGGGCTCGACGTCGGCGGCCCTGACATAGTCCGGTGAAGAAAAGGCCAAGGAACTGGCGAGAAGCACGGCCGTTGCGAGAATGGTCATGCCGTCATTGAGAGACCCAAATGCGGCCATTTGTTGCCGCCTACGACCAGGGGCTTTTGGCTTGGCGCGTGCAGGCCCGGTGCTATGGTGAGCAGGACCTCAATTTTTCAAGGACGAGGATATTCCCAGTGGCTGATGTTCATCCCGCGGCGGGCAAGGTGGCCTCGCCGAACGCGCTCGCCAACATTCCACGGCTCGTGACGGCCTATTTCGCCAACAAGCCGGATGCGGCCGACCCGGCGCAGCGGGTGGCGTTCGGGACGTCAGGCCATCGCGGCACCTCGTTCAAGAACACCTTCAATGAAGGCCACATTCTTGCAACCACGCAGGCGATCTGCGACTACCGGAAAGAGAAGGGGCTGACCGGTCCGCTCTTCATCGGCATCGACACCCACGCGCTGGCCGAGCCGGCGCTTGCGAGCGCTGTGGAGGTGTTCGCGGCGAACGGCGTCGAGGTCATGATCGACAAGGATCACGGCTACACGCCGACGCCGGTGATCTCGCATGCGATCCTCACCTACAACAAGGGCCGCACGTCGGGCCTCGCCGACGGCGTCGTCGTCACGCCCTCGCACAATCCGCCCGAAGACGGCGGCTACAAATACAATCCGCCCAATGGAGGCCCGGCCGATACCGACGTGACCTCCGTCGTCGAGAAGCGCGCCAATGCCTATCTCGCCGAAGAGCTGAAGGGCGTGAAGCGGATCGACTATGCGAAGGCGCTGAAATCGTCGAACGTCCACGCCTATGACTACATCACGCCTTATGTTGCCGATCTCGGCAATGTCGTCGATCTCGAGCTCGTCAAATCCGCCGGCGTCAATATCGGCATCGATCCGCTCGGCGGCGCCGCCGTACACTACTGGCATCCGATCATCGATCGCTACGGGCTGAAGGCGACGGTCGTGAACGAGGCGATCGACCCGACCTTCCGCTTCATGACGGTCGACTGGGACGGCAAGATCCGCATGGACTGTTCGTCGCCTTACGCGATGGCAAGCCTGATTGCGATGCGCGACCGCTTCGACGTTGCCTTTGCCAACGACACCGACGCCGACCGCCACGGCATCGTCACCCGCACCGGCGGGTTGATGAATCCGAACCATTATCTGGCGACCGCGATCTCCTATCTGTTCGCGCATCGCCCGAACTGGAGCAAGGACGCCGCGATCGGCAAGACTGTTGTGTCGAGCTCGATCATCGATCGCGTCGCCAAGAAACTCGGCCGCAAGCTGGTGGAGACGCCGGTCGGCTTCAAATGGTTCGTCGATGGCCTCGTCACGGGCAGCTTCGGCTTCGGCGGTGAGGAGAGTGCAGGGGCCTCGTTCCTGCGCCGCGACGGCACCGTGTGGACCACGGACAAGGACGGCGTCATCCTCGGCCTGCTCGCCGCCGAGATCATGGCGAAGATCGGCCGCGATCCGAGCCAGCTGTTCAACGAACTCACCGCCGAGTTCGGTATGCCGCATTACGCGCGCATCGACGTCGCCGCGACCGGCCCGCAGAAGAACATTTTGAAGTCCGTCACGCCGGAGCAACTCGGCCTGAAGGAGCTCGCTGGTGATCCGGTCCGCTCGACGCTCAGCAAGGCGCCCGGCAATGGCCAGTCGTTCGGCGGCATCAAGGTCGAGACCGATTTCGGCTGGTTCGCCGCGCGTCCATCGGGCACCGAGGACGTCTACAAGATCTACGCCGAGAGCTTCCGCAGCACCGAGCACCTGAAGCGGATTCAGGAAGAGGCCCAGGCGGGGCTCGCGAAGGTGTTCGGGGCGTAAGGCTCGAACCCTCAGAACAGCCACGTCTCTACATTCGCGAGAGGTCGTCATGCCCGGGCTTGTCCCGGGCATCCACGTCCTTTGCGCCGTGTCGCGATGCGTGGATGGCCGAGACAAGCCCGGCGATGACGACTTCAGTATGTATACAATAAAACTACTAGAGGTATCTTGATAAGGCCAAATTGGCCTTGAACGATTCTATCCCTCCGCTATTGTATACATAACGCATACATAAGCTTTGGGAGATCGTCCGGTGACAAAACCCTTCCCCATGAACGCCTGGTACGCCGCTGCGTGGGACGCCGACGTGAAGCCGGCGCTGTTGCCGCGCACGATCTGCGGCAAGCACGTTGTGATGTACCGCAAGGCCGATGGCTCGGTGACCGCGCTGGAGGATGCCTGCTGGCATCGCCTGGTGCCGCTGTCCAAGGGCCGGCTCGAGGGCGACACCGTCATCTGCGGCTATCACGGCCTGAAATACAATGCGCAGGGCCGCTGCACCTTCATGCCCTCGCAGGAGACCATCAACCCGTCGGCCTGCGTGCGTGCCTATCCCGTGGTCGAGCGCCATCGCTACATCTGGCTCTGGATGGGCGATCCTGCGCTCGCCGATCCCGCGCTCGTCCCCGACATGCACTGGAATCACGATCCGGCCTGGGCCGGCGACGGCAAGACCATCCGCGTCAATTGCGACTACCGCCTCGTGCTCGATAATCTCATGGACCTCACCCACGAGACCTTCGTGCACGGCTCATCCATCGGCAATGATGCGGTGGCCGAAGCGCCGTTCGATGTCACCCATGGCGAGAAGACGGTGACGGTGACGCGCTGGATGCGCGGCATCGAGGCGCCGCCGTTCTGGGCCAAGCAGCTCGGCAAGTCCGGGCTCGTCGACCGCTGGCAGATCATCCGCTTCGAGGCGCCGTGCACCATCGCGATCGACGTCGGCGTGGCGCCGACCGGTACCGGCGCACCGGAAGGCGACCGCTCGCAGGGCGTCAACGGCTTCGTGCTCAACACCATCACGCCCGAGACCGAGAAGACCTGCCATTATTTCTGGGCCTTCGTGCGCAATTACCAGATCGGTGAACAGCGCATCACCACCGAGATCCGCGAAGGCGTCTCCGGCATTTTCCATGAGGACGAGCTGATCCTCGAAGCGCAGCAGCGTGCCATGGACGAGAACCCGGATCGCATCTTCTACAATCTCAACATCGACGCCGGTGCGATGTGGACGCGCAAGCTGATCGACAAGATGGTGGCGAAGGAAAACCCGCCGACGCATCTCCAGGCCGCGGAGTAGGTCATGGCCGAGCGTGAGGTCGATCGCTCCGTCTCGCAGACCGTAAAGGCGCAGCTCGCGCTGCGCGACCAGATCCTCGCCGGATCTTTGCGTCCGGGTGAGCGCATCTCCGAGCTGCAGGCGGTGGAGACGACAGGCGCCTCGCGCACCCCGGTGCGCATGGCGCTGGTGCGGCTGGAGGAAGAGGGGCTGCTGGAGGCGATCCCCTCCGGCGGTTTCATGGTGAAAGCGTTTTCGGAGCGCGACATCTCCGACTCCATCGAGCTGCGCGGCACGCTGGAAGGCCTCGCCGTGCGCTTCGCCGCCGAACGCGGCGTCTCCGCGCGCGAGCTTGAGCCGCTGAAGGAATGCCATCTCGCGATCGATGATCTCCTGCGCCAGGTGCCGATCTCGATCGAGGCCTTCTCGGCCTATGTCACGCTGAACGCGCGCTTCCACGCGCTGCTCACGGAACTATCGCGCAGCCCGCCTCTTATCCGGCAGATCGACCGCGCCTCCGCGCTACCCTTTGCGTCGCCGAGCGGCTTCGTGATGGCGCAGTCGGCGCTACCCGAAGCGCAGCAGATCCTGATCATCGGGCAGGAGCACCACCGTGTCGTGATCGACGCCATCGAGAACCGCGAGGGCGCGCGCGCCGAAGCGATCATGCGCGAACATGCACGGCTGGCCGTGCGAAATTTGCGCCTCGCGCTGCGCAACCGCACCCATCTCGACCTCTTGCCGGCGCTCGCGCTGATCAAGACCGCAACCGATTGAGGGCATCATGCGCTTCATCGAAACCTGGATTCCGGCAACGCTGGTGTCGACCCGCGATCTTTCGCCCGGCATCCGCGAATTCCTCATCCGGCCCGACCAGTTCGACGGCGCGGCCTATCCGGTCGGCAGCCACATCAATGTCAGCGTCACCATCGATGGCTTGCCCGAGACACGGTCCTATTCGCTGGTCGGCGAAGCCTCGCCGCGCGGCTTCACCATCGCGGTACGTCGTGCCGAGGATTCCCGCGGCGGCTCGCGCTACATGTGGCAGCTCGCACCCGGCGCGCGGCTCGACATCACCCGGCCGGCCTCGCTCGTCGCGGTCGACTGGGCTCGCGAAAATTATTGTCTGATCGCCGGCGGCATCGGCATCACCCCGATCCTCGGCGCTGCGCAGGCGCTGGCGCGCCGCGGCGCTGACGTGACGCTGCATTACGCCGTGCGCAGCCGCGCAGATGCCGCCTATCTCGACGATCTCTCCGGCATGCTTGGGGATCGCCTGATCGTCCATGCCGGCGATGAAGATAAGCGGCTCGATCTCGACGCGCTGTTCGCCTCGCTGCCCAAGGGCACGCTGACCCTGTTCTGCGGCCCGATGCGCATGCTCGATGCCGCGCGCCACGCCTGGATCGGCGCGGGCCATCCGCTTTCCGATCTCCGCTATGAAACCTTCGGCTCCAGCGGCACGCTGCCGACTGAGGCCTTTCGCGTGCGCCTGAAGGGCTCGGATATCGAGCTCGAAATCCCGCGCGAGCGTTCGATGCTCGACGTGCTCAATGCCAGCGGCTTCGAGGTGATCTCCGACTGCAAGCGCGGCGAATGCGGCCTCTGCGCCATCGACGTCGTCGCTATCGACGGCGAGATAGACCATCGCGACGTCTTCTTCAGCGATCATCAGAAGCAAAGCAACGCGAAGATCTGCGCCTGCGTGTCGCGTGCGCGGGGGACGATTACCGTGGATACGCTACTTAGGGCGGATGCGGTCTGACCTGGGTGTAAGCTAGTCACCGCCCCATCGCCATCGCGGCGGCTCGCCCTTCCACCAGCACACGCCGGCAAAGAGAACCGTCAGCACGACAAAATAGGTCATGAACTCCGCCAATGAGTGCCTTGGTATCGTGGCCGCGCCGATGGCGATTAGAAGCACATAGGCGATCATGATCGCCCAACCCTGCCAGGTGACCGGCATCCCCCAGCCCCAGCCGTACCGCTTCGCAGGAAACCAGTATTGTACCTGATGTTGCATATGATGCCTCCATCATAGGCGCGTGCAGATCAGTTTAGCAGACTGCGTGAGGGCCCGTAACGGGTCACTTCCATGTCGCGAGCAGCACGGCGATCGTCAGCGGCCCAGCGAGAGACAGGAACAAAAGGCGCGGGTGGCCATTAAGGCCACATGATCGGTGCATCCAAATCAGTCACGCGCGCAGCAAGCGTCGCGATTTTTGCGTTCGCAGCAATTGCGGCCTTTGCGCCCGCACTTCGCGCGGACCAATCGTCTGCTAGCCCGCCGCTGAAAAGTCCCTCCGACTTTTCGTCGATCTCGAACACGAGTGAGCGATCACGAGCGATCTTCGATGAGATCGGCAAAGTCATCACCAATCCGCGTTGCATGAACTGCCATCCGGCGGGGGACCATCCAACGCAGGGCGACGATCTTCACGAGCACATGCCGCCGATCTGGCGTGCCGAGACCGGGCATTTCGAAGCCAACTGCTCCGGCTGCCACACCTCGCACAATGTCACGCTTCACGAGGACGCTTCCTATCGCAGCATCCCCGGCCATGAGCGATGGGGCTTTGCGCCGTTGTCGATGGCGTGGCAGGGCAAGTCACTGGGCGAGATCTGCCGCCAATTGAAGGATGTCCAACTCAACGGCGGCCGCGACCTCGCCGCGCTGCAGGAGCATATCGCCAAGGACGATCTCGTCGGCTGGGCCTGGAATCCCGGCGAAGGTCGCAAGCCCGCTCCCGGCAGCCAGCAGGCGGCCGGAGAATTGGTTCAGGCCTGGATCGACAGCGGCGCGGAGTGCCCCCGCTAGATTACCGTCCCAACTGCTTCGGGTCGTAAAAGAACCGCTCCTCGACAATCTGCTCGCCACGCCATGTCTGCCACGCGATCTCCTCAAAATTGCGCGTGACACCTTCGGTGTTGGTGAAGCTGAATATCCAGCGCGTGGCGACGTTATCGCCCTCGATCAGGCTCGGCCCGACGCGGACGGCCTTCACCTCTTTGGACATTGCCAACACGCCTCGCTCCTTGGCGACGAGAGCGTCGCGGCCGACCGTTGGTGAGGTGTTGTTCTCATAGGTCACGGCGTCGGGCGTGCAGTAGTCCTCGATCGCGCCGATAAAGTCTCCGTTCTCCAGGCGCTTCGCAAATTCTTCGACGATGTCACGGCTCGGCATGATGGTCCTCACGATTAAAACCGACTGCTGGTCGGTAAATACCGACTGGTGGTCGAAAAGTCAACTGGTGGCCGAGGAGGAATTCGATTAGAGCAGGGTGAGTCGAAGCGATGCGAGCCAGGGACTGAGACACCTTTCCCGAAGGGAGAGGTCGGATCGCATCAAAGATGCGATCCGGGTGAGGGGTTACAGTCTCACCGAATGTTGCGGCCCCTCACCTGGATTGCTGCGCAATCCGACCTTCCCCCGCTGGGGAGAGGTGAAGACGGGACTCATGGCGAAACAGGCGGAGCGGCGGGCGGCGACAACGGAGGCGATCCTGACGGCGGCGCGCCGGCTGTTCGGGACGCAGGGCTTTGCCGCGACCACCATGGACGAGATCGCCGAAGGCGCCGGCATCGCCAAGGGCGCGGTCTATCATCACTTCAAGACCAAGGAGGCGGTGTTCGAAGCCGTGTTCGACCTGGTCTCGCGCGATCTCGTTGTCGAAATCGACAGCGCCGCGCGTGCCGAGAAGGATGTGCTGGCCGCGATGGTCGCCGGCACCCAGCATTACTTTGCCGCAACAGCCAAAGGCTCGACCGGCCAGATCATCCTGCGTGACGGTCCGGCCGTGCTCGGCTGGGAGCGCTGGCGCGAGATCGATGCCAAGCATTTTGGCGGCAAGATGCCGCGTGCGCTGGCGGTCGCGATGGAGACCGGCCTCATCGCCAAGCAGCCGGTCGAGCCACTGGCGCGGCTGCTGCTCGGCGCAGTGACGGAGGCCGCGGTCGCCTGCGCCGGGCGCGCCGATATCGCAAGGGCGGGTGCGGAATATGCCCGTGCGTTCAAGTCGCTGGTCGAGGCGCTGCGTACCGCTGCATGATTGTGCTAGTCACGACATCTGGAAACGCCACACCAACAAGAAGAACAGTAGCGCATGAACGCAAATTCCGCCCTCGCGCCATCCGATCCTGAATTCGACTACATCATCGTCGGCGCCGGCTCCGCCGGCTGCGTGCTCGCCAATCGTCTCTCGGCGAACGGCCAGCACAGCGTGCTGCTGCTCGAGGCCGGCCCTAAGGATTCCAACATCTGGATTCACGTGCCGCTCGGCTACGGAAAACTATTCAAGGAAAAGTCCGTCAACTGGATGTACCAGACCGAGCCGGAGCCCGAGCTGAAGGGCCGGCAGGTGTTCCAGCCGCGCGGAAAGACGCTGGGCGGATCGAGCTCGATCAATGGCCTGCTCTACGTTCGCGGCCAGCATGAGGACTACGACCGCTGGCGTCAGCGCGGCAATGCCGGCTGGGGCTATGACGACGTGCTGCCCTACTTCAAGAAGGCGGAGAACCAGACGCGCGGCGCCGATCAATATCACGGCACGGGTGGGCCGCTGCCGGTCTCCAACATGGTGGTGACTGATCCGCTGTCGAAAGCCTTCATGGACGCCGCGGTTGAAACCGGGCTTCCCTACAATCCCGATTTCAACGGCGCCACGCAGGAAGGCGTCGGCCTGTTCCAGACCACCACGCGCAACGGTCGCCGCGCCTCGACGGCGGTGGCCTATCTTGGCCCTGCAAAGACCCGCGGCAATCTCACGGTCGAAACCGAGGCGCTCGGCCAGCGCGTGCTGTTCGAGGGCCGCCGCGCGGTTGGTGTCGAGTATCGGCAAGGCGCACATGTGCGTCGCGCACGGGCGCGGAAAGAGGTCGTGCTGTCGAGCGGCGCCTATAATTCGCCGCAGCTCCTGCAGCTCTCTGGCGTCGGGCCTGCGGATTTGTTGCGCAAGCACGGCATCGATGTCGTGCTCGATGCCCAAGGCGTCGGTCACGATCTGCAGGATCACATGCAGGTCCGTATCGTGATGCGCTGCTCGCAAAAGATCACGCTCAACGATACCGTCAACAATCCGATCCGCCGCACGCTGGCCGGCGCGCGCTACGCGCTGTTCCGGAAAGGCTGGTTGACGATCGCGGCCGGTACGGCAGGCGCGTTCTTCAAGACCAATCCGCGCCTTGCTTCGCCCGACATCCAGGTGCACTTCCTGCCGTTCTCGACCGACAAGATGGGCGAGCGGCTGCATGATTTCTCCGGCTTCACGGCGTCGGTGTGCCAGCTCCGGCCAGAAAGCCGTGGGTCACTGCGCATCAAAAGCGCGGACCCCACCGTGCCGCCGGAGATCCGCATCAACTACATGTCGACCGAGACCGACCGCACCACCAACGTCGAAGCCATCAAGATGCTGCGCAAGATCCTGAACGCGCCGGCGATGAAGCCGTTCGTGATCAGTGAGTATGATCCCGGTTCGAAGGTATCCACGAATGCCGAAATCCTGGATTATTGCCGCGATCGCGGCAGCACCATCTACCATCCGACCTCGACCTGTCGTATGGGCAACGACGCGCTCGCGGTGGTGGACCAGCGGCTGAAGGTGAGGGGGCTCGAGGGCCTCCGCGTCGTCGACGGCTCAATCATGCCGGACCTCGTCTCGGGGAACACCAACGCACCGATCATCATGATCGCGGAGAAGGCCTCCGATATGATATTGGAGGACGCGCGGTAAAGCATGATCCGGACCCGGAGGGCCGCGTTAGCGCAAAGTGGAGGCCGGTTTTCCGATACGATCATGCTCAAACAAAACGACGCGCATTGAAAGGATCAAGACTTGGCGACGCGATTGAAGATCGGCACCCGCAAGAGCGCAATGGCACTGGCCCAGACGGAAGAGATTGCGCGCCGCCTGACCGCTGCCGTGCCCGGTCTCGACGTCGAGATCGTCAAGTTCGACACCACGGGTGATCTCGACCAGACCAGCAAGCTCTTGCCGCACGGCGGCAAGGGCGGCGCCTTCGTCGCGCAGATCCGCGCCGCTGTGCTCGCGGGCGAGCTCCAGGCCGCGATGCATTCGCTGAAGGACATGCCAGGGAATGAGGACACGCCGGGCCTTGTCATCGGTGCGACGTTGTCGCGCGATCCGCCCAACGATGCACTGGTGCTGCGCGACGGCGTGACGTTTGACGCGCTGCGCCAGTCCCGCGGGAAAGGTTTCAAGATCGGCACCAACGCCGTGCGTCGCGCCGCCTATGCGCGGCGGCTGTTTCCGGATGTCGAGGTTATCCATTTCCGCGGCGCTGCCGACTCGCGCGTGCGAAAGCTCGACGATGGCGAGAAGCAGAAGCTGCCGGATGGCGGCGCGGTCGGGCCTGCGGATGCGTTGATCATGGCACGATCGGGTCTCGATCGCGTGGGTCTCTCCAGCCGTATCGCTTACGAATTCACCGCGGCCGAGATGTTGCCGGCCGCCGGGCAGGGCATCGTCGCCGTCGAATGCGCCGCGCAGGACTGGCAGACGCGGCAGATCCTCTCATCGATCGACGACGCTCACGCGCATCTCTGCGCCGACGCCGAGCGCGAGGTGCTGTGGGTGCTGAACGGTCATTGCAATTCGCCCGTCGCAGGCTTCTCGACCATCGCGGGCGACCGGATGTCGCTGACCGCCTCCGTACTCGATCTCTCCGGCAACACCATCATCGAAGCCTCGCGCACTGGCCCCGCCAATCGCCCGCGCGAGCTCGGCCGTCACGTCGGACTGGACCTGCTGGGCAAGGGCGCTGCCGAGATCATCGAGCGCAGCCGGCCGCGGTAGGGCGCGACCCCTGCGGCACCGATGATCGCGCGGCCTCTCGGCTCGCCTCTAGGCAGGTTTCCGGAGCGCCGCCAGGAGTTCCTTTGCCATGGGGCCTGCAGAGGCCGGATTTTGGCCTGTCATCAGGCGACCATCGACAACCACTTTGGGCTGCCAATTGTCCGCCGACGTGTAGTCCGCACCTTCGGCCCGCAGAGCATCCTCAAGCTCGAATGGGACATCTTCGCGGGCGTAGTCGTACTCTTCCTTTTTCGAGAAGCTGGTAAGTTTCTTGCCGCGCACGAAGGGAACGCCGTCGCCGAGGTCCACGCCGAGCAGCGAGCATGGGCCATGACAGACAGCAGTCACGAATTTCCCTGTCGTCCAGGAACGCGCGACGGCTCTTTGCACGTCGGCACTGCGCGCGATATCGACCATCGGCCCGAGGCCGCCGGGAATCAGAATGGCGTCATAGTCCGCAGTATCGATCTCCGATAATTTGCGGCTCCGGTTGAGACGACGGAAGGCCTTGCTTTCGAAGAACGCCTTCTCGGCCTCATCCTTTTGGTCGTACGCATCATACGGCGTCCAGCCACCCGCAACGGACGCGAACTCCATAGCGATCCCTGCCGCGTCAAGCACCGCGAAAGGGTGAGCGACCTCAGCAAAAAAGAAACCGGTCTTGCGATTGTGCGGCCCGATGATGGCTGCATTGGTGACGATGAACAGAACATGCTGGGTCACGGCGCCGAGCCTCTTTCGATTTCAAAATACCATGCGCTTCGTTGATCCAGTGTGGCAGGCACCTTCAAACCGATATTTCGAAAAAGAACGGCAACTGTCGCCTCGCACGCGACCGGATGTCGCTGGCCGCTGCCGTTCTTATCGCGCGCAGCCGGCCGCTCCAGGCGCGTTAATTCCGGCCTAACTCGATGCAATTTTACACAAACTCGTCGTTATCTGATCGAGAACTGTCTTGATCGCTTTCACTTTTCCTTCTGTCGCGACCGGCGCATAGCAGCCGCGGTTCTGAGCAGAAGGGGTGCGACGATGTCCGCGAATGAGATATTCATCCTCGAAGATGATCTGACTATGCGAGCGATGCTGAGGGTCGTTCTCGAAGGCGCGGGGTATCGACCGATGTTCTTCGCGGACGGTGATGCGCTCATCGCCAGGGCGCGCGACACGTCTCCGGCCTGCATTCTTCTCGACCTGTGCCTGCCGGGAAGGTCTGGCCTGGAGGTGCTCGGGCAACTGACCGATCAAGCCTATCCGGCGCCGATCCTCATGGTGTCAGGGCAGGGCGATATCCCCACCGCCGTGCACGCGCTTCGGATCGGGGCGGCAGACTTTATCGAGAAGCCGTTCAATCCGGGAGACCTCGTGGCGCGAATTCTGTCGGCAGGCGCCGGCTTACCCGCTCGCTCAACCAGTCCAGTTGAGCATTTCAAGCAATCGCGCGGACTCACCAGGCGCGAATGCGAGGTTCTGGATAATCTGATCGCAGGATCGTCGAGCAAGGCGATCGCGCGGAAGTTCGGCATTAGTCCGCGAACGGTCGAGGACCACCGCGCCAGCATTATGCGGAAGGCCGGTGTCAAATCAATCGCACAGCTTTCGATCATGGCCTTCGAAGGGGCGCCGCAATCCTGCGCGGACCAGCCTCCCGCCGCTGGGTGCGCCACCGTTCACTGATGCTTGGAAGCCACCGGCGTGGCAATCATCGTGCGTGGACCCGCCGCCAACGTCCGATGTACCATGGTGCCATCGTGCGCCTGTTTTGCCCGACGTGTCAAATTTTATTCTGAAAAAACGAATGATGGCGGCGCGCGAAATTCCTCAATGATTTGTACTGTGCATGGGGTTGTTTTCGCGGTTTACCCGCGCACGCGCTTGATCATCTGCTCGACATGGACGATCGGCGTCTCCGGCTGGATGCCGTGGCCGAGATTGAAGATGAAGCGGCCTTGCGAAAAATTCGCCAGCACGTCGTCGATCGCGCGGTCGAGCGCAGCGCCGCCGGTGATCAGCACCAGCGGATCGAGATTGCCCTGCACGGCAACCTTGCTCTGCACGCGCTCGCGGATGAAGGCGGGCTCCGCGGTCCAGTCCATGCTGACGGCGTTGACGCCGGTCGTCTCGACGTAGCCAGGCAGCTGCGCACCGGCTCCACGCGGGAAGCCGATGATCTTGGCGTCAGGCACCTTGGCGCGCACGCCCTCGACGATGCGACGCGTCGGCTCGGTTGACCAGCGCGCGAACTCGGCGGGCGGCAGCACGCCGGCCCAGGTGTCGAAGATCTGCAGCGCATTGGCGCCGGCTTCCAGTTGCTTCAGCAGGTACTCGATCGAGTTCTCAACGAGCACGTCGATGATTTTCGCAAATGCTTCCGGATGCCGGTAAGCCATCATCCGCGCCGGTGCCTGATCGGGCGTGCCGTGACCCGCGACCATGTAGGTCGCAACCGTCCACGGCGCGCCGCAGAAGCCGATCAGCGCGGTCTTCGGATCGAGCGCGCCGCGCACGATCTTGAGCGCCTCGAAGACGGGCTGGAGCTTGCCGAAGTCGGCGCGTGCAGCGAGCGTTCCGACCTTGGCCGGATCATCCAGCGGCTCGAGCCGCGGACCCTCGCCGACCTCGAAGCGCACGGAGCGGCCGAGCGCGTAGGGGATCACCAAAATATCGGAGAAGATGATCGCCGCGTCGAAGCCGAACCTGCGGATCGGCTGCAGCGTGACCTCGGCGGCGAGTTCCGGATTGAAGCAGAGATCGAGGAAGCCGCCCGCCTTGGCGCGGACCTCGCGATACTCCGGCAGATAGCGGCCGGCCTGCCGCATCATCCATAGGGGCGGGACCGCCTGGCGCTGGCCGGAGAGCACGTCGATGAAGGGCTTTGTCGAAGACTGGGGCACTGGAAATCCTGATGCAGATTTGAAGTCCCTGATACACCGCCGAGGGCCGCAGCGGAACAGGGGAACCAGCGCAAATGCGCCGCGTTGCCCCTCCAATGGAGGAGGAATACCATGGCCCAGACCTTCAATCCCGCGCCGCATGACAAGCACGCCGATGATTTGCGCGAAGCGCTCGCGGCCGATCGCCACGCCAGGCTCGATACCGGGTTGGAAGACACTTTCCCCGCATCCGATCCTGTCAGCGCCACGCAGCCGCCCCCGTCGAAGGTCGACGCGGACGCCGACAATCCCTCGCTATGGGACAAGGTCAAATCGATCTTCAGCTAGGCGTCGCCGGTTTCCGATACGGTTGCTAAGACCTTGTTAGTGATCTGCGGAAGCCCCGGTCCGTAGGAGTACGGGAAAACCCGTAGATGAATGCGAATCCGCCCGGACGCTTCAGGGTTCAATAAGGGAAGCGGCAGAAGTTCCGCCTATCGGAGATTTCTGCCGCATGAACGTCGCCTCACAGAGAGCCGGATGGAGCCGCTTGCCGTTGCGCGCGGCGGCCTTCGTCGTGCTCACCTGCGTGGCGATCCTCGGCGTCAGCGGCTGGCGTGAATGGGCTGCGCGCGACGCGGTGCTCAAGGGCGCCGAAACCGAGATGGCAAACGTTGCCCGTTCGCTGACGCAGCATGCCGAGGATAGCCTCGACCTGCTGGATTCCGGCGTCGTCGGCGTCGTCAGCCGGCTGGAGATGGATGGCGCCGATCCCGCCACGATCGCGAAGCTGCGCAACCTGCTGGAAGCGCGCAAGAAGGCGATGGATCGCGTCCATAGCCTTGCCATCATCGACGACCACGGCAATTGGCTGACCGCGCCCGGCACGATCGCCTCGACGCTCAGCGACGATGCGTTCTTCCGTCACCACCAGCTCTCGCCCCAGCGCGAAGCGTTTGTCGGCCACCCCGTGAAGAGCCTGTTGGATGGCGAGTGGGTTGTGACCCTGTCGCGTCGCTTCAACAAATCGGACGGCAGCTTCGGCGGCGTAGTGCTCGCGGCCATTGGCTCCCGCTACCTGTCGCACTTCTATGAGCAGTTCGAGATCGGCCGCAACAGCTCGGTGACGCTGCTCTATGCTGACGGCATGATCGTCGCGCGTAACCCGAACAACGAAAAATTTGTCGGCCGCAGCGTCGGCGACACGCCGCTGTTCCGCAACGCCAACCTGCAACGGACCAGCGGCGCTTACCATTTTACATCGCCTCTTGACGGCGCCGAGCGCGTCAGCTTCTTCAAGCGCAGCGGCCGTTACCCGCTCGTGCTGCTCGCCACCGTCGACAAGGATGAACTGCTCGCGCCGTGGCGCTCTGCTGCGATCTCCCGCATGCTGTACGTGCTCGCGCTGGTGATGCTGATCGCGATTATCGGTTCGGTGCTGGTGCGGCAGTTGCAACGCGGCCAGCACATGGCGGCGGCACTGACCGAGAAGGAAGCGCATTTCCGCCTGCTCGCCGAAGGCTCCAGCGACATGGTGACCCGCATCGGGTTTGACGAGCGGCTGCGCTACGTCTCGCCGTCGTCCAACCGCGTCGTCTGCTGGCGTCCCAATCAGCTCATCGGCACGGAGGCGCTCGCTGGAATCCATCCGGAGGATCGTCCGCATGTCCAGGCCATCGTCGATGCCATGAGGCGCGGCGATGCGGAAGAAGCGCGCGTCACCTATCGCAACGTACATCGGCAGAAGTCCGAGGTCTGGCTGGAATCGACCATGCGCGTGACGCGCAAGGAAAATGGAACAGCCGACGGGGTGGTCGCAATCTCGCGCGACATTACCGAGCAGAAGAAGTTGGAGACGCGGCTCGAAACGCTCGCGATCGAGGACAGCCTCACCGGGCTTGCCAACCGCCGCCGCTTCGACGAGCGACTGACGGAGGAATGGGGGCGCGCCTATCGCGACCGTTCCAGCCTTGGCTTGTTGATGATCGACGTCGATCACTTCAAGGCCTACAACGACGAATACGGCCATCCCGCGGGCGATGCCTGCTTGCGCGTGGTCGCAAAGGTCATTGCGGACGAGGCGCAGCGGGTCGGTGATCTCGCGGCCCGTTATGGCGGCGAGGAATTCGCCATGCTGTTGCCGAACACTGATGCCGCCGGCTGTGCCCGGATCGGTGAGCGGATCCGCGACGCTGTCCACAATGCGGGTCTGGTTCATGCCTCCAATCCGGCCGGGCCATGCGTCACGGTCTCGGTCGGCGGCGCAACCTGCCGTCCGGCCTTCGAGCGGACTGCGGGCACTGGATCGCTGGTGGAAGCTGCCGACCGCGCGCTCTACGGCGCCAAGGACGCCGGCCGCGATCGGCTGATGATGTCTGGCGAAGTCATGACCCTGATGGCCAAGGCATCCGGTCAGTAATCCCGATCAATAGTGCGGTGGACGCTCGTTGGTGGGACCCGGCGCGTTTGCCTCGGCCTCTTGCAGTCGGTCGTTGAGCTGCGCGAGTTGCCGTGTCAGCACATCGATCTGCTTCCACTGCGCAGTGATGGTCTGGTTCAGGGTTTCGATGGTGTCGTCCTGATAGGCGAGACGCGTCTCCAGCGTGTCGATGCGCTCGGCGAGCATCTTGATGTCATTCGTCACGTGTCGCGTCCTTGTCTCGTTCGCGCAGACCGTGGCCGAGCGCCACGCGTTCATCGAACACGAAGCATTCGCCGCGCCAGCGGCTTTGCGCCTCGGGCACCTGTTCGAGATATTTCAGAATCCCGCCCTTGAGGTGATAGACCTCGGTGAAGCCGCGCGCCAGCAGATGCGCGCTCGCCTTCTCGCAGCGGATGCCGCCGGTGCAGAACATCGCGATACGCCGGTGCTTTGCAGGATCGAGCTTCTCGGCGGCAAAATCCTTGAACTGCCCAAAGCTTTTGATACCGGGATCAAGCGCGCCTTCGAACGTGCCCATCGCCACCTCGAACGCATTGCGGGTGTCGAGCACCAGCGTCTCGGGTGAGGCGATCAGTGCGTTCCAGTTACTCGCATCGACGTAGGTGCCGACCTGCCGGGTCGGATCGGCCTCCGCATCGCCGAGCGTGACGATCTCCTTCTTCAGCCGCACCTTGAGCCGACCGAACGGCATCGTCTCCGCCGTTGAGTATTTCAGTTCGAGATTGTTCAATCTGCCGCCGAACAAGGTCCCGTGCGCGAGCTCATGGGCAAATCCGTCGATCGCCTCGGGTGTGCCCGCGATCGTGCCGTTAATGCCCTCTTCGGCCAGCAGCACGCTGCCCTTTAGGGATAGGCCGGCACAGAACGCGCGCAGCGGCTCGCGCCGCTCGCGGTAATCGGGCAGGGCGGCGAATTGGTAGAAGGCGCAGACCTTGTACGTCATGGTGGCCCGTTTAGCAGGCGTCCGCCGCCCAGAAAACCCGCATGGCCCCGGACGGCAAAAGGTCTATACGCCCAGCGGATGGCAGCCATTTCCCTGGTATGCCAGCATTGCCCGGATGGGCTGGAATGTGTCATGTAGACCCGGTTTTTCCCGGATGGCGTGCCATCCGCGCCCACGCGCCTTCAGAGAGCAAAACTTCGATGAGAAACTTCCATTTCCCCGGCAGGTCCACGGTTCACGCCACCAACGCAATGGTGGCGACCTCGCATCCGCAGGCATCCCTTGTCGCGATCGAGGTGCTGCGCGAGGGCGGCACGGCGGTGGACGCGGCGGTGGCGGGTTCGGCACTGCTCGGCGTGATCGAGCCGCAATCGACCGGCATCGGCGGCGACTGCTTCGCGCTGATCCAGCCGCGCGGCGAGGGCAAGATCATCGCCTATAACGGCTCCGGCCGGGCGCCGAAGGCGGCCAACGCCGATTGGTATCTCGAGCGCAAGATCACGTCCGTGCCGCTGACCTCGGCCCATGCGGTCTCGATCCCCGGCGTGATCGACGCGTTTGCGACCGTGCTGCGCGACCACGGCAAGTTCGGCTTCGACCGGTTGTTGCAGCCCGCGATCAAGGCGGCGGAAGAGGGCTACGTCGTCGCGCCCCGCATCGCCTTCGACTGGAAGAACCAGTTCGAGAAGTTGAAGAACGGTACCAACACCGTGCGTTACCTCCTGCCGGGCGGCAAGCCGCCGGTCGCGGGCGACGTTATCCGCCAGGCCGAGCTTGGTAAGACGCTACGCGCGATCGCCAAGGATGGCCGCGATGCCTTCTACAAGGGCGCGATCGCGGAAGACATGGTCGAGACTCTGCGCGGGATCGGCGGCCTGCACACGCTCGACGATTTCGCCGCGCACACCACCGAGACGACGACGCCGATCGGTAGCACCTACAAGGGGTACGACGTCTGGCAGTGCCCGCCGAACGGTCCGGGCGTCACCGCGCTGCTGATGCTCAACATCCTGTCGCGCTTCGACCTGACCAAATATGCGCCGCTCAGCGTCGAGCGCTTCCATCTCGAGGCGGAAGCTGCACGCATCGCCTACATGAACCGCGAGATGCATGTCGCCTCTCCCGAGCACATGAAGATCAACGTCGCCGAGATGCTGGAGAAGGGTTTTGCCGACGAGTACATCAGCAAGATCCGCATGGACGGCATGCTCGACCTGCCGAACGTCGCGCCGCCGATGAACCCGTCGACCATCTACATCACGGTCGTGGACAAGGATCGCAACGTCTGCTCGTTCATCAATTCGGTCGCACACTCCTTCGGCTCGGCGATCGTCTCGAACAAGACCGGCGTGCTGCTGCAGAACCGCGCGGGCGGCTTCCGCATCCAGCCGGGTCATCCGAACTGCATCGAGGGTGGCAAGCGGCCGCTGCACACGATCATGCCAGGCCTCATGACCAAGGGTGGCCGCTCGGTGATGCCGTTCGCGGTGATGGGCGGCCAGTATCAGCCGGTCGGTCAGACCCACGTCGTGACCAACATTCTCGACTATGGTTGCGACGTGCAGGAAGCGATCGATATGCCGCGTGGCCTGCACTACGAGGGTCAGTATCAGCTCGAGGACAGCGTCCCGGCCGATATCGTCGAAGGCCTCAAGAAGCTCGGCCACAAGACCACCAGCGTGGTTGGCCCGCTCGGCGGTGCCCAGGCGATCTGGATCGATTGGGACAAGGGCACGCTTACCGGCGGTTCCGATCCCCGCAAGGACGGCTGCGCGCTCGGCTACTGATCGAGGTCCCGGGGCTGGAAACGCCAATGACATTGCGCTAGACACCTCCCGCCTCAAACGGAAGGTGTTCTATGCAGCGTTTCCAGCGCGCGCTCCTCGCCATCATGTCGGCACTCGCGATCACCGTGATCGGTGGCGTGTCCGACTTCGTTTCCACCACGGCCTCGGCCCAGACCGCAGGAAAGACCATGACCACAGCTTCAGGCTTGCAGACTATCGACAGCGTTGTCGGCACCGGCGCTTCGCCGAAGCCCGGCCAGATCTGCGTGATGCACTACACCGGCTGGCTCTACGAGAATGGCCAGAAGGGTAAGAAATTCGACTCGTCCGTCGATCGCAACGAGCCGTTCGAATTCCCGATCGGCAAGGGCCGCGTCATCGCCGGCTGGGACGAGGGTGTTGCCACCATGAAGGTCGGCGGCAAGCGCACCCTCATCATTCCGCCGCAGCTCGGCTACGGCGCCCGCGGCGCCGGCGGCGTGATCCCGCCGAATGCGACGTTGATGTTCGACGTTGAGTTGCTCGCGGTGAAGTGAGCGCACAAACTGACCAACAAAAAGACCGGCCTTGCGGCCGGTCTTTTCATTTTAGGTTTGGCGTGCGTTAGTCAGCCGCGCGACGGGCTGCCGCTGCGGCGCGATCAATCGCTTCCTTTGCGGCGTCCTTGGCGTCGCCCATGGCCTTTTGGCCCTTGCCCTTCACTTCCTGGACCACACCTTCGCCCTGCAGGCGCTCGGAACCGGTGGCTTCACCAATTCCCTGCTTGGCCTTGCCGATGGCTTCGTTGGCGGTACCCTTGATCTTGTCGCTCGTGCTGCTCATGAAACTCTCCTTCCATATTGTTCGGGGTGACAACGCAGGGCAGCTAGGAGAGTTCCCTTTTTGGTATGGCTTGGGGCCCTGGCTTTGGTTAGTTTCGCCGCCACGGAACCAACAGAAAGCAAGAATCATGACCGGCCATGACCACAGCCATTCCCACCATGACCACGATCATCATCATGATGATCGCTGGAAACATGACGGCGTGCGCGTCATTCCCGGCAATCAGCTCGATACCAACGTGCCATCGACGGCAGGCATGGACCGCGCAGCCGCGATCAATTTCGCGCGCGTCGGCGCGCAGAAATTGTGGGCGGGCACCGTCAGCATCAAGCCCGACGCCAAGACCGGCGCGCATCACCACGGCCATCTCGAAAGCGTCATCTATGTGGTGAAGGGCAAGGCGCGGATGCGCTGGGGCGAGAGCCTGCAATTCACTGCCGAGGCCGGCCCGGGCGATTTCATTTTCGTGCCGCCCTACGTGCCGCATCAAGAGATCAACGCCAGCCCGAGCGAGGTGCTGGAATGTGTGCTGGTGCGCAGCGACGGCGAGGCGGTCGCGATCAATCTCGACATCGAGCCGGTCGAGAAACCGGAGACCGTGCTGTGGATCGATCCCGTCCATCGGGATCCGAACGAAAAGAAGTAAGACTGGGAAAGCTCGCCGGCTGCGGCAGATCCTCGCAGATCCCCGCACAAAAATATTCGGAAGCTGTGTCGGATGGTGCCTCTGCCATCCGTCCTTGGGCAGAACCCGCCCAAGGAGCTTCCGATGCCCAGGATGTTTTTTCTCAATCTGCCGGTGACCGATCTCAAGCGCGCGACCGCCTTCTACGAGGCGATCGGCGCGACCAGGAACCCGCAATTCAGCGACGACACGGCAAGTTGCATGGTCCTTTCCGAGGCCATCTACGTGATGCTGACGACCCACGACAAGTTCCGTCATTTCACGCCGAAACCGATCGCGGATGCAAAGACCTCGAACCAGGCGTTGTTCTGCCTGTCCGCCGACAGCCGGAGCGAGGTCGACGAGATCGTCGAAAAGGCCAAAGCTGCGGGCGCGGTCGCCGATCCGAGTCCGATTGACGATTACGGCTTCATGTATGGCCGCAGCTTCGAGGACCCGGATGGCCATATGTGGGGTGTGAACTGGCTGGACATGGCGGCCATGCCCGCGCGGCACGATATGGCGAACGCCTGATCGCAAATCGAGGAAAGGAAGATCTGCAATGTCCAAGCTTGTACCTTGCATGTGGTTCAACGGCGATGCCGAGGAAGCCGCAAAGTTTTATGTCTCGCTCGTGCCGAATTCGGCGATCACCAACGTCCAGCGCAATGTTGCGGACGGTCCCTCCGGCAAGGAAAATTCCGTGCTCGTCGTCGAGTTCACCGTGGCCGGGCAGCCCCTGGTCGCGCTGAACGGCGGCATGACGATGGAGTACACGCACGCGATCTCGCTGATGATCCATTGCGACGACCAGGCTCAGGTCGATAGCGTCTGGAATGCGTTCCTCGCGCATGGCGGCAAGGAAGAGCAGTGCGGATGGATGAGAGATCGCTGGGGCGTGGCCTGGCAGGTGGTGCCGACGGTGATGTTCGACTTCCTGTCGAGCCCCGACAAGGCGGCGGCCGCGCGTGCCTGGCAGGCCATGATGAAGATGGTGAAGCTCGATGTCGACGTGTTGCGCCGGGCGTTCGAGGGCAAGTCGGCGGCGTAAAGCGCGCTTCTGTCGTCGCCCGGCTCGACCGGGCGACCCAGTATTACAGAGACCGTGGAGTGATGCGGAGAAGCTGCGGCGTACTGGATGCCCCGGTCAAGCCGGGGCATGACAGCGGAGCTAATAATTGATCCGCAACCCTACGCCGCCATGAATGGTGTTGCCCACTGGCTGCGGGCCGAGCGTGCCGTTGGCAAAGAGATCCACGACCCAGCCCTTCTGCACGCGGAAGCCGAGGCGGCCGCCATACTCGAACCAGCCCTGGTTGCCCATCGTCGGCACCACGGTGCCTTCGCCGGTCACGGTGGCGACGATGCCGCTGTGACTGGCGAACGATTGCACCCAGCCGCCGTTGATGTTGGTCTCGATATTACTGGAGAACAGATGGGTCCACTGGCCACCGATCTTGACCAGGCTGGTGCGGTCGGTGCCGGTCGCGATGTTGGCGTCGAATGGATTGAATGCGACCGCATTGTCCGCGTAACCCGACACGCGCTGCCAGAGCTGCCAAACCTCGATGGATGCTGCGACCTCGTCGCGCGGTGACAGCCGGCTCATCCAGCCGGCGCGGCCATAGACCGCATAATTGGACGCGTCGGTCGAACTCGTCACACTCACTGGACCGAGGCTGGTATTGTAGCTGCGGGTATAGCGTGCCTTCTCCCACGGCGTCAGGATCGTGCCGACGTCGAAGAACGGGCGCGATGAGCCCCAGTCGGTGAAGTCATAGCGCAGCGCGAAGGCGCCGATCGGCGCGCTCGTAATGTGGTAGCCGCCCTCGTTGTATTGCGTGTAGGCGAGGCCGGCGAGCAACGAGAGGTTTGGCGTCAGCTCCTTGCGGCCGTGGACGCCGGCCGAGAAAGAGCCGGCCGAACCGAACGCGCTGACGCAGTCGCTGCAATTGACCTGTTCGTTGACGCCGAGCAGCACCGTACCGAGCACCCGGTTGGTGATCATCTGGTTGAAGCGCTGGTTGGCCAGGCCGCTGATCGAGTTGCCGCTGGAATCGGCCCCCGTCGGCGTTGGAGTCGGAGTTGGCGACGGGGAAGCGATCGGTGACGGGGATGGGCTTGGATAGGGCTGCGGCGACTGGTACGGGTTCGGCTCGCTACAGTCGAACTCGCAGGTGCTTGCGGCTGCGGCCGGGCGGGTGTTGAACGCGAACAGCGCAAGGGCGGCGACTGCGGCCAAGGCGCTCGCGACGACAAGCCTTTTCAAGCCGAATTTCGCCATCGTCAGCGCCCGCACAGCATGCCGTCGTCATGGACGGCGGGTGTGATGGTCGGCGAGGCGTCGGCGTATTGGTTGACGGAGCACAGCCCGGCATTCGCCGCGCAATTGGCGGCGAAAGTCCAGGGCGGTGTGTTGGTCTTGGTGATGGTGACCTTGCCGCCGGTCGATGTGATGACCGCAGTGTCGCCCGGCTGGGTGAGCTGAATGCACTGGAAGTTCAGCGTGCAGACGCTGGCCGCGCCCTCCTGGAGCACGATGACTGAGCGGCCTCGCTGCGACAGGATGTCGAGAATGGTGCCGCGCACGCCGATGGTCGCGAGCGGGGTCGTGATCTTGTAGGCCGTCTTTTCCGAATGTCCGGTGACGAAGCGGAACGCGCCGGTCGCCATCCGGATCGCGACGTCGCGATAGCTATGCTCGTCATTGAAGACGGTGCGGTCGAGCTTCAGCGTCGCGCTCGGCCCGAGCGACAGGTTGGTGCTGTCGGCCATCACGAAGCGCGCCGCGCTGTCGGCGCCGGTGCGTACGGTCTCGTCGCGCAGCATGCTGTCGCCGACATTGATTGGCGTCGTGCTCGCGGCGACGCGCACCACTTCGTTCTGGACGAGGACGGCTTCGCCGACGCGGGTCTGGGCCTGCGCGCAAGGCGCTGCGCACAGTGCAGATGTCAGCAGTGTTGGGAAAAGCAGAAAACGCAAATTCATGTCTTAACCGATCGAGGTCCCTGATCGTACTGGATCGCGCGCGCCTATGTTGTGGCGGAATTATCACAGGCAGCGCGAGACGAGCGTTAGCTTAGTGACAGTTGCGGCAGAATGCGTTCAATGGATCGGCTGAGTTATTTTTTATTCGCGGTGACGCAGATTTGCCACGCAAAATAATCCCACAGCAGTCGCTCCAGGCACATGCGGTTCCGATGACGTCGCGAAGCGCAGTGATCGCTGTCGCGATCTTCCTAGTCTCTCATGTCGCGCTGTTGGTCGGGCTGGTTACGCCGGACAAGTTCGTGTTCGACGAGGTGCATTATGTGCCGGCGGCGCGGCAGATGCTGGGCGCTGCGCCCGCGCAGCCGATGCTCAATCCGATGCATCCGCCGCTGGCGAAAGAGCTGATCGCGGCATCGATTGCAGCATTCGGCGACAATGCGCTGGGCTGGCGCTATCCAGCAACGCTGTTCGGTGCGCTCGCGATTGTTGCGATCTATCTCTGCGGTCTTGCGCTGTTCGCTGCGCAAGGGCCCGCGATCGCCGCAGCGCTGATCGCGGCGTTCAACCAGATGCTCTACGTGCAGGCGCGCATCGCGATGCTCGACATCTTTGCGCTCGGCTTCGGTCTGCTTGCCATCGCTGCCTTCATGCATGGCTTTCGAAAGGAGCGCCCGCAGGCACTGTTCGCACTTGCGGGCAGCCTGTTCGGCCTCGCTGCCGCTTGCAAATGGAGCGGGCTGTTTCCGCTCGGCGTCTGCATCGTCATCATTGCGGTGGTGCGCCTGATGCAAAGCTGGCGCACGCTGTTTGCCGACCCAAAGCCGAGCGACTGGTACCGCCCGGATCTCTGGCCGGATTTCAGGCTGCATCATGCCGCGCTTTGCTTTGCACTGTTGCCGGCCGTGACCTATCTCGCCGCTTTCGTTCCGCTCTACGGCCTGTCGTTGCCGGACCTGATCGAAGCGCAGCGCCGGATTTTTGCCGACAACACCACCACCGCGATCGCCGGCCACACCTATATGAGCTCGTGGCCGTCCTGGCCGCTGCTGGCGCGGCCGGTGTGGTTTCTGTTCGACAAGACCACGGATGACAACATCGCGGCGATCGTCTTCCTTGGCAATCCGCTGGTGCTGTGGCCGGCGCTGCTCGCGTTTGTCGTGGTATTACGCGACTTCATCGTCGCGCGTCGCTGGGATGCGTTCCTGATCGCGGCGTTCTATTTCGGCCCTTGGCTCGCCTGGGCGCTGCTGCCGCGCACGCTGGGCTTCATCTACTATTACCTGCCGGCCGCAACCGCGGCTTCTCTGGCGCTGGTTTATGTGCTGCGCAAAGCCGACCTGCCGCGCTGGCTGTTGTGGGCCTATGTCGGTGTCGCCGCGATCGGCTTTGCGGTGATGTTGCCGATCTCGGCCGCTTTCATCGGCACCTCGATGCAGAATTTCAACCGGCTGATGCTGTTCCAGAGCTGGATCTGAAACAAAAAAACCGCCTGCCACTTTCGCGGCAGGCGGTTCTGTCGATTGTTACTTCTCAGATCATTTGGACGCGGTCTTGGTGTCCATGTTCACGACCTGGACGCGGCGGTTGATCGGGTCGGCGCCGTTGGCGGTGTCCTTCAGCTTGGTCTTGCCATAGCCGACGGTGACGAGATCGCCGCCGTTGAGGCCGTAGTTCTGCACCAGGTACTTCTTGATCGTGTCGGCGCGACGCTCCGACAGACCCTGATTGTATTCGTCCGTGCCGACCGCATCGGTATGGCCGGCGACCACGAAGGTCGAACCCTTCAGCGACGGATCGGACAGCGCCTTGCCGAGCGCCTGCACCGACGGCACCGAGGTCTTGGCGATGTCGGCCGAGTTGTAGTCGAACTGGATTTCCAGATCGATGTTCGGCTTCGTCGATGCGAGCTCGGCGATCTGGTCACGTTCGCCCGTCGAGAGCGAACGGGTCTGCCGGTTGCGCACGGTGTTCAGGAAGGTCGCTTCCTTGGCCTGCGCGGTCGGGTCGACCTGCGGACCTGCGGAGAGGCCGCGGGTGATCGGCTTCGGCTTCAACGCATCCAGGATCTGGCTGGTCGAAACGTTGGTGTCGCCGGCGAAAGCCAGGCCCGCGGTCAGCGACAGTGCTGCCGTGAGGGCGATCGTCTTCAGTCCAAAAAACTTATTCAAATGGGTCATTGTCGTATCCTCGCTGTGACGCCCGATGGCGATTGGATGTTGCGAGCATAGAGAAGGTTCAAAGGCTCCGATGTGATCCTCGTCACGTTAGTGGCGAAGGTCTCCCAACGCCATTCTAACCGATTTTCAAAGTCTTTCAGCTGGCGCCCGCGAACCGGCGAACTGCAGTCGTCGCGCCTTTTCCGACGCTAGTTCGAGCCGCCATACGCCTTGCGTGATGTATGTCACATTCAGGCCAATTGGGAGAGTTCACAGTCCCCCCCATCGGCGGTTCCGATTTCGGGGAGAAAGACGATGCGTATTCTAATCGCGGCAGTGTCCTTCGCGGCTCTCGTCTTCTCCGGCAATTTGGTGCTGGCTGCCGATGCAGTCGCTCCCGCGTCCGCCCCCCAGGCCAGCGAAGTCGAACTCGAGTTCTGGCGTTCGATCAAGGACAACAGGGTCGAGGAGCTCACCGCCTATCTGAACAAATATCCGAATGGCGCCTTCAAGACGCTGGCGCTGGCCCGTATCGCCGCGATCCAGAAGGGCTCCGCGACGACGACGCCCAACCCTACACAAGCTGCCGCCCTTTCGATTACCAAGGCCGTTGCAGACCAGGCCTCCGAAGACCAGATCGATCTGGACAAGGACCAGCGCCTCGACGTGCAGCGCCGCCTGGACGGCCTTGGCTTTGACACCAGGGTGAGCGGCAAGTTCGACGACGATACGCGCTATTCGCTCAAGCGCTGGCAGACCGCGCGTGGTTATCCCGCGACCGGCTACCTCAACAATCTCCAGCACAGGGCCTTGCTGTCCGAAGTCGTTTCGACCCGCGTCGCTGCGACGAATGACTCCGACGAAGAGCCAGCGCGTCGTCGTTCCCTGGCTACCAATAGAAGCCGCTATCACAGCAGTGGCGGCGGTGGCGGCCGCGGCGGCGATGGCATGGACGGCCCCGGCGCCTTCCTCGGTCACGTGGTGGGCGGGCTGTTCGGGCGCTGAAACCTATGCACACCGATCGTCGCAAAGCCGTCGCCGCATGGCCTGCTCGCGAACAAGAAATCGGCCAGATGCGCGCCTAGCAAAATCGTCAGCCGAACAGCCGACGAGGGAGCCGAGTTTCGTCCAGTGCCGAGGCCAGGTGACTATCAGCGTGATTATCAGTTCTATCGTAATGGCCCGCCGGATCGGACCGTGTCTCTGAACGCCATGCCGATCTATATCGGCGCGGCGATGATCGCGGTGGCGATCCTGCTCTCGACGCTGATCACGGGGTTAACCTCCCGCTATAGTGGCCTCGAAGGTCCGACCGACGAGAATATGTGGCTGGTCGACCGCCTCACCGGCAGCGTCTATCGCTGCCAGGCGGAGGGGCGGGGCAGGGCCGCGTGCGAGCCCGACATTGCCACCGGTAGCCTCAGCGACCGACCCAAGGTGCCAAAGACAGGCCACTAAAGCCCCCTCAGCTTCGCATCGCAGCAAGAAAATTTTCTTCTCCCCGAAACATTGTCGGCAGAGAATACGTAATTGCGAATGCCGGCATGACGCCGGTTTCGTTTTGCTCAAGGAGACTTTTCGATGAAGACCTTGCTCACTGCCGCAGCCTTTGTCGCGTTCGCCCTTTCAGCTGCGCCCGCATCCGCCGCGATGATGGCGTGCACCAGCGATAACATGATGAAGTCGACGGCCATGATGACCGGTACGGCCGACACGCCCGCCAAGGTGGCCATGAACAAGGAAATGGCCATGGCGAACACGGATATGAGCATGGGCAAGATGAAGGGCGCCTGCATGCACTACATGAAGGCGCAAAAGGCCATGATGATGAAGTAGGCCTCGGCCTCACCATTCTGCCGCGCTGTCAGCAGATGGCAGCGCGGCTTTTCTTTGAGCGCTCGCGATCGTCCCGGCGGCCTGTCTAGTGGCCAGATCAGCGCAGGCTGGCGCCCAAAAGCCGCACGGCCATGCGAACGAAATACTCTTCTCTGAGAGACGCTATCCCGGAAAGATGGATACCGCGTAGGCCGGCATCACGCCGATTTCGTTTCGGAGGAGTGAACTTGATGAAGACCTTGTTGCTCGCGGCGGCATTCGCCGCGCTTGCTCTGTCTCCCGCATCTGCCGCCAAGATGGCCTGCACCAGCGCGAACATGGCCAAGCTCGTCCTCGGCATGGGCGGCGAAGACACGCCGGGCAAAATCGCGGCCCGGAAGTCGATGGCTTCGGCCAATTCCGACATGAGCAAAGGCAACATGCGAAGCGCCTGCAAGCACTATATGAGCGCCGAGAAGGCGATGGCGATGAAGTGAGCTTCATCCCGATCTGACGTGACCAGGCCGCGCTGGCAGTAGTTGGCAGCGCGGCTTTCGTTCCCTTTCAGTCTCCCTTTTTCCCGGCGCGAATCCGGCTACATTGCCTCCTGCAATGTCCCGCGCACCAAAACCCCTTCCGCTCCCGACGACGCAGGCCCGGCAGATCTGGCTGCGCGCCCAGCGGCTCGACACGCGCGCACCCTTCGGGGAAGGCGCGCAGGGCGTGGCCGATGCGATCGCCCATCTCGGCTATGTGCAGATCGATACCATCAATGTGATCGAGCGCTGCCATCACCATATCCTGTTCAGCCGCATCCCGACCTACCGCCGCGCCGACCTGCGCGATGCCCAGAGCGTCGACAAGAGCGTGTTCGAATACTGGACCCATGCGCTCTCCTACGTTCCCTCGAACGATTTTCGCGTCTTCCTGCCGGCGATGCGCGAGCACAAGCGGGAGGGGCATCGATGGTATGCCTCGGTCACATCAGCCGACACGCGCAAGGTGATGCGGTTGCTGCGCGCCGGTCCGCTGACGATCCGCGATATCGAGGACGACGTGCTGACCGAGAAGGAGCATCTGTGGCAGAGCCGCAAGCCCTCGAAGCGCGCCCTCCAGCTGGCTTTCTACACCGGCGTCGCGACCATCAGCGCGCGCCAGGGCATGCTCAAAACCTATGATCTGATGACGCGGCATTTCGGCTGGAACACGCTGCCGAAGCCGGCGTCAGCCAAGGAGATCACGACCTACCTGCTGGACCGCGCGTTGCGCTCGCAAGGTGTGGTCAGCCTCGATTCCATCTGTCATCTCGATGCGCCGAGCAAGCAGGCGATCGCAGGCCTGATCGCCTCGCGTGTTCGCCGCGGCGAGCTCGTGCCTGTCGCAATCGAGGGGGCCGGCAAACAGGAGCATTGGGCCACGCCCGAGGCGCTGGAGCCGCATGATGTGTCGCCGGATCTCGTTCACATCCTCTCACCGTTCGATCCGCTGATCATCCAGCGCAAGCGCACCAATCTGATCTTCGGTTACAACCATCTGTTCGAGGCCTATGTGCCGAAGGCCAAGCGTAAGCTCGGCTATTTCGCGCTGCCCGTGCTGGTCGGCGACGAAATTGTCGCTGCGCTCGACCTGAAGACCGACCGGCAGGCCAGGAAGCTCTTGATGCAGAAATGGACCTGGCTCGGGCAGGGCAAGAAGACAGCGGGACGCAAAGAGCTGAAGCAGAAGATCGAGGACGAGCTCGATCGGTTCGAGCGGTTTCAGTTGGCGGAGTGAGATCGCGAGGCTGCGAGCCGATCGATCCAAACGCCGAGTGCAATCCCGACCGCATAGGCCACCAGATTCCACAGCGAGAAGATGCGCCCCAGCAGCAGCGCGCCGGCGGAGGTGAGCCTGAAAGCATCGAGCTCGGGCGTATGCACCAGCCGCGAGAACTCGACCACCACCGCGATCGCCATTGCGATGGCAGCAAGCCGGCTTCGCGTCAGCCGCGGCAGCAAAACCCCTGCAAGCAGAAACACCATCGTCGCCCACAGCAGCGAGCCACCATACTTCACCACAAAGGCGGGAAGGCCGAGCGGAAAACCGTACCTGCGCAAGGATAGCCCGCAGGCGATCACGACCATCACCAGGGCAAATCGGATCAGCGATCTCCAGCGCGGCGCAATGGTGTTGACTGGCTGCGCTCCGTGCATGGCTTCCATTGACTCTTTGCTCGCGATGCTCAAAACCGCCGTTTAGCCCACAAAAGCAACAAATCGGGGGAAGCCATGAGCCAGACCACCACCTATACCGGTTCCTCGGGAGCCAAGAATACCAACAAGTCGGAAATCGAGACCTCGACCATCCGCGCCATTTCCTGGCGTCTGATCCCGTTCCTGGTGCTGGCCTACTTCTTCTCCTATCTCGACCGCGTCAATCTCGGCTTCGCTGCGCTGACCATGAACGCCGAGCTGAAGTTCACGCCGCTGATCTTCTCCTGGGGCGCCGGCATCTTCTTCATCGGCTATTTCATCTTCGAGGTGCCGAGCAATCTGGCGCTGGAGAGGTTCGGAGCCAGTCGCTGGATCGCCCGCATCATGGTGACCTGGGGCATCATCTCGGCGCTGATGGCACTGGTGAACGGCGTGACCAGCTTCTACGTGCTGCGCTTCTTGCTCGGCGTTGCGGAAGCCGGCTTCTTCCCCGGCATCATCCTCTATCTCACCTATTGGTACCCGGCCGAATATCGCGGCCGCTTCCTCGCGGCCTTCGCCATTGCCGTGCCTGTTTCGACCGTGATCGGTGCGCCGATCTCCGGCCTCTTGCTCGGGCTCGACGGCGCGATGGGGCTGAAGGGCTGGCAGTGGCTGTTCATTCTCGAGGGCATTCCCTCGATCCTGCTCGGCATCGTCACCTGGTTCTACCTCACCGACCGGCCGGAGAAGGCGGACTGGCTCTCGGCGGAGCAGAAGGCCTGGCTGAAGGGGCGGCTTGATTCCGAAGTCGCGGCTAAGCAGGCGGTGAAGCATCTGTCTCTCGGTGAAGCGCTGTCCTCGCCGAAGGTCATCACGCTGAGCCTGATCTATTTCGGCTTCGTCGCTGCGCTCTATGGCATGCAGTTCTGGCTGCCGACGATCGTCAAGGCGTTCGGGCTCACCAATGCCCAGACCGGCTTCGTGACCGCGATCCCCTACGTGTTCGGGACCATCGCCAT
>JAEWHT010000434.1 GCA_023387695.1 Pseudomonadota bacterium | reverse complement strand
TCGAACATCCAGGAATTGCCGGCGGAGGCCGTGATCACCTCATAGACCTTGCGGATGTCGAGACCCTGCTTGGCAGCGAACGCCATCGCCTCGCTCGCGGCGGCAATATGCACGCCGGCGAGCAGCTGGTTGATCATCTTGAAAGCCGCGCCCTGCCCCGCGGCATCGCCGAGCTCGTAGAGCTTAGCAGCCATGGCATCGAGCGCGGGCCGCGCCTTCGCAAACGCGGCGGAGCTGCCCGAAGCGAGAATCGTCAACTCGCCCTCGGCTGCACGCTGCGCGCCCCCGGAGATTGGTGCATCCAGATAATTGCGGCCCGTAGCCTCCAGCTGCTTGGCGAGGCGCCGCGCCACGTCGGGATCCATGGTCGCCGACGAGATGAAGACGCTGTCCTTCGGCAGAGTTTCGGCGACGCC
The DNA here is from genome assembly GCA_023387695.1 of Pseudomonadota bacterium. Lineage (GTDB taxonomy): Bacteria > Pseudomonadota > Alphaproteobacteria > Rhizobiales > Xanthobacteraceae > Bradyrhizobium. Next base: position 15,035 of record JAEWHT010000434.1, on the reverse strand, counting down.
ATCCTTGCCGAACAGGATCGTCTCGGTCTGGGCCGCATTGACGACCACGCTGACGACGATATCGGCGCCCTTGGCCGCCTCGGCCGGCGTCGTAGCACCGGCGCCGCCATCCTTCACAAACCGCGCCACCGCGTCAGCCGAAACGTCGCAGCCGGTCACGCTATGGCCGGCGCGCTTCAGCGAGGTCGCCATGCCGTATCCCATCGAGCCGAGCCCGATGACGGCGATGCGCTGGTTTGGTGACGTGGAGGCGGACATGCAACTGACCCTTCAACTTATTCTTGCGAACGTTTCCCGGACGGCCGCCCTTTGCGGCGGCTCGTGACCTCGAATAACACGGCTTGGCCGCGCTGCCAAAGCGTGAGACAAGCGGACATGACGGCCATGAAAACCGAAACGAGCGACGAAATAAGGCTGCGCGAAGACATCTGTCGGTTCGGACGGTCCCTGTTCGAGCGCGGGCTGACGCCGGGGTCTTCGGGCAATATCAGCGTCCGGCTGGATGGCGGCGGCTGGCTGGTGACGCCGACCAACGCCTCGCTCGGCTTTCTCGATCCGGCAAAGCTGTCGCGGCTGGATCAGCAGGGCCGGCTGGTTTCGGGCGATGCCCCGACCAAGGAAGTTCCGCTGCACACCGCACTCTACGACACACGCGGAAGCGCACGCGCGATCGTGCATCTGCACTCCACCCATTCGGTCGCGCTCTCGATGCTGCCCGAAATCGACCCGCGCGCCGCGCTGCCGCCGATGACGGCCTATTATCTGATGAAATGCGGCGCCACCGCACTCGTGCCCTATTACCGCCCCGGCGATCCCGCGGTCGCGGATGCAATCAAGGGGCTGGCCGGGAAATATTCATCCGTGCTGCTCGCCAATCACGGCCCCGTCGTCGCCGGCGACACGCTGGAAGCGGCGGTGTTCGCGACGGAGGAGCTGGAGGAGACGGCGAAGCTGTATCTGTTGCTGCGCGGGATGAACCCGCGGCATTTGTCGCCGGAGCAGGTGCAGGATCTGGTGAAGGTATTCGGGGTGACGTTGCCGGAGCATGGGCACGAGCACTAGCGCCGTGCTGCTTTGGGCGTACTAACGCCGCCTCAACCACCGCTGTCATTCCCCGCGAAAGCGGGGAATCCAGTACGCCGCGGCTTCTCGATTGATGACTGATCTCGGAGTACTGGATCGCCCGATCAAGTCGGGCGATGACATCGAATGTGTGGCGCGAACGAGACCCACACTCCTCCGTTACAACCCCAGATACGCCTTCCGCACGTCGGGATTGCCCCTGATCTCGGCTGCCGGACCCTGCATCAGCACGCGGCCGGTTTGCAGGATATAGGCGCGGTCCGCGATCTCCAGACACTCGGCCATGCGCTGTTCGACGATCAGCACGGTCATGCCGGAGTCACGAATGAGCTTCACCGCCTGAAAAATCTCGTCGACCAGTTTCGGCATGATGCCCTGCGAAGGCTCGTCCAGCATCAACAGCCGCGGACGCGTCATCAGTGCGCGGCCGATCGCGAGCATCTGCTGTTCGCCACCGGAGAGCGTCTCGGCGCGCTGCTCCAAGCGTTCGGAAAGACGCGGAAACAGCTTGAAGACCAGATCGAGCGGTGCTTCGCGATCCGCCTCACCCCGATAGAGATAGCTGCCGAGGCGCAGATTGTCGCGCACCGACAGACGCGGGAACAGGCGACGGTTCTCCGGCACATAGGCAATGCCGGTGGCGGTGACGTGATGCTGCGCCATGCCGTCGAGGCGCTTGCCGTCGAAGGTCACGGTGCCCGAACGCGGACGCTCGGCGCCGGCGATCGTTTTGAGTAGGGTCGACTTGCCTGCACCGTTGGCGCCGGCGACGCAGACGATCTCGCCCTTCTGGACTTCGATCGAGACCGCGGAGATCGCGACGAGGCCCTGATAGGCCGTCGTGACTTCATGCACCGACAGCATGACGATCTCCCAGATATGCGCTGATCACCTTGGGATCGCGGACGACGTCGGAAGGCTTGCCCTCGACCAGAACCTTGCCGAGGTCGAGCACGATGGCGCGGTCGACCAGCGGCATCACGATCTCCATGACATGCTCGACCATCAGCACGGTGATGCCGGCATCGCGTACTTTTCGCACCAGCGCCACACCGGTCTGCGCCTCGGTCGGCGTAAGACCGGTAAGAACTTCGTCGAGCAGCAGCAATTTCGGTTCGGTTGCGAGCGCGCGTGCGACTTCGAGGCGGCGCTTCTCGGCCGGCACGAGATCGCTGGCGAGCACGTCGGCGCGCGCGGCAAGGCCGGTGAACTCCAGCACCTCATAGGCCTTGCGCCGTGCCACGCGCATCACGGTGTTGCGCACGAGCGCACCGACGATGACGTTGTCGATGACAGTCATGGTCTCGAAGCTTTTGACCACCTGGAAGGTACGACCGACGCCGCGCTGGCAGCGCTCGGCCGCCGGCAGATTGGTGACGTCCTGGCCGTCGAACCAGATCGAGCCCTGCGTCGGCGGCAACACGCCGGCGATGAGATTGAACAGCGTCGACTTGCCGGCACCGTTCGGGCCGATCAGGCCGACGATCTCGCCGCGGCCGACCGAGATCGAAACATCGCTGTTGGCGACGAGGCCGCCGAACCGCTGCCAGACGCCACGGGTTTCAAGGAGCGCAGTCATCGCGTGGCTCCCTTCGCCTTGGAACGAGAGAACAGGCTCACTAGTCCCTGCGGTAGGGCGAGCGAGATCAAGACGATCAATGTGCCGTAGACGATGAGATCGACGCCGCGACCGGAGCCACCGATGTAGGAGCGCGTCAGCTCGGTCATCGGGATCAGGATGGCCGCCCCCAGCACAGGCCCCCAGAGAGTGCCGATACCTCCGAGCACTGCCGGCAGCGCCATCAGCAGCGAGAACTGGAAGCCCATCACACTCTCAGGATCGATATAGGCGAGGAATTGCGCATAGAACGCGCCGCCGACGGCAACGAGGAAAGCAGAGACGGCAGCCGCACCCATCTTGGAATTGAACACGACGACGCCAAGGCTCTCGGCCGCATCCGGATTGTCCTTCACCGCGCGCCACCAGAAACCCCATTTGGAGTCCTCCAGCCACCAGGTGACGAACCAGGCGAGGCAGCACAGCGCCAACGCGAAATAGAAGTACGGCAGCTTGCTGCGCATAAACTGGAATTTCAGCCAGCTGTCGCCTCGCACGGGAATGGTGATGCCCATTGCGGCTCCCGCCCATTCCCAGTTCTGGAACAGCAATAGCCCAATCTCGGCGATGACGATGGTTGCGATCACGAAGTAATGGCCGCGCAGACGGAAGAAGGGATAGCCGAGCCCCATCGCGATGACCGCCGCGATCCCGCCGCCAGCCAGCATACCGAACCAGGGCAATACGCCGAACTTCGTGAACAGGAGCTCGGTGGTGTAGGCACCAATACCGAAATAGAGCGCGTGGCCCAGCGAAATCTGTCCGCAATAGCCGGAAAGGATGTTCCAGCTCTGCGACAGCGCCGCGTACATCAAGGTCAGGACCAGGATGTTCTGGATGTAGACGTTCTTGACGAACAGCGGCGCGAGTGCGGCAAGCGCGGCCAGCACTGCGGCAATGATGAGATCGCGGCGGCGCCGCGCGGCAAAACTCTTGTCCATCACATCGACCCGAACAGGCCACGCGGCCGGATGAAGACGACGAGCAGGTACACCGCATAGATGCCGACCGACTTCAGCGAGGGCGGCAGCATCAGGGCGGTGACTGCTTCAACCAGGCCGACAACGATACCGCCGGCAAAGGCGCCGAACACACTGCCGAAGCCGCCGAGCGCCACCGTGACATACGCAATCAGCGCAAAGGACGCGCCCACATCGGGATAGATGTAGAAGAACACCGCCATGATCGCGCCGGCGAGACCGACAAGCGCTGCGCCAAGGCCCCAGCCGAACGCGAACACCCGGTTCTTGTCGATGCCGACGAGCGCGACCGCGCCGGGATCCTCACGGGTGGCTTCCAGCGCGCGGCCAAAATCAGTTCGATGGATGAAGAAGTAGAGGCCGGCAAAAGCGAGAATCGAGACCAGCGCACCGACCAGCTGCGGCTCGGGCAGGAAGATGCCCGCAACCGAGATGGTTTTGCCGGCAAGCCAAGATTGCGGAATGCTGCGATAGTCCGGCGTGAAGAACAGCTGGGCCAGTCCTCGCATGACGATGGCGAGGCCAAAGGTCGTGAAGATCTGCACCATGCCAGCGTTGGCCTTGGCCCGCATGGCGAAGCGGACAATCAGGAGATAGACGATCGCTCCGAACACGAACATCGCCGCAGCAACCAATGGCGCCGAAAGCAAGGGGTCGATGGCGAAGAACGTGAACAGGAAAAAGGACGCGTACATCGCGATCATCAGGAATTCGCCATGAGCGAAGTTCGTGACGTCCATCAAGCCGAAGATCAGCGCAAGGCCGACGGCGATCAGTCCGTAGAGGAGGCCCATCAGCAGGCCGCTCGCGAGACTTTGGACAATTGTTTCGACTGTCAGCAACTTGTCCCCCAGAAAAAGCCCTCAGCCCGAGGGGCATCATCGAACGCGCACCGCTAGGCTGGCCCGCGTCTTTCCGGACGCGGGCTCAGTCTTATTCCACCGGATCAGGATCGGGAGCTGTCAGAACTCCCGAGCCATCCTCACTTCATCGGCCAGACAGCGTCGGCCACCGCCGCCTGCGACGGGAAGATGGTGACGAACTTGCCGCCGATATATTGCAGCAGCACGGGATCGGCGTCGTTGTTCTGGCCCATGTCGTCGAACTTGACCCGCTTCCAGGGCATGATGGTCTGTTCGCCCGGAATGTCGGTTGCGGCCATCGCATCGCGGATCTTCTCGCCGTCGGTCGACTTGGCGCGGTTGATGGCGTCGGCGATCACGATCATCGCCATGAACTGCCGCGAGGTGTTGTCGTTGAGGTCCTTGCCCGACTTCGCCTTGAACATGTCGTTGATCTTGCCGACCATCGGCCGCTTGGCGGCGAGATCGAGCGAGAAGCTGCCGCGCGTGATCGCACCTTCGAGCTTGTCGCCGACGGCGTCATAAAGCGCCTTCTCGGAGAAGCCGGCTGCCTGGGCGAGGATCGCGTTCGGCTTGTAGCCGAGCTCCGCCATCGTCTTGACCAGCAGGATGCCGTCCGTGGTGTAGCTCGAGGGCAGCAGCACGTCGGCGTTGGCGGCCTTGAGCTGCTGGACTTCGGCCGACAAAGACGGCGAGTTGGCGCGATACTTGATGTCGGAGACGATCTTGTAGCCGCGCTCGGTCGCGAGCTTGGTCTGGGCGTTGGCAGAGTCGGTGCCGAAGATCGTGTCTTCGTGGAACAGCGCCAGCGTATCGGCCTTGACGCCCTTCTTCTTCATTGCGTCGAGGAAATCGAACATCGCGGCCGAGAACATCTCGTCATGCGGCGAAGCACGGAAATAATACTTCAGTCCGCGGCGATGCAGGCTGGGCGATGAATTGTCTGCCGACAGGAACGGGACCTGGTAACGCTCGCAGATCTGGCTGACCGTGACCGCGACCGCGCTCTGATAGGAGCCGAGCACCGCGCAGACCTTCTCCTGGGTGATCAGTCGCTCGGCTTCGGCGCGCCCCTTTTGCGGATCGCCCTGATGATCGGCATACACCATGCGGATCTTGGCGCCGCCAAGACCGGGCAAGCCGACACCCTTTGCCAGCGGAAGGTCGAAGTCCTGATCGTTGTTGATGATGTCGATCGCGGTCTCGAACGCGCGCTGTGCATCGACACCCACCTGGGCACCGGCGCCTGACAGAGGATAGGTCGCGCCGATCAGCACCTCGGAAGTCTGTGCACGCGCGGCTAGCGGCAGCAGCGCGGCAGCTGCGGTGGCTCCTAGCAGAACGTCGCGGCGAGTGATCGTCATTGGCAAAGTCCCCTGTTATTTCGAATTTTGCGCGTATCGAATGAAACGATTGGCAAACTGCGTAAAGCCCGAAGAAGCAGCAAACGCTGCCTACTAAATCACGGCCATGTTCCTGTTCTTCAGATCCGTCACCAGCATCAGGCCGGGCGAATGCGTGATCGCGAATGGGACCTTGGCGGCGTTGATCACCGATTGCGGCGTCACGCCGCAGGCCCAGAACACCGGGATCTCGTCATCGGCAACTGGCACGGGATCACCATAGTCCGGCTTGGCGATGTCCTTGATACCGATCAGATGCGGATGGCCGAGATGCACGGGCGCGCCGTGCACGGCGGGATAGCGCGAGGTGATCTGCACCGCGCGGATCGCATCAGCCGGCTTGAACGGACGCATCGAGACAACCATCGGCCCGGCAAACGGACCGGCTTCGCCGCACGCGATGTTGGTGCGGTACATCGGCACGCGCACGTTCTCTTCGATATGGCGGATCGGCATGCCCTCGTCGAGCAGCGCCTCCTCGAACGAGAACGAGCAGCCGAGCACGAAGGTCACGAGGTCGTCGCGCCAGTACTTTGTCACGTCGGTCGGCTCGTCGACGACTTCGCCGTCGCGCCAGACGCGGTAACGCGGCACGTCGGTGCGGATGTCGAGATCGGCGCCGAGCGCCGGGATGTGCGGGCTGCCGACATCGGACATGCCGATGATGGGGCACGGCTTCGGATTGAGCTGGCAGAAGCGGTGGAAGGCGCCGGCATATTCCGCCGGCAGGATCGCCAGATTGCCCTGGACGAAGCCGGGGGCGACCCCAGCCGTGGAACCGACCTCCCCGCCCCGATAGGCGAGCCGCGCCTGACGGCTCGGGAGGGTGTCGGGTGTTTCAGTTTGCTGCGCTGCCACCAAAACAGTCATGTGATCGACCTGCCTATAAACTCGACAAAGACAGCCAACACCAAGCATGCTATAAAGTCTAATCTTCCTTTCTAATCGATATCGATAAATATATTTTATCGATTGGGAAAATCCTTCCGATGTTGGACTTCAGGTCGATCGAAACCTTCCTCTGGGTTGTGAAGCTCGGCAGCTTCCGCGGCGCCGCGGCACGGCTCAATACGACCCAGCCGGCGATCTCCCAGCGCATCGCGCAGCTCGAGCGCGAGATGGGCGTGAAGCTCCTGAACCGCGATCATCGCGTGGCCTCGCCGACCCCGAGCGGCCGACAGATGATGGTCTACGCGGAAAAGCTGATCGGCCTGCGAGCCCAGATGATGGCCGAGATCGGCGATCGCTCGGCCATGCGTGGCGTGATGCGGCTCGGCGTCGCCGAGACCATCGTACACACCTGGCTGCCGCGGCTGGTGAAGAGCGTCAACGAGATATATCCGAACCTGTCGCTGGAGATCGAAGTCGACATCACGCCGAACCTCACCGCGCGCCTGCTCGCGCAGGAGATTGAGCTTGCCTTCGTGGTTGGGCCGCTGTCGGCCTCGGGCGTGCACAACCGCAAGCTCGCCGATTATCCAATCGGCTTTCTCGCAAGCCCGTCACTCGGGCTCGGCCACGGCCCGGTGACGTCAGCCGATATCGCGCGGTTTCCGATCATCACGTTCCCGCGCAAGACCAGGCCCTATGAGGTGGTACGTGAAGTCTTCGACCGGCCGGAACTGCCGCCGATCCGCCTGCACGCCTCGGCATCGCTTGCGACCGTGATCCACATGGCGGTGGAAGGGCTCGGCATCGCCGTGATCCCTGACGCCATCGTCGAGAACGAGCTCGCCGATGGTCGGCTGCAATTGCTCGACACTGATCTCGAGATCGCACCGCTGACATTCACGGCGAGCTGGCTCGCCTCCCCCGATGTCGTCGCGGTGCAGCGCGTCGCCGAGCTTGCATGTCAGATTGCGCAGAGCAGCCTCGCGGTTGACGCGCCCGCGCTGGCGCGTCATTGAAAAAGGCGCCGGACTAACGAGAGACTGACGCATGAGCCGAGCCGCGACGAACCTGCAAATCGATTCCGCCCGCCTCTGGGGCTCCATCCACGAGACCGCACAATTTGGCGGGACAGCGAAGGGAGGCGTACGGCGGTTGACGCTCAGCAGCGAAGACAAGCAGGTGCGCGACTGGTTTCGCAAGGCCTGTGAGGAAGCAGGCCTCGAGGTTCATACCGATGCACTCGGGTCGCAATTCGGCCTGCGCAAGGGCCGCGACATGTCGAAGCTGCCCGTCGGCATCGGCTCGCATCTCGACACCCAGCCGACCGGCGGCAAGTATGACGGCATTCTCGGGACGCTCGGCGCTCTCGAAGTGATCCGCACGCTGAACGACGCCGGCATCGAAACCGAGGCGCCGATCTGCGTCGTCAACTGGACCAACGAGGAAGGCTCGCGCTTCGCGCCGGCGATGATGGCGTCTGCCGCTTATGTCGGTGATTTCACCACCGACGACATTCTCTCGCGCAAGGATATCGATGGCACCACCGTCGGCCAGGCGCTCGACAGCATCGGCTATCGCGGTGACAAGCCGGTCGGCTACCAGAAGCTCGGCTGCTTCGTCGAGCTGCACATCGAGCAGGGCCCGATCCTCGAAGCCGAGGGCAAGACCATCGGCGTCGTCGATTCCGGCCAGGGCGTGCTCTGGTACGACGGCAAGATTTCCGGCTTCGAGAGCCATGCGGGTTCGACCCCGATGCCGCTGCGCCGCGATGCACTGGCAACGCTCTCCGAGATCGTGCTCGCGATGGAAGCCATTGCCAAGAAGCTTGGGCCGAATGCAGTCGGCACCATCGGCGAGGCCGTGATTGCCAACCCGTCGCGCAACGTCATTCCCGGCGAGATCGCCTTCACCATGGATTGCCGCAGCGCCGACGGCGCCATCATGGATGCGCTCGACCGTGACTTGCGCGCAGCCATTGTCGAGATCGCCGCGCGCCGCAAGGTCGACGTGAAGATCGATCTCGTCTGGCGCAAGCCGCCGACGCATTTCGATCCCAAGCTGATCGCAGCCGTCGAGAACGCGGCCACGACGCTCGGTTATTCCTCGCGTCGCATCACCTCCGGCGCCGGCCACGACGCCTGCAACCTCAACACTGTCATGCCGGCGGCGATGGTGTTCGTGCCCTGCAAGGACGGCATCAGCCATAACGAGCTGGAGGACGCGACACAGCCCGACTGCGCCGCGGGCACTAACGTGCTGATGCACACCGTGCTGGCAATCGCCGGCGTCGCGTCCTGATCGGAGACAGATATGCGTGGAGTTTTCGTCGACGCCAACGAAGCCCTTGCGGTAATCATGGAGCGGCTTGAACAGCCCGGTGATCCCAAGGTGCGGATTCACAGAGATCCCGATATCAAGCCCGAGCAATATCCTGAGATCCTCGACGGCGCCGAGATCGCGATCGTCGACCACACCGCACTTCCGACCGAAGTCGCCAAGAAGTGCACGGGCCTCAAGCACGTCGTGTTCCTCGGCACCGGCGCACGCAGCTACATGAATCCGGAGGAGCTCGCCGAGCTCGGCATCTCCGTGCATCTGATCAAGGGCTATGGCGACACGGCCGTGGCGGAATCCGCGATCGCGTTGATGTGGTCCTCGGCCCGCGTCATTGCGATGATGGATCGCGAGATGCGCGCCGGAAACTGGCTGCGCGAGGACGGTATGCAGCTCACCGGCAAGACGCTGGGCCTGATCGGCTTCGGCGGTATCGCCGCCGAGGTCGCGCGCATTGCGTCCGGCAGCGGTATGAAGGTGATCGCCTGGAACCGCTCGCCGAAGAGCCATCCGGGCGTCGAGTTCACCGATCTCGACACGCTGCTGGCGAAAAGCGACGTCGTCTCGCTGCATCTGCTGCTCAACGACGAGACGCGCGGGATGATCACGCGCGAGACAATCGCCAAGATGAAGCCGGGCGTCGTCTTCATCAACACCGCCCGCGGCGCCATCGTCGACGAGCAGGCGATGATCGACGCGCTGAAATCGGGCCACATCCGTCACGCCGGCCTTGATGTCTTCAACATCGAGCCCTTGCCTGCGGACCATCCGCTAACGAAGATACCAAACGTGACGCTGTCGGCGCATTCCGCCTTCCGGACGCCGGAAGCGAGCGAAAACCTGATCGAGGCAGCATGGGTCCACTGCCGCCGGATCGTGAAAGGATAAGAGCAACAACAATGGCCGACTATCGCACCTTCAAGGTAGAACCGCTCACCAACGCCATCCGTGCCATCGTCAAGGCCGGCGGCTCCTCGGACCGCGAAGCCGAGCTCGTCTCCACCAATCTCGTCGAGGCCAACCTCAAGGGACATGACTCCCACGGCGTCGGCATGATCCCGCGTTATGTCTCGAGCGTCGTCAACGGCGGCCTCGCCGTGAACGCGCACGTCAAGACCGTGCTCGACACCGGTCCGCTTCTCACCCTCGACGGCCTCACCGGCTACGGCCAGGTGATCGGATACGAAGCGATGGAGCTGGCGGCCGCGCGCGCCAAGCAGAACGGCGTGTGCCTCGTTGGCCTCTCCAACTCGCACCATATCGGCCGCATCGGCCACTGGGCCGAGCAGTGCATCGACCACGGACTGGTGTCGATCCACTTCGTCAACGTGATCTCGCGCCCGATCGTAGCGCCCTGGGGCGGCAGTGATCCGCGCCACGGCACCAACCCGTTCTGTGTCGGCATCCCGCGCCGGGGCAAGGAGCCGATCGTGCTCGACTTCGCCACCAGCCGGATCGCGCAGGGCAAGACCCGCGTCGCCCACAACAAGGGTGCCGAGCTCGAACCCGGCACCATCATCGACAATGAAGGCAAGCCCACCGTCAATCCGCGCTACACCGTGATCCCGCCTTACGGCGCCATCCTGCCGTTCGGCGAGCACAAGGGTTCAGGCCTCGCACTGGTGTGCGAAATCCTTGGCGGCGCGCTCTCCGGCGGTCAGGTGGTCAAGGGCCCGTCTGACGGCAAGTACAACGTCCTCAACGGCATGCTCTCGATCGTCATCGATCCCAGCAAGCTCGGCACCGGCGAGAACCTCGCGAGCGAAGTCGAGAATTTTGTCGCCTGGCACACCGGCTCGCCTCCCGGCCCGGGCGTCGACAAGATCAAGATCGCCGGCGAGCCCGAGCGCGAGACCAAGAAAAAGCGCCTCGCCGAAGGCATCCCGGTCGATCCGACCACTTGGCAAGAGATTCTCGAGGCCGGGAAGAAGTTCGGGCTGGAGCAGGCCGCGATCGAGAAGATCGCGGGCTGATCCGCAGTACAGCAGATGTAACGGCGTCGTCCCTTAGCCGGGACGGCGCCGTTTCTATTTGGTGGCCTTAATCCACCATATCCGCGACGGCCTTGCCGCAAGCCGTCGTATCGGCATTGCCGCCGAGATCCTTGGTGCGGAGCGTGCGCTCAGCCAGCGTGCGTTCGATGGCATCGACGATCGACTTGCCGGCGACCTTCTCGCCGAGATGCTCGAGCATCATCGCGCCCGACCAGATCATGCCGATCGGATTGGCGATGCCTTGGCCTGCAATGTCAGGGGCCGAGCCGTGCACCGGCTCGAACACCGAGGGGAAATTGCCTTCGGGATTGATGTTGCCTGACGGCGCGATGCCGATGGTGCCGGTGCAGGCCGGGCCGAGGTCGGAGAGGATGTCACCGAACAGGTTGGAGCCGACGACGACGTCGAACCAGTCCGGATGCAGCACGAAGTTCGCAGTGAGAATGTCGATGTGGTACTTGTCCCACTTCACACCCGGAAACTTCTTGGCCATCGCCTCCACGCGCTCGTCCCAATAGGGCATGGTGATGGAGATGCCGTTGGACTTCGTCGCCGAGGTCAGATGCTTCTTCGGGCGTGACTGGGCGAGCTCGAACGCGAACTTCAGGATGCGGTCGACGCCGACGCGCGTCATCACCGTCTGCTGCGTCACGAACTCGCGGTCGGTATCGGGGAACATACGACCACCGACGGAGGAGTATTCACCTTCGGTGTTCTCGCGCACGACCCAGAAGTCGATGTCACCGGGCTTGCGGTTCGCCAGCGGCGACGGCACACCGGGCATCAGACGCACCGGGCGGAGGTTCACATACTGGTCGAACTCGCGGCGGAATTTGATCAGCGAGCCCCACAGCGAGACGTGATCCGGAATTTTGGCGGGCCAGCCGACGGCACCGAAATAGATCGCGTCGTGCTTGCCGATCTTTTCCTTCCAGTCGTCGGGCATCATCTGGCCGTGCTTCTCGTAATAGTCCCAGGACGAGAAGTCGAAATGATCGAAATGCAGGGAGACGCCGTGCTTCTTAGCGGCGGCCTCGAGAACGCGCATGCCTTCCGGCATCACTTCCTTGCCGATGCCGTCGCCGGGAATGACTGCGATCCGGTATTGTTTCTTGCTCATCGAGAACGTCCTTGGTTGGTCCGGCAGCCGCCGCCTTTTTGACTGCACTGCAATGAACCAAAGTCAGCGGCAGTGCAACGCTGCACTGCAATGTTGACCATGGCGCAGCCGAGCGCCTACTGATTTCATTCAGTTCCCATTCTGCGAGTACCTCTCATGGATCTGCATTTGCGTGGCAAGCGTGTCCTGATCACAGGCGCGTCCAAGGGCATTGGCGCAGCCGCCGCGGAGGCGTTTGCCGAAGAAGGCGCTCACCTGCTGCTGGCTGCCCGCAACGGCGAGCAACTTAAGGCGCTGGCGGACCGCCTGCGCTCGGCACACCAGATCGATGCCGCAACCAGCATCGTCGATCTGCGCAAGGCCGAGGATCTCGCGCGGCTCGCCAAGGAGGCCGCCGATATCGACGTGCTCGTCAACAATGCCGGCGACATTCCCGGCGGCTCGATCGACAAGATCGACGAAGCCACCTGGCGGCACGCGTGGGAATTGAAGGTGTTCGGCTACATCAACCTGACGCGGCAGATCTACGCGCAGATGAAGGCCAAGGGCGGTGGTGTCATCGTCAACGACATCGGTGCGGCCGGTGAAAAGTTCGACGCCAACTACATCTGTGGCAGCGCCGGCAATGCCGCGCTGATGGCCTTCACCCGCGCACTCGGGGGCAAAAGCCTTGCCGACAACATCCGCGTCGTCGGCATCAATCCCGGCCCGGTCGGCACCGACCGACACGTCACGTTGCTGAAGACGCGGGCCAAGCACCAGTTCGGCGACGAGACCCGTTACAAGGAATTCCAGAAAGGCATGCCGCTCGGCCGCCCCGCGCATGCGCGCGAGATCGGCGACCTCATGGCGTTCCTGGCGTCGGATCGCGCCGGCTATACCTCCGGCGTGATCTACACGGTCGACGGTGGCATCAGCGCCGGCTGGGGTTAGATCCTTTTATCGATGCGAACCAAAGCGTAGCTTAGGAGTGAAGTCGTTGTCTCAAGACCTGATCCGCGAAACCGCCTGTGCCGTCGTCGACAAGCTGCGCGCCGGCGCTGTCTCGCCACTCGAGTTGCTGGACGTGGTGGAGAAGCGCGTCAAGGAGGTCGACGGCAAGGTCAATGCGCTGCCGACGCTGTGCTTCGATCGCGCGCGGACCAACGCAAAGGCGCTGATGCAGAAGCCCGCCGAAGCGCGTGGTATCCTCGCGGGCCTGCCGATCCCGATCAAGGACCTGACCGATGTCGCAGGCGTGCTCAACACCCAGGGCTCGCCGATCTTCAAAGACAACATTGCCGCCACGTCCGACCTCATGGTCGAGAACCTCGAGACCAATGGCGCGGTCGTTTACGCCAAATCCAACACGCCGGAGTTCGGTGCCGGCGCCAACACTTTCAACGAAGTGTTCGGTGCGACGCTCAATCCCTGGGATACGACCAAGTCGGCGGCCGGCTCCTCCGGTGGCGCCGCCGTGGCGCTTGCCACAGGCATGGCCTGGCTCGCACAGGGATCCGACATGGGCGGATCCCTGCGCAGCCCCGCAGCTTTCTGCGGCGTCGTCGGCATGCGGCCGAGCATCGGCCGCGTCGCGCATACGCCCAAGTCAGGCATCGATCGGAATCTCGGCGTCGTCGGCCCGATGGCGCGCAATGTCGAGGACCTCGCGTTGCTGCTCGATGCGATGAGCGGCGACTATGCAGATGATCCGCTGTCGCTGCCGGCGCCCGCGACCTCGTTCCTGTCGGCGGCGCGCTCGGGCAAGAAGCCGAAGCGCATCGCCTATTCGCCCAATCTCGGCATCACGCCCGTTGATCCCGAAGTGAAGGCGATCACCCGCAAGGCCGCCGAACGCTTCGCCGAGGCCGGCGCGATCGTCGAGGAGGCGCACCCGGACTGGCGCGAGGCGCATGAATGCTTCCACGTGCTGCGCGCCTTCGATTTCGCGATCACCAAGGCCAATCTGCTGCGCACCAAGCGCGACCTGCTCAAGCCCGAGGTGATCTGGAATATCGAAGAAGGCCTCAAGCTCACCGTCGAGCAGCTTGCGCGCGCTGAAGCCCAGCGCGTCGGCATGACCGCGCGCGCGGTCGAGTTCTTCAAGACCTATGATCTCCTGCTGACGCCGACCACGATCGTGCCGCCCTTCCCGATCGAGAACCGTTATGTCGCCGAATGCGCGGGCAAAAAGTTCGAGAACTACGTCGAATGGCTCGGCATCGTCTACGCCATCACGCTCGCCTGCTGCCCGTCGCTGTCGCTGCCCTGCGGCTTCACGTCCTCCGGCTTGCCGGTCGGCGTGCAGGTCGTCGGCGCACCGCGCGCGGATGCGCAGGTGATCGCGGGCGCCAAGGTGCTGGAGGATATTTTGGGCCTGCGCGGGCAGACGCCGATTGATCCGCGGGTGAAGAAATAAGCGCTTCTCTGTCCAGGACGCAGCGCGTCCGGGACACGAACCGCCTACCTTCCGCTCGTCGCCTCCAGGCCGCGGCTGTAGCGCGACATCGCGAAGCAGAAGATGAAGTAGATCGCGGCGACGAAAATGTAGACCTCGACTGAAAACTGCTGCCAGGCCGGATCGATGATCGCGGTCTTGGCCGTAGTAAGCAGGTCGAAGATACCGATGATCAAAACCAGGCTGGTGTCCTTGAAGAAGGCGATGAACGTATTGACCAGCGGCGGGATGACGTGGCGGATTGCCTGCGGCAGGACCACCAGCCAATGCTTGCGCCAATAGGACAGCCCCAGCGCATCGGCAGCCTCGTAC
>JAEWHT010000325.1 GCA_023387695.1 Pseudomonadota bacterium | reverse complement strand
GCCGAGATCGAGACCGACAAGGCCACTATGGAAGTCGAGGCCATCGACGAGGGCACGATCGCCAAGATCCTCGTGCCTGAGGGCACGCAGGACGTGCCGGTCAACGATGTCATCGCGGTGCTTGCCGGTGAAGGCGAGGACGTGAAGGCCGCAGGCAGCGCCAAGCCCAGCGCTTCGGCCGCACCGCCCAAGGCTGCCGAGAAGGCCGCTGAGGCTCCCGCTGCACCGGCACCTGCCGCGCCGAAGGCTGCGCCGGCTCCTGCCGCCGCTCCGGCGCCGCAAGCTGCCGCGCCCGCGGCGCAGAGCAACGGCCATGCCGGCCGCGTGTTCTCATCACCGTTGGCGCGCCGTCTTGCCAAGGAAGCCGGCATCGATGTCGGCATGGTCACCGGCACCGGCCCGCATGGCCGCGTTGTTGCGCGCGACGTCGAGCAGGCCAAGTCCGGCAAGGGCCTCAAGGCACCCGCCGCGGCGCCGTCCGCCGGTGCGTCTTCGATCGCGCCGACGATGTCGGACAAGCAGATCCTGTCGCTGTTCGAACCGGGCTCCTACGACATCGTCCCGCATGACGGCATGCGTCGCACGATCGCGCAGCGCCTGACTGCGTCGATCCAGAACGTCCCGCACTTCTTCCTCACCATCGACTGCGACATCGGCAAGCTGATGGCCGCGCGCGAGGAGATCAATGCGGCCGCGCCGAAGGACAAGGAAAAGAAGCCGCTCTACAAGATCTCGGTCAACGACTTCGTCATCAAGGCGATGGCGGTCGCGCTGCAGAAGATTCCGAACTGCAACGTCAGCTGGACCGAAAGCGGCATGGTCAAGCACCATCATTCCGACGTCGGCGTTGCGGTGGCGATGCCGGGCGGTCTGATCACGCCGATCATCCGCAAGGCTGAGACCAAGACGCTCTCGACCATCTCCAACGAGATGAAGGACTTTGCCGCGCGTGCCCGCTCGCGCAAGCTGAAGCCGGAAGAGTACCAGGGCGGCACTACAGCCGTTTCCAATCTCGGCATGTTCGGCATCAGCCACTTCACCGCGGTGATCAACCCGCCGCATGCCACGATCCTCGCGGTCGGTACCAGCGAGGAGCGCCCCGTTGTGCGCGGCGGCAAGATCGAGATCGCGCACATGATGAGCGTGACGCTGTCCTGCGATCATCGCGCCATCGACGGCGCGCTCGGTGCGGAATTGATCGGTGCATTCAAGCAGCTGATCGAGAACCCCGTCATGATGATGGTCTGACGCGGCGTGAAGGGACCAGGTTGAATGCGAACACGCTGGCCCTGGATCGCGATGCTGCTGTCGATCATCATCCTCGTCAGCCCAATCGGCACCGAAGTGCTGCACGACGCGTTCTTCAGTGGCGAGCAGCTCTCGCGCAGCATTGCGCAGCCAATCGCCTTCATCGGTTTTGCGAGTCTGATTTCGGTCTGCGTCATCGAATGGCTGGTGAGATCGATCATTACAAAACGCCGCGCTCGCGGCGCAATGATTTGAGTTGAATGGGAGCCGCCATGGCCGACACATCCTTCGACGTCATCATCATCGGCTCCGGCCCCGGCGGCTACGTCACCGCGATCCGCGCAGCCCAGCTCGGTTTCAAGGTCGCGATCGTCGAAAAGTCCTATCTCGGCGGTATCTGCCTGAACTGGGGCTGCATCCCGACGAAAGCGCTGCTGCGTTCGGCCGAGATCTATCACTACATGCAGCATGCCAAGGATTACGGCCTGTCTGCCGATAACGTCTCGTTCGATCCGAAGGCCGTGGTGCAGCGCTCGCGCGGCGTCTCGAAGCGGCTGAACGATGGCGTCGGCTTCCTGATGAAGAAGAACAAGGTGAGCATCATCTGGGGCGCCGCCTCGATCGACGCGCCCGGCAAGGTCACCGTGAAGAAGTCCGACGTCGAGGGCCCGAAGGGGACGCTGGGCGAGGGCAGCTACCAGGCCAAGCACATCATCATTGCGACCGGTGCGCGCCCGCGCGTGTTGCCGGGGCTCGAGCCCGACAAGAAGCTGGTCTGGACCTATTTCGAAGCGATGGTGCCCGAGCGGATGCCGAAGTCGCTGCTGGTGGTCGGCTCCGGGGCGATCGGCATCGAGTTCGCCTCGTTCTTCCACACCATGGGCTCCGAGGTCACCGTCGTCGAAGTACTGCCGCAGATCCTGCCCGTCGAGGACGCCGAGATCGCGGGCCTTGCCCGCAAGCGGCTGGAAAAGCAGGGCATCAAGATCATGTCCTCGACCAAGGTAACAAAACTCGAGAAGAAGGCCGACAGCGTCGTTGCCACCATCGACGACGGCAAGGGCAAGCCCGTCACCACCGAATTCGAGCGCGTGATCTCGGCGGTCGGCGTCGTCGGCAATATCGAGAATCTCGGTCTCGAAAAGCTCGGTGTGAAAACCGACCGCGGCTGCATCGTCATCGACGGCTACGGCAAGACCAACATCCCCGGCATCTACGCCATCGGCGACGTCGCCGGTCCGCCCATGTTGGCTCACAAGGCCGAGCATGAGGGCGTGATCTGCGTCGAGGCCATCAAGGGCCTGCATCCGCATCCCATGGACAAGAACATGATCCCGGGCTGCACCTATTGCCATCCGCAGGTTGCCTCGGTCGGCCTGACCGAAGCCAAGGCGAAAGAGAGCGGCCGCGAGATCCGCGTCGGCCGCTTTCCTTTCGTCGGCAACGGCAAGGCGATCGCGCTTGGTGAGGATCAGGGCCTGGTCAAGGTGATCTTTGACAAGAAGACCGGCCAGCTGCTCGGCGCCCACATGGTCGGCGCCGAAGTGACCGAGCTGATCCAGGGCTACGTCGTCGCCATGAATTTGGAGACGACGGAAGAAGAGCTGATGCACACGGTATTCCCGCATCCGACCCTGTCGGAGATGATGAAGGAAGCCGTATTGGATGCCTACGGGCGGGTGTTGAATATTTGATCGCCGCCGCCGTCATTGCGAGCGAAGCGAAGCAATCCAGACTGCCTCTGCGGAACGACTCTGGATTGCTTCGCTGCGCTCGCAATGACGAGCAGAGAGAGCCGTTTACAAAACAAGAAGGAAATCATCCCATGCACGACAACGACAATCTGACCATCGAACGCCCGACCTTCGTCACCCATCTCGAATGCGCGATGGAGGGCGATCATTACGCGGCGGATCAGGTCCACAATCTTTCCAAAGCCGGCAAGCCGCTGCTTGTCCGTTACGACCTCGCCGGCGTGAAGAAGGCGCTGACCAAGGATGCGCTTAGCGACCGCCCCGCAGACATGTGGCGCTATCGCGAGCTGTTGCCGGTGCGCAAATGCAAGGACATCGTTTCTCTTGGCGAAGTGACCACGCCCCTGATCCGGCTGCCGAAGCTCGGCAGGAAGCTCGGCGGCGGCGAGATCATCGTCAAGGACGAGGGACGTCTTCCGACCGGCTCGTTCAAAGCGCGCGGCCTCGTCATGGCGGTGTCGATGGGCAAGGCACTCGGCATCAAGCACATGGCGATGCCGACCAACGGCAATGCCGGCGCGGCGCTTGCAGCTTACGCGACGTCCTGCGGCATCAAGACCACGATCTTCTGCCCGGCCGATACGCCTGAAGTGAATGTCAGCGAGATCGAGCTGCAGGGAGCGACCGTCTACCGCGTCAACGGCTATATCGATGATTGCGGCAAGATCGTCGGCGAGGGCAAGGCGAAGGTCGGCTGGTTCGACACCTCGACCTTGAAGGAGCCGTACCGCATCGAAGGCAAGAAGACGATGGGCCTCGAGCTCGCCGAACAGCTCAATTGGGACGTGCCCGATGTGATTTTCTATCCGACCGGCGGTGGCACCGGCCTGATCGGCATGTGGAAGGCGTTCGACGAACTCGAGAAGATCGGCTTCATCGGCAGCAAGCGCCCGCGCATGGTCGCGGTGCAGGCCTCCGGCTGCGCGCCGATGGTGCGCGCCTATGACGCCGGTACCGAGCATGCCACGCGCTGGGAGGACGCTCACACCATCGCCTCCGGCATCCGCGTGCCGCAGGCGATCGGCGACTTTTTGATCCTGCGCGCCGTGCGCGAGAGCAAGGGTTTTGCCATCGCGGTCGATGACGACAAGATCTCGGCGGCGCTCAACGAGGTCGCGCGCGAGGAGGGGCTGCTGCTGTGCCCCGAGGGCGCCGCGACCTACGCCGCTTACAAGGACAGCCTCGCCGACGGTCGCGTCAGCAAAACCGACCGCGTCATGCTGTTCAACTGCGCCAGCGGCCTGAAATATCCGCTGCCGCCGGTGACCCGCGCGCTCGATCGCCACAAGCCGATCGACTACACGCAGTTCTAGCCGCGTCATATCGTCTCTTCACGAACGATCCCTCTTCCCGTACCCGGGAAGAGGGCAAAAGCAAAAAGACATCGCCGGGAGAAGACAATGAACAAGGCCGTCTGGGCTGCGCTGATCGGCATTCTCGCTCTCACCGGCGTCGCGCGCGCCGATGACTATCCGTCGCATCCCATCACCATCATCGTTCCCTTCGCGGCCGGCGGCCCGTCGGACGCGATGGCGCGCGTGCTCGCCGAGCGGATGCGCCAGACGCTCGGCCAGGCCCTGGTGATCGAAAACGTCACCGGCGCTGGTGGTTCAATCGGGGTGGGGCGCGCCGTGCACTCACCGCCCGATGGCTACACCATCTCCTTCGGCCACCTCGGCACCCACGTCGCCAACGGTTCCGTCTACAAGCTCAATTATGATCTCGTCACCGACCTCGAACCGGTGGTGTTGTTGCCGAGCAACCCGATGATCGTGGTCAGCAAGAACGCAGTGCCGGCGACTTCGCTGCAGGAACTGCTGACGTGGTTGAAGTCGCGGCCATCGCCGCCGACGGCCGGCACCGCCGGCGCAGGTTCCGGCAGCCACATCGCCGGCGTCTATTTCGAGAGTGTCTCCGGCATCAAGCTGCAATACGTGCCGTATCGCGGCACCGCGCCCGCGCTCAACGATCTCATTGCAGGCCAGATCGACATTATTGTCGATCAGACCTCCAACTCCATCAACCAGGTCCGTGCCGGCACCATCCGCGCCTACGCCATCACCGACGAGAAGCGCCTCGCTTCGGCGCCCGACATCCCGACCGCGGATGAAGCGGGCCTGAAGGGCTTCAACATGACGCTGTGGTCGGGCCTCTGGGTGCCGAAGGGCACGCCGAAGGAGATCGTCACCAAGCTCAATGCGGCAGCAGTCGAGGCGCTGAACGATCCCGCGGTGAGGAAGCAGCTCGAGAGCCAGGGCCTGGAGATGACCCCGCAGGATCAACTCACGCCCGAGGCGCTAGGCGCACGTCAGAAGGCAGAGATCGCCAAGTGGTGGCCGATCATCAAGGCGGCGAATATCAACGTGGAGTGAGGCGGGGCGTTGCTGCGTAGGGTGGATTAGCGAAGCGTAATCCACCAACTTCGTTGCGGCATGAGAAGAGGTCGATTACGCCTTCGGCTAATCCCACCCTACGAGACCTTTACTCCGGCCCCATGAACCCCACCGGCGTCGCCTTGGCGGTCGCATCCTGCGTCACCACGCGCTGGTCGGTCTTGCCGGCGATCGCGCCGCTGTCCTCGAACCGCGCGCGGTAGACCAGCACGTTCTCGATGACGCGCTGGACGTAGTTGCGCGTTTCCGACAGCGGGATGCGCTCGACCCAGTCGACCGGATCGATCTTGGCGTCTCTGGGATCGCCGTGCGCCTGCACCCATTCGCGCACGCGGCCGCGGCCGGCATTGTAGCCAGCGAAGGTCATGATCTGGTTGCCGCGATATTCTGACAGCAGCGCGCTGAGCTCGGCCGCGCCCATCTGCGTGTTGTAGACGGGGTCGGAGCACATCTTGTCCCAGTCATAGGTCACGCCAAACCGCTTTGCGGTGTCGCGGCCGGCTTCCGGCGTCACCTGCATCAGGCCGACGGCGTTGGCGGCCGATTTGTCGCGCTGGTTGAACGAGCTCTCGGTGCGCGCCACCGAATAGATCACGCTGGTCTCGATGGCGGGCGCGACTTGCTTGTGCTCGGGGATGCCGATGGTCGGGAAGGCGTAATGGTCGAGCGCCATTCCGCGTGCCAGCGCCGACTTGCCGATTTCGAGCATGACGCGTGCATCGTTGCGCTGCCTGGCGAGCTCGCCGAGCCCCTCCAGCGCGGCAACATCGGTGCTCTCCTTGGAAAAATCCTCGGCGTAGTAATAGACCGTGTCGCGCTCGCCGATGCCATACAGCATGTCGGCGGCGCGCACGCGCTCATCCGCAGCCGGCGTGTCGGCGGAGGCGAGCACAGGCGAGGGTGCCCGCAGCTCTATTCCCTCGAGACCCAGCCGTGCCCGGGCCAGTTGGCCGTAATAGGCCGTCGGATAGCGCGCGGCTGCCTTGTAGCTCATGCGCGCGTCGGCCGTGGCTCCCATCGCTTCGGCCGCGCGGCCTCGCCAGTAATAACCGCGCGATAGCGCGATCGGATTGGCCGAGCCTGCGT
>JAEWHT010000205.1 GCA_023387695.1 Pseudomonadota bacterium | reverse complement strand
GGGATCGGGAACCGATCCAAAACAGGTTTCCAGGCAGATGGCTGTTTCTCCTTCGAAAAACCGCCTACCTCAAGAATCCCTAATCAGCCTCAATACAAGAAAAATCCATATGCGATTCCCCTGCCGCTTGCGGGGAGAGGTCGGAATGCGCGTGAAGCGCGTATTCCGGGTGAGGGGGTACAGGTCCATCGGCGAGTTCGCCCGTGGAGAGAGGCCCCTCACCCCAACCCTCTCCCCGTAAGAACGGGGCGAGGGAGCGGACCACCGCCGCGGCTACAGCTCCACCACCACGTAGTCGCTCTCGACCTTCACTGGAATCGTTTCCGCGACATACGGCCCCTTCACCACGCTCGCGCCCGGCTCGACATGGGCCGGATACGCCTTCACGCGGAAGCGGCGGGGGTCGCAATAGGATTGGCCGGTGCGGATGTCGAATTCCCAGCCGTGCCAGGGACAGCGGATGATCTCGCCGAGCTTTGTATATTCGATCTCGCCGGGATCGCTTGACTGCGCGAGACCAATCAGCGGGCCCTCGCACAGCGCCGCGCCCTGATGCGGGCAGCGGTTCATCAGGCCGAAATACTCGCCCTTGATGTTGAAGACCGCGATCGGCCGTCCATCGATCTCCAGGAATTTTCGCGTGCCGGGCGGAAGCTCATCGACCGGCGCAATCACATGACGCGCCATCAAGCCATCCCGTAAAGCTTCTTGGCATTCCCGAGATAGAACGCCTCGCGATTGGCTTCGCTGACGCCGGCCGGCAGCACGCGCGATGGTTCGTCATAATCCCAATGCGGATAGTCGGTCGCGAACAGCAACCGGTCCCAGCCGATCCATTTGATGATGTCGAACAGATCCTCGCGCCTTTCAGGATCTTCCATCGGCTGCGTGGTCCACCACACCTGCTCACGGATATATTCCGACGGCGGCCGTTTGACGTGCGGCACCTCGCTACGCAGCCGCTGCCAAACCTTGTCGAGCCGCCACGCCAGCGACGGCGCCCAGCCGAAGCCGGCCTCGATCATCACCATCTTCAATTTCGGGAAGCGCTCGAACACGCCCTCCAGCACGAGGCTCGCGAGTGCCGATTGCTGGCACTGCGAATGGCCCACCATCTCCTCGATGTAATAGGATGGCCATCCCGACGGCGTGATCGGGTTGCCACCAAATCCGAAGGCGTGGACGCCGACGGGAAGCCCCGCCTCTTCCGCAGCTTGATAGATCGGCCAATAGCGGCGCTGTCCGAGCGGCTCGACATTGCGGCTGAGCAGCAGCACCTGTACGAAGTTTTTGTCGCCGGCGCGCTCGCGGATTTCGGCGGCAGCCGACAGGCCATCCTCATTGCCGACGACGATCGAGGCCTTCAGCCGCTTGTCCTTGCTGGTCCATTTGTCGATCTGCCAGTCGTTGATCGCCGAGCACAGCGCGGCCGATAGCTCGTGATTGCGGATCCCCTGCCCGGTGTTGAGCGGATTGAGCACGCCGAGCTGGATATTGTTGGGATCGAGCAGCTGCTTCTGCATGAAGGAGAGCGATGAGCCCTGCGGCCCGCCTTCCGGCGGATAGGCATCGCGGCGCGAGGCGTTGGGCTGGGCCTTGGGATAGGGCGGGCCTTCCATCATGCCCTGATAGGCATGGACGCCATAGACTTCGAGATGATGCTGCCAGCGTTTGGCCAGATAGGGATAAAGCTCCGTGCGCGTGGCGCGTGCCGGATGGATGTCGCAGTCCGCAATGGCGGTCTTCGCAGTGAGTGGAGAAGTGGCCTCTAGGCCTTCGCGGAACTGGATATTCATCGCCTTGCCTCCTTTGGCAGCGGGCTAGATCAGGCGGGAGTAGGTGGCATGCGGATTGTCGATCATGATCTTGCGCACGAGATCGGGGGTGAGACCCTCGGGCAGCGCGTCCTGGCCGTCGAACTGCCAGTGCGGATAGTCCGTGGAGAATAAGACCAATTCGTCGGACTGCATATGATCAAACAAGCGAATTAATGTCTCAGCCTCTGGCGGCGCATCAAATGGCTGTAACGAGAAGCGGATGTTGCTGCGCACAATGTCGAGCGGCGCGCGATCGACCCAGGGCGTCTCCATCCGTACCCCGCGCCAGAACTTGTGCAGGCGCCAGAGATAAGGCGAGATCCAGGAGACGCCGGATTCGAGCATCACCATTTTGAGCCGCGGATATTTGGCGAATACGCCCTCGACAATCAGGCTGGTGAGCTGGGTCTGGAAAGCCTGGGCCTGACCGACATAGTCCTCGATGTGATAGGAACCCCAGCCCACGGCGGTCGGCGGATTGTGATAGGCGGAACCGGCGTGGATACCGACCGGCAAACCGTGTCGTTCCGCCGCCTCGTAGATCGGCCACAGCGCGCGCTTGCCGAGCGGCGTGTCACCCATCACCAGCATCAGCACTTGCACGAAACGCTTGTCCGCCACGCAGCGCTCGATCTCCGCGACCGCCTTCTCGATGCTTTGCGTGGGGATCACGATCGAGCCGCGCAACCGGGCATCGCGATCGAGCCATTCCTTCGCGAGCCACTCATTCAACGCGCGGCAGAAGGCGGCCTGCATGTCCTCGGAGAACACCATCTGCACACCGTAAAGCGGGTTGCAGATGGCGAACTTGAGCTGGAAGGGATCGAGCACGTGGTGCTGCATGTCCTCGAGGTTTTGGCCCGGCTTGCCCGTCTCGGGACGCCAATCGGGCCGCGCCACGATCGGCGAGTTCTTCGGATAGGATTGCGAGACGAGATCGACCATGCCGCGCGTCGCGACCTGATCGCGCCAGTAATCGTTCAGATAGGGCAGCAGGCTGGTCAGATGCGGTACGGCCGGATGGACATCGCAATCCACGCCACCCGCTATCAGGGACGCCATGACGTCTCCCTTCTCACGTTTCCTCTTAAGTCTCTTGCCTGCCATTCAAGCAGGCCTGCCCTCCGCCCGCAACTCGGCCAAGGCTGCTGTCATATGCTAGGAAGGCTGAGCTCGGTTGCGAGGAAATAGGGGTTAAGGGATGAAAGAGCTCGTTGGCATTGCGGAACAGGTCGCGGCGAAACTGATCGCGCGCAAGCAGACCATTGCGGTTGCGGAATCCTCGACCGGCGGTCTGATCGCAGCGAGCCTGCTCGCGGTCCCCGGCGCGTCGGCTTATTTCCTCGGCGGCGCGGTGGTCTACACCCGTGACGCCCGACGCGTGCTGATGGATATTTCGGACGAAGGAATGAAGGGCTTTCGTTCGTCGTCGGAGCCGTACGCGAAGCTGCTGGCCGAACAGATGCGCGGCCGCTTCGCATCCGATTGGGGCCTGTCCGAGACCGGCGCAGCCGGCCCCACCGGCAACCGCTACGGCGATGCCGCCGGCCATAGCTGCATGGCCGTCGCGGGGCCTGCGGCGGAGGTGATCACGCTGGAGACCGGGAGCAACGACCGCTTCGCGAACATGCAGGCGTTTGCGGCAACGGCGTTGAAGTTGTTGCTGAAGAAGCTGTCGGAGTAAGATCGAAAGCCAGAACGAGGCGCGGCATCACCGTCCCAAATTCCGTACAAAAATCCGCACCACATAGCCCTTGAACCGAGGCGCCTCGTCATAGAGGTCCGATGCGATCCGTTCGATGGTTTCGCGCAGTGAGGTGAACTGCGCTTGGCGCGCGCTACTTTCAGTGCCCTGCATGCCGGCGAGCTCGTCCATCGCGGCATCGCTGATCTGGCACTGCACGGCCTCGCCATCATTCAGCATGGTGAAGCGGAAGGCCAGCCGTTCGAGGTCATGGCCGATGACCCTGTCGCGCAAAAGCGGCATGCAATCGTCCCGTTCGCGCCCCCGAACGAGACAATGCTGAAATTCGCGCGACTTGTCACCCCGCGAGTGGCGGGTGTGTCACAACCGGCCTTCCTGGTCGGGCTCAGTACGCGAGAGCTGTCCCAGTTGGCTTGTCCAGCGCGGCTGCAAGTGACTTGTACTCCTCGCAATCCGTCCCGCAAATCGCCGCGATCCGGCTGAGGTGAAACATCGCTTGCTCGCGATTGCCCTGCTCGAGCTGCCATAGACCGTAATATTGCCAGGTCAACACGTGGTTTGGATCAATCTTGAGCGCGTGCTCGTACCAGACCTGCGATTGCTTGTAGTCACCGAGCTTGCGGTAGGAGTAACCGATCAGGTTCGCGACATTCGCGCTGTCATCATGGCCGAGTGCCTTCAACTGCGCGATCGCAGAGGTGTAGTCGTTGCGCTCGTAGATGGTGTCGTAGGCCACGCGGTAGCCTGCCGCAAATGCGGGATCGTCGATGCTCGACTGGTTGTTGGGCTTCTTGCCCTTCTGCGTGGCCTTGGTGCCGGTGCGCGACGGATAGGTCGGGGCCGGCGTGCTCTGACTGGAACTGGGGCTCGCGAAGGGATCCATGCCGCCGCCTCCGCCACCACCGCCGCCACCTCCTCCGCCGCCTGCTGCCAGGACGGGGGCAGATCCAGCTGCGGCAACGAGCGCCGCAAGATACACGCCGCGAACGGCAAGCCTGATGATCGGATTGACCATTGTGGTCTCCTGATGTCTGCAAGTCCGCGCCCCGGACGAGATGATAACCCTGCCTCGGCAGGGATATTCCCGGAACATCGACGCAAGCACATCAAGAGCCCGGCAAGACAGGCGTCCTGCCATTGTTCGCTCAACTCTGGCCGGTTTACTGGAACGCCACCTCAGCAAAGCTGCGGAGCTTGCGTGAATGCAAGCGTTCCGACTCCTGCTGCTTGAGCCGCTCCAGCGCCTTCAGGCCGATCTCGAGATGCTGGCCGACGCGGCGGCGGTAGAATTCGCTGGCCATGCCGGCGAGCTTAATCTCGCCATGCAACGGCTTGTCCGAAACACAGAGCAGCGTGCCATAGGGAACGCGGAAACGATAACCATTGGCGGCAATCGCGGCCGATTCCATATCGAGCGCGACCGCGCGAGACTGCGACAGACGGCGGATGACTTCGGGTCCCGAGATCTCCCAGTTGCGATTGTCGACGCTGGCGACGGTGCCGGTGCGCATCAGGCGCTTGAGCTCGAAACCTTCGAGGCCCGTGACGTCCTCGACCGCCTGCTCTACGGCGACTTGCATCTCGGCCAACGCCGGGATCGGTACCCACGGCGGCAGCTCGCGGTCAAGCACATGGTCCTCGCGCACATAGCCATGCGCCAGCACGTAATCGCCGAGCCGCTGCGTATTACGCAACCCGGCGCAATGGCCGAGCATCAACCACGCATGCGGCCGCAGCACTGCGACGTGATCGGTGACATTGCGCGCGTTGGAGGGGCCGGTGCCGATGTTGATCAAGGTGATGCCCCGATAGTCAGGCGCGACCAGATGGAAGGCCGGCATGTTCGGCGTGCGTGCAGGCGCTGTTCCGGTCGTGCTGCCGTCGCTGCGCGTAATGACGTTGCCGGGTGCAACGAACGCTTCGAGCCCGGCCTCGCCGGACTGCAGTCGCTGCTGGCAAAGCTCCGCGAACGCATCGACATAGAACTGGTAGTTGGTGAAGATCACAAAGTTCTGGAAATGCTCAGGATCGGTGCCGGTGTAGTGATAGAGCCGGCGCAGCGAGTAGTCGACGCGGGCGGCACGGAATAGCGACAGCGGTTCGGGCGCGCCCGCTTGAAGCACGAACGTGCCGTCGGCAATCGCATCATCCATGGTGGCAAGGTCAGGCACGTCGAAGGCATCGCGCAGCGATCGCGCGACGGGCGAGTTCTCGCTGGTGGTGATCGCGGCCTCGATGTTGATGTCGCGGCGATAGGCGAAGTGGATCGGGATCGGCTCGGCGGACTCGCCGATCTCGACAGGCACGCCGTGATTCTGGATCAGGAGGCCGATCTGCTCGGTGAGATAGGCGCGGAACAGATCCGGCCGCGTCACGCTCGTCTCATGCACGCCAGGCCCCGCGACGAAGCCGTAGGCGAGACGCGAATCCAGCCGCGCATGCGTCGCGGTGGTGAGGCG
>JAEWHT010000204.1 GCA_023387695.1 Pseudomonadota bacterium | reverse complement strand
ATCAAGAGGCTGGTGAGGCCCGGCCCCAACACCGCCATGATGGCGAGCGCGAAGATCAGCGAGGGGATCGCCAGCATGACGTTGGTGAGGGCGTTGACGACATCGTCCCACCAACCGCCCCAGTAACCGGCGCTGAGGCCCAGGGCCACACCGATCACGCTGTTGATGAGCTGCGACACGATGCCGACCGTCAGCGACACGCGCGCGCCGTAGACGACGCGGGAATAGATGTCGCGGCCCTGGTCGTCGGTGCCGAACCACCAGGTCCAGCTCGGCGGCTCTTCCGCGTTCATGAGGTTGGCGTCCATGACGGGATCGGTGTGCGCGAGCCAGGGCGCCAGCACGCCGACCAGGATCGCGAGCGCGAACAAGGCGCCACCGATGATGAGATTGGCGCGAAGCTTCATGCGTATCTGATCCTGGGATCGATCACGCCGTAGAGCACGTCGATCAGCAAATTGATCGCGAGGAAAGCCAGCACCACCACGAGAATGGAGCCCTGGACAGCCGGGATGTCGCGTTGCAGGACGCTGTCGACCAGCAGCGAGCCGATGCCCGGCCAGGAGAATAGTTTCTCGACGACGACCGCCTGCCCCATCAGCCCGCCGAATTGCAGGCCGACGGTGGTGAGGATGATGACGAGCGCATTGCGCATCACATGCCATTTCACCACGCGCGTCTCGCTCATGCCCTTGGAGCGCGCGGTGCGGACGAAATCGGCGGTCATGATCTCGAGCACAGCGGCCCGCGTCGTCCGCGCAAACAGCGCCATTGGCGAGACGCCGAGCGTCAGAGCCGGCAGCAGTAGATATTTCAGGCCGCCATCGCCATAGCCGAAACTCGGCAGCCAGCCGAGCTTCAGGGCAAAGACATACATGATCACCAATCCGAGCCAGAATTTGGCGATGGAGAGCCCCGATACCGCCACGACCATCGCGAGCGTGTCGACGAGACCGCCCGGCCGCAAGGCAGCGACGAAGCCGAGCGGCACGCCGAGTAGAACCGCAAACGCCATCGCCGTGAAGATCAGCTGCAGCGTCGGCCACGCGCGCTTGGCGATCATGCTCGTCACCGGCTCGCGGGTCCGGAAGGACGTTCCGAAATCGCCGGTCGCGAGCTTGGCGATGTAATTGCCGAAGCGCACATAGACGGGATCGTTGAGGCCGAGCTGCTGCTTCAGGCGCAGCTCGACCTGGGGATCGACGTCGTCGCTCATGGACGAGGCAATGCTGCCGGGAACGACGCTGAACAGCACGAACACCAGCAGCACGACAGCGAGCACGGTCGGGATGGTCTGCAGAAGGCGACGGATCAGGAAGGAGAGCATCGGCACTTTCTTCCCTCCTTCCATCGCTCATGGCGATGAAAGGATGGCGATGGAAGGAGCACGAGAATGCGTGTCACTTTGCAGGCGAGGTCTCGTCGACCCAGAGTTCCTCGACGTTCTGATGGGTCAGCTCCGTCGCGTTGAGCTGAACACCGTGGAGCCAGGGCTGCACCGCCATGACGGCCTTGTTGTAGTTGAAGAACCAGACCGGCGCCTCGTCGTAGAGCAGCGCATTGGCCTTCTGCAGCAGCTGGGTGCGCTTGGCGGTGTCGTCCGACTGCCCTGCCTCATCCATGATCTTGTCGAACTCGGGGTTCTTGAAGATCATGTAGTTGCAGGCCGATTGCGGCGTCGAGGAGTGGAAGCATTTCAGCGCGGCCTGAGGGTCCGGCCCGGTCTGCTGCGAGTAGATGTAGGCCTGATAGTCACCGGTGCGGACCACCTCCGACAGCACCGCGGCCTCGACCTGCTTGACCTTCACCTTGATGCCGACCTTGTCCAGCATCGGGATCACGGCCGAGACGATCGGCAGGCCCCAGCTTTCGTTCTGACTGGTGGTCCATTCGAACTCGAAGCCGGAGGGATAACCGGCGTCGGCCAGCAGCTGCTTGGCCTTGGCAGGATCATAGGGGTACGGCTTCATCGTCTTGTCGTAGGCTGGCGAGGTCAGCGGCAGCCAGCTGGTGGCGCGATAGGCCTTGCCCTTGACCAGCTTGTTGATGATCAAATCGGTGTCGATCGCGTAATTGATCGCCTGCCGGACGCGCTTGTCGGAGAACGGTTTGAAGTTGGGATTCATCCCCATGTAGCGAGTGAAGACCTCGGCGACCTCGGCGATGGTGCCCTTCAGATTGGGATCGGCCTGATAGGCGACATATTGCGCCGGTCCGAGCACGGAGGTGTCGATCTCCTTGTTGCGGAAGGCGACGTCGCGGGCCGCGGCCTCACCCATGACCGAGACGATCAGCTTGTCGGCATAGGGCTTGCCGGGCTTGTAGAATTTCTCCCAACGCTCCATCACGATGCGCGAGCCCGGCACGTGCTCGACGAACTTGAACGGGCCGAGGCCGATCGGATGCTGGATGAAGCTGTCCTTGGCGGCCTCGTCGGCCGGATAGATTGAGGTCAGTGCGGTGAAGAAATAGAAGCCGGGCTCGACCTTCTCGGTCAGCTTCATCTCGACGGTGAAGTCGTCGATCTTCTTCAGGCCGGAGATCTCCTTCGCCTGCCCCTTCTCGACAGCCGCCGCGCCCTCGATGATGCGGACATAGCGCGCGCCGGGATAGGCCTTGGTACCGTCCATGATGCGGTTGAACGACCAGATGACGTCGTCAGCCGTCATCTTGCGACCGTTGTGGAAATAGGCGTCGTCGCGGAGCTTGAAGGTTTGAACGAGCCCGCCACCGGAGACGATGACCTCCTTCGCAAGTTCAGGAACCGGTTTACCTTCCGCGGAGTCCCAGATGTAGAGCGAGCGATGCAGGCCCTTGGCGTAGATCTCGTCCTGGGCGCGCTGGGTGGTGTGGATGTCGAGGCTCGTGAAGCTCGAGCCATAAGGCGCCGTCATGCGGATGGTTCCGCCCTTGCGCGGGGTCTGAGCCTCCGCTGGGGCCGCGAGCGCCAGCCCCAACCCCGCGACGATCGCAATCATCCTGAACATCATCTGTCCCCCAACGCAGGTATTCCGATCAGGGATTTGATCATCCACTGCCCGTCGAACGCAAGCGCCGTTTTGCATCTCCCAGCGATGCAAGACGCTTGATGACGCGGTGCGTCATCAAGCGACGGGAACAGTGAACATTTTTTGCGATCGTCGCGACCAAGCTCAGGATCGTTATCTCGGCCCACAGAATCGCGAAAAATTGGGATCGCTGAAAAAATGAATCGTCGAATGCCAGGTCTCGTGCTCGCGGTCAGCCTGATTGCCGCGACGGCTGCGATGGCGATCCCCGTGACGCCGGATCCGGTCCGGGACGGGGCCGCTGATGGCATCGATGTCGGGTGGTACCGCACGTCAGGGCCGAACACGCCTACCGACGATACCTGGTGGGCGACCAGAAACCGTTGCACGCCGGAATATGTCGGCGAACGCCTGATCTGCGGCGCTCTCGGGATGCTATCGCGCGCCGCAGGCCGGGCCTTCGAGGCCAAGATGTCCGACGACGTAGCTCTGCCGCTGCCGGCCGGCTGGGATTTGATGACCG
>JAEWHT010000170.1 GCA_023387695.1 Pseudomonadota bacterium | reverse complement strand
CCGCGGGATCATGGGAGCATCCGGCCAGAAGCAACAGCGACAGGATGAGGAACGGCGTCTTCATTTACTTGGTCTTTCCGTCATCCACGCGGCGCATGCCACCGAGCACGTCCGCAAGATGTGCTGCGCGCCCGGTCTCCATCTCGTTGAAGATCGCGCTTGAACTCCTTGGGCTGAGCTTGGCGAGCACAGCTGCGGCAGTCTCGTCCGCCATGCCGGCGATCTGGGTCGCGGCCGCGTCCGGCTTCATGCGCGAATAGATTTCGACGACGCCGGCTTCCGCCTTCTTCAGGAAGTCGTCGCGCAGCGCCATCCACTTCTCGTATTCGGCGCGCTTGGCTTCGACTTCGGCGATCCGTTCACGCAGCTGGCTCTCGGCTTTTTCCAGCTCCTTCAACTGCCAGGCGAGCCTGGCATCGACGGCGGGATCGGCGACGTTGCTGCAAAACAGCGCAACCTCGTTGTCTGCAGGTGCAGCGGCTTGGGCCGGCGCCGGCTTCGGCGGCGCCGTGACGCTGCCGGGCTTCGCCGGGCGTGGCACAGGTGCGGGAGCTGGCGTCGGCGAAGGTGCTGCCGCCGGCACCGCGCCGGTCGTCGCGGGACTGGCGTCTTCCGCCGCCCAGGCCGTTGCCCGTGACTTATCGCTTGGAACCGGCGTCGCTGGCGCTTGCGGCTTCTGCGGCCCGGGCGCGCGAGCGCGCGCGAACGAGAGCAGATTAAGCGGCTTCGAAGCCTTCGGCTCGTCCAACGCAAGCACCGGCGAGATGCCCGCGAGCGCGAACATCGCGGCGAGAAGAATGAGTTGCGCTCTATGATCCAACTTCAGCATCGGCTCGCGTGCGATTCTCGGTCGAGACCACAGCATTGAGCGACCAAGCTTGCACCACGCTTGTGCATCATTGCACGATGACTTCAGCCTGCAACGCGCCGGCCGTCTTGATTGCCTGGAGGATCGCGATGATACCGGAAGGCTTCAATCCGATCTGGTTTAGCCCGCGTACCAGGCGCTGAAGATCCACGCCGCTCAGGATCGCAACTTGCGACCCGGCCTCGTTGGCCTCGACGACGGTCTGGGGAACGACGACCGTCTGTCCTTGAGAGAACGGCGCCGGCTGCGACACCACCGGCAGCTCGGTGACGCGGACCGTCAGATTGCCGTGCGTGACAGCAACGGTCGAGATTCGCACATCGCGCCCGATCACCACCGTGCCGGTACGTTCGTTGATCACCACCCGCGCCGGCGTGTCGGGCTCGACGGTCAGCTCACCGATCTCGGCGAGGAAGCGGACCGGTCCGACGTAACGCGGCTTGGACAACACGATCGTCCGGTAATCGCGCTCAAAGGCGATCTGGGCACGATAGCGGCCACCAGCATAGCGATTAACGGCATCGAGGATCCGCGTTGCGGTGACGAAATCAGGGTTCTTCAGCTCAAGCACCAGGTACTCCATCTCGTGGAGGTTGCCCTGCACTTCGCGCTCGACCAGCGCGCCGTTCGGAATGCGGCCGGCCGTCGGCGTACCCTGGCTCACGTTCTGCGCCTGGCCTCCGACGCTGTAGCCGGCGACTGTGACTGCGCCCTGCGCGACCGCGTAGACCGCTCCGTCCGCCGCACGCAGCGACGTCATCACCAACGTGCCGCCGAGCAGCGACGTCGCATCGCCCAGCGACGACACCGTCACGTCCATCCGTTCGCCCGGACCGATCGAAGGCAAAAGATCCGCGGTCACCATCACGGCGGCGACGTTGCGCGTCCGCAGCGTCGTCGGCCGCGACTGGTTGTTGGTGCTGCTCGTCTCGTTGCGGACGTTGATGCCCATGTTCTCGAGCATCGACTGCAGCGACTGCTCGGTGAACGGCGCATTGCGCAGGGTGTCGCCGGTGCCGTTGAGCCCGATCACGAGGCCGTAGCCCACGATCTGGTTCTCGCGCAACCCCTTGATATCGGCGATGTCCTTGATACGGACAGCAGCCTCGGCGCTTGCAGCGGAGAGGATGAGGACGAGGGCGATCAGGAATCTGGTCATGACCCGTCCACGACCTTGACGGTGCCGTCCGGCTGGACGATGGCCCTGATGATCACACCGGTATCGGTATTGCGTACGGTGATAAGCGAACCCGGCGCACCCGATTGCATCGCCGCGCCGTAAGCCACGATCGACAGGCCCGAGTCTTCGACCACCACCTTGACCATGGCGCCGCGGGCGATGGTGAAGGGATCCTCCACCGAATTGGTCGGGATCGGTTGCCCAGGCAACAGCGCGCGCCGTGCCATGCGGCCGACAAGGACCTGACGTCCTTCGATGAACATGGCGACACCGAGCGCATTCGGATCAAAGACGCGCTCGGTGATCATATCATCCCTGATCAGCTCGCCGGCGCGAATTGACACCGCCGGCACGGGAAGCCGCCGTTCGTCTGCCGCGGCGAAGCGCGACGAGACGAGAACCAGCAGCGCGGCGGCCAACCCACGCGCGATCAGGCCCACCCTGTTCAACATGGACACACCGGAACTAGCGACTGAGACCCTTCGATACCGTCTGGGCCATGTCATCCGACGCCTGGATGACCTTGGCATTCATCTCGTAGGCGCGCTGCGCCGAGATCAACTCGGTGATTTCCTTGACGGGGTCGACGTTCGAGGCTTCGAGATATTGCTGGTTGATCTTGCCGTAGCCGGCATCGCCGGGCAGGCCAACGACCGGCGCACCCGACGCGGTGGTCTCGCGATAGAGATTGCTGCCGAGGGGCTCGAGGCCCGCTTCGTTGGCGAAATTGGCAAGGTTGAGCTGACCGATCTGCCGCGGATTGACCTCAGTATCCAGCTTGGCGAAGACCTGCCCGGTTTGGTTGACGGTGACCTGCACCGTACCCTGCGGCACCGTAATGTTGGGGTCCAGCAGATAGCCGTCCATGGTCACCAACTGACCGGTGGCGTTGGTGTTGAACGAACCGGCTCGGGTGTATTGCACCTCGTTGTTCGGACCCAACACCTGGAACCAGCCGCGACCGTTGATCGCAAGGTCATAAGGGTTGCCGGTCTGCGTCAGCGCGCCCTGGATGTGTAGCTTGCGGATAGCCGCCGACTTGACGCCGAGACCGAGATTGGCGCCTTCAGGGATCGGCGATGCGCCGTTGACGTTCGCAACGCCCTGCATGCGGTCCATCTGATAGAACAGATCGGTAAATTCCGCACGCGCACGCTTGAACGACGTGGTGTTGATGTTGGCGATGTTGTTCGCGATGACTTCGATATTGGTCTGTTGGGCATTCATGCCCGTGGCCGCGATGGCGAGCGATTTCACAATGTCACTCCTTCAAATCAGATCGTCATCCGGGCGACTTCCTGGTAGGCCTGCACGACCTTGTCGCGAACCGCGACGGCCGTCTGCAAGGCCTGCTCGGCCGACATCAACGCTTCGACGACCTTTCGGGTCGATTCCTTGCCCTGCATGGCCGAGATCGATGCGGCTTCGCCGGCCTTCAACGTCCCGATTGCGTCCGTTGTCACTTGCTTCATCACGGAATCGAAGCCGACGTCGTCGGTGGACTGCACCGAAGGCGTCGCCGGAGGCGCAATGGCCTGCGTCTCGACGACGCGAGAGGCCGCCTGCCCTGCGTTGATTGCGGTGGATGCGATCGCCTCTAGCATTGTCAGCTCCTCAGGAGATCGATGGTCATGCCGAGCATCGATCTCACCTGTTTCACGACTTGAAGATTGGCTTCATAGGACCGGTTGACTTCCCGCATGTCCGCCATCTCGATCATCATGTTGACGTTCGGCATCTTCACGTAGCCCGCCTTATCGGCCGCGGGGTGTCCGGGGTCATACTCGACGCGATAGGGCGTCGTATCGACCCCGATCTCCTTCACTTTCGCCAACTGAGTGCCGGACGCGCGGTCCATCGCCGCATCGAACGTGATCGTCTTGCGCTGATAGGGATCGGCACCGGCGGTGCGCCCGGTTGAGCTCGCATTGGCGAGGTTTTCCGACACCACGCGCATGCGGGTCGACTGCGCTTCCAGTCCCGAGCTTGCGACCGTCAATGAAGCCGAGAGAGCATCCAGCATATCAGTTCACCTCAGGTCTTCGCACTGGTCAGGACCATGCGGTTGAACGAACGCACGATCGCCGAGTTCATTGAATAATCGCGATTGACGTCGCTGCCCTTGATCATCTCTTGCTCAAGGCTGACGGAGTTGCCGGAGTGGACAACGTCCCAGCTGTCTTTCTTGGCGGTCGCGCGCGTATCGGTTTCAGCGGGAGACAGCTGCATGTGCGCGGGCGATGTTGCAGCCAACCGCACCGGCATGGCATCAAGCACCTTGTTGAACGGCTCAACGTCGCGCGCCTTGAAGCCCGGCGTATTCGCATTGGCGACGTTGGTGGCAATCGTCGACTGGCGAAGCTCGAGCCAGCGGGCCTGCGACGATGCGAGTTCGAAGAGATAAAGCGGTCCCACGACAGCCCCATTTTGGTTTATTCGGGAGAACCCTAGGGCGTTAAGCTTTCGTCAAGCTTTTGCGCGAAGCACCGTCCCCGGAAATCTACTGAACTTTCTCGGGACGCGGCGTTTGCTTCGACTGCAGGAAGTAGATGATCTCGGCGACCGGGCGGAAGAATTCGGCCGGGATCACCTGGTCGACCTGTACCGCCTCGTAGAGAGCGCGCGCGAGCGCCCTGTTCTCGATGACGGGGATCCTGTTCTGCTCGGCGACTTCGCGAATCTTGAGCGCGATGACGTCCATGCCCTTGGCTACCACGAGCGGCGCCGGATTTTCGTCGCGGCTGTATCGCAAGGCGATTGCAAAGTGCGTCGGGTTCGCGATCACCAGCGTCGCGCGTGGCACGGCCGCGATCATGCGCTGGCGCGAACGGTCACGTGCCAGCGAGCGCAGGCGCGCTTTGATCAGCGGATCGCCTTCAGCCTGCTTGTGCTCGTCCTTGATCTCCTGCTTGGTCATGCGCAGCTCGCGACGCCAATGGAACCGCGCCCAGGCGAGGTCAATTGCGACCAGCACGATCGTCGCGATGCAGATCGCCGACACGATCCGCATCGCGATCGTGAGGATCATTTCCGGCAGCGCCACAGGATCGGTGTACATCGCTTCGAACGCCCTCGCCTCCGACGATCGCAACACGAAGCAGACGACCACGGTCACCGAGGCGAGCTTGAACATCGACTTGGCAAACTCGACCAGGCCCTGCGCTCCATAAATGCGGCTCCACCCGCGGGCCGGAGAAATTCGAGAGAAATCCGGCAGGATCCGGTCGAGCACCAGGCGCGGCGCGTTCTGCAGCAGCGAAGATGCCAACCCGAACACCGCCAGGATGACGACCAGCGGCACCAGAAACCGCAGTGCCTCGAGGCCCACCACGGTGAGAACGTTCAGTGCGTCCGCCCCGGTACTGAGCCGGAATTCGTCAGGCTCGTCGATAAAGCTCTTCAGGGTCGGCGTCAGTCGCTGCACGCCCTGCCCGATCAGGAACGTCTGGATCACCATCAGTGCCGCCATGGACGCGAACATGGATGCCTCCCGAGAGACCGGAATGTTGCCCTGTTCGAGCGCATCACGGACTTTCTTCTCGGTCGGCTCTTCTGTCTTACTCTCCTGGTCGGATGACTCTGCCATGCCTGTTTAGCGGTCAGCGGAAGACCAGCTCATCCTCCTGGTCGGGGTTGAGCTCGATTTCACCCTTCTCCGCGAGGTCGAGGGCAAGGTCGGTGATCACGCGGCGCGCTTCCAGCACGTCGCGCTGGTTCGAGGGCTCGCCGATGGCAAGTTCGTGCTCGACGACGCGACGGACACGCGAGGCAACCGCAGACAGGATCAATTCGCGGAACTGCTTGTCGGTGCCCTTCAGCGCGACGACGATACGATCGGTCGGCACCTGGTCGAAGATCATCGTGCGCGCCTTCGGCGCCAGGTTGATGACATCGTCGAAGGTGAACAGCAGCTCCTTCAGCACTTCGGCCGACTTCGGTCGCTTCTCCGACAGGCTCTTCAGCATGTCCTCGATGTGGCCGCGCTCCATCTTGTTGATGATATCCGCGACGCGGGCGTAGGTATCGGCGCCGAGGTTGCGGGCGAAATTGAGCGTGAGGTCTTCGTGCAGGGTTTTTTCGAGGACCTTCAGCGCGTCGTCGACGATCGGCTTGAGGCTGAGCACACGTCGCATCAGCTCGTTGCGCAGGCTCGACGGCAACTGGCTCATCACCTTGGCGGCGCAGGACGGCTTGACCTTGGACAGGATCAGCGCCGCGGTCTGCGGATGCTCCTTGGAGAGATACGTCGCCAGCGAATTTTCCGATACCGACGAAACGCGATCCCACACCGACCGGCTCGAATTGCCGAGTAGGTCCGACATGATCGCCGAGACCTGGTCGGCGGGAAGCACGTCGTTGAGCACCGCCTCGAGGCCGCCGATGGTGCCGAGAATATTGGCGCCCATCGAAAATTGCTGAGCAAATTCCTCGACGATCGCTTCGAGTTCCTGCGCCGTGATCGGCCGCAGCTCAGCCGCGGCCTTGGTGACGATCCGGATATCCTGAGGCTCGAATTGCGCGAGCACGCTCGCGGCCGCCTGCCGGCCCATGGCCAGCAGGAGTGCCGCGACCTTTTCCGTTCCACCCAGCGTGGCAACGCCTCGCTGCTTGATGGGCGCGATACCGACCTGTGCAGCCATGGTCAGGAATCACTCTGCCCCAGCGGTCCGACGATCTCGGTGAGCGAAACACCGAAGCGTGAATTGTCTTCTTCGACCACGACCACCTCGCCGCGGGCGACGACGCGGCCGTTGACCACGACGTCCACAGGCTCGCCGACCCGGTGATCCAGCGGGACCACTGCACCGCGACCGAGCTTCATGAGGTTAGCCACCGGGATCGTCGCCGACCCCAGCACCACCTGCATGGTGACGGGAATACGCATGATGGCGTCGACATTGGCGAATTTGCCGGCCTCATCGGCGGTACGCGCGGCGATCTCCGCCAGTCGCTCGAGCGGAGACGTCTCGGCATCGTCAGATGCTGTTGCAGATTCGTAGTCGAAGGATTGCGCCATTTGGTATCGCCTCTTGGTATTTCCGCTCCCGGAGCGTCGCGACGTTCCGATCTGTCTCTTCGGCCGCTGGCGGCCTTAATGCTTGTTGGCGTCAGAGCCGGTTACGGTCACGGCACCGTGCAAGCCGCTCCGCGCATCGAGTGCCGCAATCGCCTCATGGGCCTGATCGATCTTGGTGCTCAGCACATTGGCAAGCCGGCCCAGATTTGCGGTTGAATCGTGCGCCGCTGTAATCACCGTGTCGAAGGCGCCCGCGGTCTCGTGGACAATGGTCGAGAACTCGCCCTGATAGCTGCGCAGCTTCGCCAGCTCACGGTGCATTCGGGTCACCCGCATGCTGGTGAACGCCAGCGCAATCAGCAGCACGGAATCAACGAGATAGGATATCATCGACGAACTCCCGCTTCTGATCGACGGGATCTGCCACCTGCATGGCGTAATAGCCATCAAGCTGGCCGATCTGGCACCAGAACAGCACCTGGTTGTTGCTTTCGAGCCGCGCGAGCGTGCGCGGCGTGGCCTCTAGCTCGAGCACTTGCCCCACCTTGAACTTCACGACGTCCTCGAGCGAGATCATCTTCTCGTCCAGCACCGCGCTCAGCGTCACCTCGGTACGGTGAACCTCGCTTTCCAATTGCTCGCGCCAGCGCGGGTCGGC
This sequence comes from Pseudomonadota bacterium, assembly GCA_023387695.1. Taxonomy (GTDB): domain Bacteria; phylum Pseudomonadota; class Alphaproteobacteria; order Rhizobiales; family Xanthobacteraceae; genus Bradyrhizobium. The sequence continues at coordinate 9,849 of JAEWHT010000170.1, read as the reverse complement.
CGCGCCGCCTTCACTGACGACGACGTGAGCGAGCTTCTGCCTGAGCGGATTAAGCGCGGAATGCGGAATGATCAGGAACATCTGGCCGCCACGGTAGAGCGCTTGCACCATCATGTTCGCGCAGATCGACATGTTGCTGGCGCGCCCGATCGCCAGCGACGCCATCGCCGTCTCGACGCGCTCGACCCGGAAGGTGACGTTGGACGTACCGGCGAAAGCGGTTTGCAGCGCCTTGGCGAACCGCTCGAACAGCGCCTGCACCAGGCGAATCTCGATGTTCGAGAAGGTCCGCTCGACATCGAGCGGCGGCTCGGCGCCATCAGAGCCGAACATCGCCTCGACCATGGTGAACACGAAGTCGCGGTCCAGCATGATGATGACACGCGAGTCCCACTGCTCGGCATAGAGCACGGCGGCGACCGCGTTGCCCTCGTAGTCCTTGATGATGTCGCCAAGCGGATCGTTGGTAATACCGTTGACCGAGAAGTAACAGGGTGTACCAGCCATCGGCTGCAGACTGTCCGTGCACGACGCCGCCATGCGATCAAAGATCACATTGAGCATCGGCATACGTTCGATCGAGATGCCGGCGGCATCCAGCAGATAGTTCGGCAGCTGCTTCCGCTGATCGACCTCGGCGTCTTCCATCATCATGCGCGCGCAGCCTTGGGTTCAGCCTCGGTCGGGACGGCCTTGGGACCAGCGATCGTCTCGTTTTCGACGACGTCGATCGACGGACGCTCGCCGCTGGCGATCATCTTGCGGCCGTGCTCGACCGCGATCTGCGGCATGGCGCCGTTCATGAACGCCAGCAGGGTCTGCTTGACGATGATGTAAGGCCGGCACTTCTTCTCGCGCGTCATTTTGATCTTGAGCGCAAAGGGCGAAATGATGCCGTAGGACAGGAAGATGCCGGCGAAGGTGCCGACCAGCGCCGCGCCGATGAAGCCTCCAAGCAGCTTCGGCGACTGATCGAGCGCGCCCATCGCCTTGATGACGCCGAGCACGGCGGCGACGATACCGAGCGCTGGCAGCGCCTCGGACACCGTCACCAGCGCATGGTAGGGCGTCAGCTTGCTCTTCACGATGGTATGAATTTCTTCATCCATGAGCGCCTCGATCTCGTGGGTACGCGCATTGCCCATGATGTTGAGGCGGACATAGTCGCAAATGAACTGGAGCAGCGCGGGATCCCCGAGCACGCTCGGAAACGCCTTGAAAATCTCCGAGGACGAGGGATCGTCGATATGGGCCTCGACCTCGTTGCGGCCCTTGCCGCGCAGCTCGCGCATCAGGGCGTGAAGCGCCCCGAGCAGGTCGAGATAATAGCGCTCACCCGGCACCGCGCCGGTGATGGCTTGCATGCAGGCAACACCGGTGTCCGTGACCGTTTTCCACGGATTGGCCACGATGAAGGTGCCAACCGCGGTGCCCATGATGATCACGAATTCCCATGGCTGCATGAGCACGGCCAAATGCCCGCCCATGGCGGCAAATCCGCCGAGCAGTGCCGCCACCGTGATGAAAATCCCCACGAAACTGAGCAACGCGCCACTCCATCGCCGATCCCATCGGGGATATCTAGTCGGCGACGCTTGCGCGAAGCTGGCTTCAAGCTGGCCAGCCCCGCGCAAGCAATTCACGGCAGCTTGGAGCCCACGTCGCTAGAGCGGCCAAAGGGGCGCGTGCCATGCTATCCACGATCGCGGACTACACCAGGCTGACCACCGATATGAGCAAGTCGCTGACTCAGGTCGAGCAGCAGCCTGACGTCAGCCGCGACACCGCCTACTACCTTGCCAATATCGGCAACGTGAAGAGTATCGACGATTTCCTGAACAACTATAAGCTCTACTCGTATGCGATGAAGGCCTTTGGCCTGGACGACATGATCTACGCCAAGGCGTTCATGCGTAAAGTGCTGACCGAGGGCGTCGCGACCTCGGACACCTTCGCCAACAAGCTGAGCGACAGCCGCTACCGGGACTTCGCCGCCGCGTTCAATTTCGCAGCGCTCGGCTCCAACGCGACCCAGGCCACCGCGGCCACGACCGATGTGGCCAGCCAGTATGCGACCCAGACGTTGGAGCAGAATGCCGGCGATCAGAACGAGGGTCTGCGGCTGGCGCTCTATTTTACGCGCAAGGCCTCCTCGATCACGAGCCCCTACCAAATCCTCGCAGACAAGGCCCTGACCCAGGTGGTGCAGACCGCAGAGGGTTGGTCGTCGATGATCAGCTCGTCCGACATCGACATGCAGGCCAAGATGATCACGGACAAGATCAATCTCACCGATTTCCAGGACCCGACCAAGGTCACCAAATTCGTACAGCGCTTCGCCGCGCTGTGGGATGCGAACCAGGCCCAGAGTGACACGTCGAGCAACCCCGCGCTGGTGCTGATCACCGGCGCATCCACGTCGTCGGTCAGCCTGGACACCGACATGCTCACGACACTTCAGAACATCAAGTTCGGCAGGTAAGCCAGTTCAACAGGGTAAGAAATGCAATCGGCTCTCTATGTGGGATTGTCGGCGCAGGTCGCGCTCGATAAGCGGCTCCAGACGATCGCCAACAACGTCGCCAACGTCAACACATCCGGCTTCCGCACCGACGTCGTGAAATTCGAGACGGTGCTGTCCAAGGCCGGCGCCAACCCGGTCGCGTTCTCGTCGCCCGGCGACAACATCATCTCGCGCGAGCCCGGCAATATCACTGAGACCGGCAACCCGCTCGACGTCGCCGTGGTCGGACAAGGCTGGATCGCGTTCGCCGGTCCCAACGGCACGGTCTATACTCGCGACGGCCGGCTCCAGATCGCGGCCAATGGCGACCTGCAGACGGTGTCGGGCTTTCCGGTGATCGATTCCGGCGGCGCTCAGCTCACACTCGACCCGAACGGCGGTCCGGTGGCGATCTCGCGCAGCGGCGCGATCACCCAGGACAACAACGAGATCGGCACCATCGGCCTGTTCAATATCCCGGCCGACGCCAATCTCGACCGCTACGGCAATTCCGGCGTCACGCCCGACCGCCCCGCGACCGCAATCGGCGATTTTAGCCGGGATGGCTTCAAGCAGGGCTATGTCGAGGGCTCCAGCGCCAATCCGATGATGGAATTGACCAAGCTGATGTCGGCCTCGCGCGCCTTCGACAGCACCAATTCGCTGATCGATGGGACGGATAGCACGCTCCGGAACGCAATCCAGACGCTGGGCGATCCCAGCAAGTAGGCTACGCGTCGCGCGTAATTGGGGTGGACGGTTTCCTTGAACGCTCTCCGGCAACTTGAGTGGGCTCTGCTTGAACTTCAACAGAGCACGCCATTGGCAAGCATCAGCGGCGCGATCTCCGAGATCGCGCCGACGCATTTCCGCGTCTCCGGCCTCTCGCGTTCGGTCAAGCTCGGCGAGCTGATCGGCGTCAATACCGGCGCCAAGCCGCAGATCGGCGAGGTCGTGCGTATCGACAGTGACGGCATCGTGGCCAAGCCATTCGACCGGCAATTCGCCGGCGGACTCGGCTCAGTCGCTTACCGTATGCCGCCTTTGTCATTCGCACCTGATCCGAGCTGGAAGGGTCGCGTCATCAACGCCCTCGGCGCACCGCTGGACGGAATGGGACCGCTCGCCCCGGGATCGCGCGCCGTCTCGGCCGAGACCGACGCGCCGCCGGCAATGAAGCGGGCACGCGTCCACAAGCCGCTGCGCACCGGTGTCCGCGTCATCGACCTGTTCGCCCCGATCTGCGCCGGCCAGCGCGTCGGCATCTTTGCCGGCTCCGGCGTCGGCAAATCGACGCTGCTCGCAATGCTCGCCCGCAGCCAGGGCTTTGACACCGTGGTGCTGGCGCTGGTCGGCGAGCGCGGCCGCGAAGTACGCGAATTCATCGAGGACGTGCTCGGCAACGATCGCAACCGCGCGGTCACCATCGTCTCGACCGGTGATGAAAGTCCGATGATGCGGCGCCTTGCGCCGAAGACGGCGATGGCGGTGGCCGAATATTTCCGCGACCGCGGCGAATCGGTGCTGCTCGTGGTCGATTCGATCACCCGCTTCGCCCATGCCGCTCGCGAGGTCGCGCTTGCGGCTGGCGAGCCCGCGGTGGCCCGCGGTTATGCGCCGACGGTCTTCACCGATTTGCCGCGCCTGCTGGAGCGCGCCGGGCCTGGCGAAGAAGGCTCCGGCACGATCACCGGCATCTTCTCCGTGCTGGTCGACGGCGACGACCACAACGAGCCGATCGCCGACACCATTCGCAGCACACTGGATGGGCACATCGTGCTCTCCAGGCACATCGCCGACCAGGCGCGCTATCCCGCCGTCGACGTGCTGGCCTCGGTCTCCCGCCTCGCCCACAACGTCTGGGATCCCGAGGAGCGCGAACTGGTGAGCAAATTGCGCACCCTGATCGCCAAATATGAGGACACTCGTGACCTACGCCTGATGGGCGGATATCAGGCAGGTCGTGATTCGGGGCTCGACCAGGCGGTCGACATGGTCCCGCGAATCTACAACGCCATGCGACAAGACGCCTCTGCTGCGCCGAGTGCCGACCCGTTCCGCGAGCTCAGGGACATGCTCAAGGGCGACTAGCAACGAGGCAGCCAGCCAGGCGTGACGTTGCACAGGCGACGCGCACGCATGTCGCGCGCGTCACACACATGTCGTGGCACAGACTGCATATGCGTTTGATCGTCGGCAACTTTCGCCACGCGAATCTCAGCCGTTCGGATGAGCCGATCAGCATCTTCGCGGAAAGCAATGCGTGGATGATACTCCGGGTTAAACGCGATAACAACCGCCGCGTGCATTCCCCGCAAATTCCCCTGACGCCAACTTGGCGATTCCGCGAGCAGATCGCGGAAGTTGTGGATGATTCTCGTGATGTACATCGGCTGCCGTGCACAAGCATCGATCAACCTGCATCAACGACAGACAGCAATATCCGTGCAGTCGAACAAGCGTAGAACTACGCGCATCGGGCTTGTTTGACTGTGTATTACGTTCACCCACATGTGTCCTGAAGAGCGCGATTGTCTTGAACGTTACATTCGTCTGCAACGACATCGGCTCTAACGTAGTGTCTCTACTTGATTTTGTTGAGAAGCTCATTCATCGTTTCAACGGAACAAAAGAAACGTCTGCGTGTGACTTGAACTCAGGGGCTTCGGTTGAGCAACTCCGATCCAGCGTCGGGAAATACTGGCAAATCGGACTTGCGTTCGACGAATCTGCGGTCGGCATGGCATCGGCAGCACCGTTTCTCGTGCAGTATTCTGCGACGCTCACCAGTCCAGGTCGAATGCCACGCAGTCCTAGCCTTTGCGCGGACTACGGGCATCAGACATTCGTCAGACACGGCTGAGCGTCCAGCTTCTCGCGAGACATTCGTGCGCCATGACGGAAAGCGGCTTCGGGGCGCCGCACATGCGATTCCCGGGGCAAGGTAGGAATTTATGCCGTTGGCACGCGAAGCGGTCGAGCTGCTGGTTCAGGCGGCCAGAGCTTGGTATTTCGAAGGCAATCAACACGGGTTGCGTGATCGGGAGTGGATGGCACTGCGCTTTCTCGGCCGCGCCAATCGCTTCTCGCGCACGCCGTCTGCGCTCGCCGGCTTCATCGGCGCCACCAGGGCAACCGCGTCGCAGATCGTGAAGACGCTGGAGAGCAAGTCCTTCCTGGTGCGAAAGCCGTCGCAGGAAGACAAGCGCTCTGTCGTGCTGCACGTGACCCCGCAGGGTGAGAAATGCCTGAGCCAGCACGACCCGATCAATCACGTGGTCAATGCGGTCCAGGCTCTCGAGAACGATGAGCGCCTCAGGCTACGAGACTCGCTGCGCGAGGTTCTCAATCATCTTGATGCAGCCCACCAGCGGCTCGATGCGAGCGTCTGCCGCGACTGTATGTTCCTGGCTGAACGCAGTCCCAGTACGGGCAAGGGACGCACCGCAGCCGAGTTCATGTGCAGGCTGTACCGCGCCCCCGTCTCGCTCGAGGAGACAGAGCTGCTGTGCACGAGCTTCGAGCGCACCCGCGACCGTCCCAAGATCGAGGAACACCTCGACCGAGCCCGCGTGGCAAGTCAGGGATAACGCCGCGCGCTTCCGGGTCCCGGACGCACAGCGGCGCGCTTACTGCGCGCCCGATCCACCCTGCACGATCTTCTCGTTCAGTTTCTGGTCGACGGTCTCGACCGTGCGGTCTATCTCGGCGTTCGGCGTACCGAGCTGATGCGAGATCAGCTTCACGAGCAGGTCGACGCGCTCGATGAAGGGCGCACCGCTCGCCACCGCGCGTGCGGCAGATGACGGCTTGAGTAGGCTTTCGGCGGCCTTGGCGTATTTCGCAAACGGCACCTGGTCTTCCGGATCGGCGCCGAGGCGGCGTGCGACGGCGTCGACATGGTCGTAGATCGTTTGCGAACGCGCGAGATCGCCATGCACGGCATCGCGGATCGACTGCGGCTCGTTCGGTGTGATGCAGCGATAATTGCCGGTGAGCAGCATCGACCATTTCGCCAGCGGCACGAACAGCGAATCGAACACCTTCAACTTCACCGGCACATCCTTGCCGTCGAGCGTCACCGCGTCGATGTCGGCCTCGAGCTCGCGCAACATCTTGTTGTGCTTCTCGTCGGCGAAGACCGAAGCCTTGAAGTTCGTCGGCAAGCCGACATGCAGCACATTCGCGGCTTCCTCCGGCGGACGGAAGGCCTGCGGATCGGGCGAGCACAGCGTAACCAGCCCCGGCTCGAACCGCTCCCACACCTGCGCATTGGTGTAGGCCTCCTCGAGATCCATGTCAGCGAGCGCCGGGATGCGCTTGAGATAAGGCAGCGGCGGCATGTTCATGATCGACAGGCACGGCAGCTTCGCCGCGGCGATCTTGACCATCAGCATGCGGACCGTGTGGTTGGTGTATTGCGGCTCCTGCATCGCCAAGCCGACCAGGTCGTAGCGCGAGACGTCGACATTCTGCGGGGTCACTGCATCGAGCTTGCCGGGCAGGTCGCGCGAGAAGATCGCACGATGCACGGCCTCGTCGCGCAGCTTGATGCGCACCTCAGTCCCGTCACGGTTGATCAGCTCCGCGGTCTTGGAGCGGCAGACCAGGGTCACATTGTGCCCGGCCATCAGCAGCTTGGTGCCCAGCAAGGAGCCGTAGGAAGCACCCAGAATCAGAACGTTGCGCGCCATGGTCGTCCCCTCAGTATGATGTGTGATTTTTGAGCCCCGGCCGTTGCTCGCGGGTGCGTTGCAACATCTAAGGCAAACTGGCCAGGGATGGCAACTGGGATAATGCATACAAGGCGGCGCCGGATATTCCGCCGTGCGGACAGAGCTGACGATCACCCTCCTCGCCGCGATTGCTGATTAGCCGAAATTTGGCTGCGTCGCCGATTTGACGTTCATTCCAGCCCGCACTTCTACGGCTTTCAAATCTCGACTGAAATTCCGCCGTGGGCAACGCGTCGCGTTCCCACCTGTTTCACTCGACGCATCCCGCTTCGATTGATAAGTCCCTTGCCGCGAATGACGGGGACTTGAGTCGGGACATGACGGTTGCGATCGAGATGGGGCTGACCACGGCAGGCGCCGGGGCGGCCATGGACCTCGAGGAACTGCTGGCGACCCGTCTCCTGGTGCAGGGCAATTCCGGCTCCGGAAAGTCGCATCTGTTGCGGCGCCTGCTCGAGCAGAGCGCGCCCTGGGTGCAGCAGGCCATCATCGACCCCGAAGGCGATTTCGTCACACTGGCCGAGCGCTTCGGTCATCTCGTGATCGACGCCGAAGATCACACCGAGCGCGGCCTTCAGGTCGCCGGCGAGCGCGCCCGGCTGCATCGCGTCTCCACCGTGCTTAATCTCGAGGGGCTCGATGCCGAGAACCAGATGCGGCGCGCAGCCGCGTTCCTCGGCGGTCTGTTCGACGTCGAGCGCGATCATTGGTACCCGATGCTGGTGGTCGTCGACGAGGCGCAGCTGTTTGCACCGGCCGTTGCGGGCGAAGTCTCGGACGAAGCGCGCAAGCTATCGCTTGGCGCCATGACCAATCTGATGTGCCGCGGCCGCAAGCGCGGCCTTGCCGGTATCATCGCGACGCAACGTCTGGCAAAACTCGCAAAGAACGTCGCGGCGGAAGCCTCGAACTTCCTGATGGGCCGAACCTTCCTCGACATCGACATGGCACGCGCTGCTGATCTGCTCGGCATGGAGCGGCGACAGGCGGAAGCCTTCCGCGATCTCGAACGCGGGCAATTCATGGCGCTGGGACCTGCGCTGTCGCGCCGTCCGCTGCGGCTGAACATCGGTCCGACCGACACCTCCCCGCGCAATTCAACGCCGCGGCTGATGCCGCTGCCGGAGGCGACACTTGAAGATGCGCGCGCGGTGATCCTGGCCGCGCCGCCGCCGGATGCGAGCCGCGCGCAGCGCCGGCCGGCGCCGGACCTGCTCGAGCAGCTCCGCGCGGCAAAGGCAGCTACGCCCGAGATCAGCCCTGAAGTGGTCGAGATTCCCGTCAGTGCCGAGGAGCTGGCCGAGCGGCGCGAGCGTGTGGATCGCACGTTGCGCGCCGTGCTCGCCGCGCCCGATGCCGGCTTCCGCGCCATCGGCATGCTCTATCAGGAGTTCGTGGTCCGCTGCCGCATCGAAGGGCTGGGTGCGTCCGTTCCCGACCTCGGCGAATTCCGCCGCATGCTGACCCATGCACGCGCCGGGCTCGGCACAGAGATCGCTGATGACGACGCGTGGCAGGAAGTGACATTGCGCGCCTCGATCCTGCCCGACGACATGCAGGGCGTGTTCATGATGATCGCGCGCGCCGCCAAGGAAGGCTGGCCGTGCCCTGGCGATGCCGCGATCGCGCGCGCTTATGGCTCGCATTCGCTGCGCCGGGCACAACGTTTGCTCGGCTACATGGAGGAGCAGGGCCTGATCGTGGTCCAGCTCGACGGCGGCGGCCGCAGGTTCGTGACGCTGGTTGAACTGGCCTGGGCCACCGCGCCTGGCGATCCCAATGCCGACGATCAGCCGGGCGAGCAGATAGCGAACGCCGCGTCGGCCTAGAACGCCCCAGCAACGGTGAGCCGAAATGTCAGCGGCTCGACCGGGTGAAGCACGTAATCCATCACGCCGTTCTGGCAGACCGCAGCAGGCGCAACGCCGCCAGTACAGAGATTGTACAGCGTGTCGGTCTTGAGCAGGGAACCATAGGCATAGGTGATCTGGTTCGCTTGCGTGTTGAAGAGGTTGAGCACATCAAGCTGGATGCGCCAGCCATTGTCGGCCCGATAGCCGAAGCGGCCGTTGAAGATGCTGGTCGCGGACGAACGGAACGCGTTGTCTTCCGTCAGCGGGCTTGACGCCAGGTAGCGCCAGCGCACACCGCCGAACCAACCGGTCTTCTCGCCGAGCGTGATGCCGGCCGACGCCACCATCGGCGGCGCATTCGGAATGTAATTGCCGGGCGCGTTGCCGATCTGCGCCTGGGGATAGCCAGCGAGCGAGGCATAGACTGCGGCCTGGTCATTGTCATCGCCGCGAAAGCGCGCATGCGTCATCGCGAGATCGGCATCGATATCGATCCACGAGCGCGGGCGGTAATGGTTGGTCCATTCAAAGCCGTAACGGCGGCTGGCACGCGTCGCTTCCGTATCGCCAGCGTCGCCGGAGAACAGGATCTCGGAATCCTGGTCGAGAATGAAGACGCTGAATGAGGTGTCGAGGTTGGGAATGATCCTGCTGCGCACGCCGATCTCCGCACCACGCGTGCGCACCAGCAGCGGCGCCGGCGAGAGTTTTGTCGTGGGATCACCCGGATCTTCCGTCGTGTTCGCGCCGCGCGCAT
>JAEWHT010000086.1 GCA_023387695.1 Pseudomonadota bacterium | reverse complement strand
GTGGTGATCGGCGCGCAGACGATGCCGGAGGTGTGGCGGATGATGAAGGCCATCTTTTCCGCTGTGCAGAATGAAGCGGCGACGATCAGATCGCCCTCGCCCTCGCGATCATCATCATCGGTCACGACGACGAGCTCGCCCCGGGCAAAGGCCTGCAGAACTTCCTGGACGGTATCGGGCATGTCCCAATCTCTATTGGTTATAGGCCGGCGTTGATGGACGCCTTAGCCGGACTTGGCCCCAAGCGCTAGTGGCCTGGATGCAACCGCATATGCCCGAGGGCCGCTCCCAGGCGGGCTTTCAGGCTTGCACCGAAGATACCAGCGATATAGGCGCGCCTCGCCCGGACGGAAGACGGCCGGCAACGGTCAGGGCAGCACTTCGCGCCGCTCGCCGAGCCGCGTATCGAGCTCGGCGCGCTTGTCGGCCAAGAGGCCCGCCTGGGCGGCCTCGATCACCGTAAACAATTCATGGGCGTCGCTGAGCCGGGTCACGGTGACGTAGCTGGCGCCAGCCGCATAGAGCTCGCCGACATCGGAGAGCAGATCGGCGGTGGCGACGATCAGGGCGTTGGGGTTGAGGGTGCGGACGTGGCGGACCAGCTTCTCGTTGCTGGCGCCCTTCAGCAGTGCGTCCGGCACGCTGAGGATGATCATCTCGGACTTGCCGATGCCGGCATGGAGCAGCGTGTCGGCGCTGCTGATGTCGCCATAGATCACGTGCAGGCCACGCGAGAGCAGGGTCTGGTACACATGGGGGTTGAAGTCGATCACCGTGATCTGCTCCAGCAGGACCGGCGCCTGCCGTTCGATCTCGGCCAATAGCGCGCTCGCCGCGCGGAAAAAGCCGAGGATGACGATGCGGCGCGCCTCGCCGTGACCGCCCTCGTGTCCCTCCTCCGCATGGCCGTTGCCATGGTCGAGATCGCGCAGGCCGATCCGCTTGAGCGGGCCGATGGCCCAGCGGGTGATCTCGTCGCTGCGCGTCATGACGAAGGTCGAGAGTACGGCCAGCACCACGAAGGCGAAGGAGGCCGCATTCGCCGTCTCCGGCGCGATGTGGTTGTCGCTGACGCCGGTCTGGATCACCACCAGCGAGAACTCGGAGATCTGCGCCAGGTTGATCGCCGGCAGCAGGCTCGCACGCAGGCCCTGCTTCATCAGATAGAGCGGCGTGAAGGTGGTGACGAGGCGGCTCACCACCGTGAAGGCGGCGATCATCAGCGCGAGCCCGATCACGGAGAGGCCGGGCACCGGAATGGTCATGCCGAGCGCCACGAAGAACAGCGTGATGAAGAAGTCGCGGAGCGTCGTGACCTTGGCCGTGACGTCGAGCGCGTAAGGAAATGTCGAGAGCGAGACGCCGGCGATCAGCGCGCCCATCTCGCGCGAGAGCGACAGCTGCTCGGCGGTCTCGGCGACGAGGAAACACCAGGCGAGCGCACCGAGCAGGATCAGCTCGGGACGGCGGGCGATCTGATGGAACAGCCGCGGCAGCACGTAGCGGCTGACCAGAAGTGCCGCGGCCACCAGCACCGCGACGCGACCGATCGACAGCACTATGACGCTGACTTGCAAATTCGCAAGGCTCGGCTGCACCGCCAGGAACAGGATGGCGAAGATGTCCTGCAGCACCAGCACGCCGAGCGTGATGCGGCCGGGCAAGGTGTCGAGCTCGCGCTTCTCGTAGAGCACCTTGACGATGATGACGGTCGAGGAGAGCGCGCAGGCGATGCAGAGATAGAGCGCATCGAAATGGCCGCCGCCGAGCGAAAGGCCCAGCCCTGCGAAGAACAGGATGCCGAGCAGGCAGCCGCCGATAAGCTGACCGCCCGCCGCGAACAGGATCACCTTGCCGGCGCGCACGATCTTCTTCAGGTCGATCTCGAGCCCGATCATGAACAGCATGAAGATCAGGCCGAGCTCGGAGATGACGCTGATCGATTCCTGCGACTTGACCCAGCCGGCGCCGAATGGACCTATGCAGAAGCCGGCGATAAGGTAGGCCAGGATCAGCGGTTGCCGGGAGAAATGGGCTGCTAGCCCCAACATCCAGGCGAACAGGATACAGAGAGTGATGTCGCGAATGAGCTCGTGCATGCCAGATTGGTCCGTTTCGCCGCACCCTAGAGACCGGGTGCAGCGCGGCAAACGAGCAATTCGTCACATGCTGATGGAGCTCGTCGCCTTCGCAACGCTGCTATGCCCGCTCGCGTCGGCCCTGCCCGCGCACGCGCAGCCCAAGGTCAATATCGAACAAAATTTTGCCGATTCGCTTCAAGCGATGCCGAAGGAGGAACTCGCTGTCTCCGGCGGCTTCTATGTGCCCGCCTATTCCAGCGTCGCGATGAGCCAGGGCAGACTGCGGGTCGACTTCTCGGTGACGCTGAGCGTCCACAATGCCTCCGAGACGCAAGCACTGGTGGTGAAGCGCATCGCCTATTTCGACACCGCGGGCAAGCAGGTCGAGAGCTATCTGAAGGCGCCGGTCGCCGTGAAGCCGCTCGCGACCATCTCGATCTTCATTCCGACCGATGACGTGCGCGGCGGGACCGGGGCCAATTTCATCGTCGACTGGGCCGCCACCGGCGAGATCGCCGAGCCGGTGGTCGAGGCCCTGATGGTTGGCGGCGTCGCCAATGCGCACTACGCTTTCATCAGCCAGGGACGCGCGACGAGGACGATCGGCAAGAAGTAAGCAGGTCGGGTCGTCTCGCACGAAACCTCGAAAACAACCCCATGCACAGTAGCCCAATCCGCAAGATCATTGGCTTTTCGGCCCGGCGCGAGACAGATACGGATTTTACGAATTTTATTTGACGCGTCGGGCAAAACACTGGCATGATGACATCATCAAGATCGCAGTGTCCGGTCGGCACCAGACCGGCCGCTCAATAAAAACAACGAGGAACGCTCCCATGACGTCCAGCTTCGATTTCGCGCCCCTGTTTCCCGCAGGGCTGCCGGCCCCTTCTGCGCGCTGGACGGGCCTTGCCAAATATAGCTTCGTCGGCGGCAACAATGATTCCGAGCAGCTGCCGCTGGACGAGCTGATCGAGGCCGCCAATCAGGCCCTGCAGCGCGAGGGCCGGTCGCTCGCCACCTACGGGCTGGCGCATGGCCCCCAAGGCTACATACCTTTGCGCGAATTCCTGGTGGCCAAGTTGAAACGTGATTGCGGCATAAGCTGCACCGTCGACGATCTCATGATCGTCTCCGGCTCGCTCCAAGCACTCGACCTCGTCAACAGCACGCTGCTCACACGCGGCGACACCGTGATCGTCGAGCAGGAGACCTATCAGGGAGCCCTGCAGCGGCTGACTCGGATGGGCGTCAACACCGTCGGCGTTCCCCTCGACGACGACGGCATCCGCATGGATGCGCTGGCCTCGACGTTGGCGGACCTCAAGAGCCGCGGCATCCGGCCGAAATACATCTACACCATTCCGACCGTGCAAAATCCAACCGGCAGCATCATGCCGGAGAGCCGCCGCGCCGAACTGCTGCGGCTGTCGACCGAATATGGCGTGCCCATCTTCGAGGATGATTGCTACGCCGATCTGGTGTGGTCGGGACAACGGCCGCCGGCCATCCACGCGATGAGCAAGAATGGCGGGGTGATCCATGTCGGCTCGTTCTCGAAATCGATCGCACCGGCGCTGCGCGTCGGCTTCATCGTCGCGCCCTGGGATGTGATGTCGCGGATGCTGGCGCTGAAGACCGATGCCGGCTCCGGCGCGCTGGAACAGATGGTGCTCGCCACCTATTGCAAGCCGCATTTCGCAAGCCATGTGCCGGCGCTGACGAAGGCGCTGCACGCCAAGCTCGACACGCTGATGGAAGCCCTCAACGAGCAGTTCGGGACCGCGGCCGAATTCGAGGCGCCCAAGGGCGGCATCTTCCTGTGGGTGAAGCTGCCCGACCAGGTCGATACGCTCAAACTCTATCAGGCTGCGCTTGCTGCCGGCGTCGCGATCAATCCCGGGCCGGAATGGTCGACCAACAAGGGCCACTCAGGCTCGCGGCTGCGGCTGTGTTTTGGCAGCCCGTCGCATCAGCAGATCCGCGAGGGCGTCGCGGTGCTGGCCGAAGTCTGCCGCAAGGAGTTCGGCGTGCCGGCCCGCAGCGCGAATGTGGAGAAGCGGGCCTGACGGCAGGCCTCAGGGGTCGACGTGGAATTCCACGTTGACCTGGCCGCTCCCGGAGGACGGGAAATAGTCACAGAGCTGTTCGGCCGCCCCGCGATAGTCGTACCAGCCGAGCGCGGCGAACAGCATGATCGTGTCAGCCATGCCGCCCTCGCCATTGCACTTGGTGGCGTAGTCCGGAAGCATGTCGAGAAATTCGCGATAGCGGCGAGCCTGCCATAGCTCGAGCACGCGCAGATCGACCTGGCGGTTGAACTCGCTGGCGACCGACGTCCATGCCTCGGGCCCCAGCTTCTTGTTGGGCCATAGCCGATGTGAGAGCGAACCGCTGGCGAGGATCGCGACGCGCTCACCTGACGCGTCGATGGCGCGACGGGTTGCTTCGCCGAGAATCCTGCTCTCTTCAAATGACGTGAACAACGGCGTGGCGACAGAGACCACCTTCGCGAAACCATCCGGGTTCAAATAGTGCATCGGAACGATGGTGCCGTATTCCAGCCCAAGGCTCTCCACCTCATGCGCGGTGACGTTGAGATCCCCATCACGCGCCCTGCCCGCGATGGCCTTGGCAAGGCTTGTATCGCCCGGCAGATCGTAGCGCAGATCCTGGATCATCTGCGGCGCCTCGTGGCTCGTAAAAGCGCCGCGATGCCGCTCATTGGCGTTGATGTGGTAGCCGAAATTGGAGAGCCAGTGGGTGTCGAATACCACAAAGCTGGTAACGCCGCGCTCTCTTGCCCGTCGCCCAAGTTCGCGCAGGGACGTGACCGCCGGCTCTCGTGCCTCGCGCAACGGGCTGCCGGGCTGTTCCGACAGCATCAATGAAGGCACATGGGTAACCTTGGCCGCGAGTACCAGC
>JAEWHT010000082.1 GCA_023387695.1 Pseudomonadota bacterium | reverse complement strand
GGCCAGGGCTGCGTCATGTAATACTGCACGTCGGTGCAGCAAATGCCTGATTCCTCCAGGATCTCGCGGCGCACCGCATCCTCGATGGTCTCGGCGGCCTCGACGAAGCCGGCGAGGCAGGAATACATGCCCGGCGGAAACTGCTTCTGGCGACCGAGCAGGCACCTTTCGCCTGATGCCACCAACATGATCACGACCGGATCGGTGCGCGGAAAGTGCTCGGCCTTGCAACTCGGACAGTCGCGCTTCCAGCCGCCTTCCTTCATCGCGCTGCGGGTACCGCAATTGGCGCAATAGCCGTGGCGCTGGTGCCAGCCGACCATCGACTTCGCCATCGCGATTGCCGAAAGCTCGTCGGGCGGGATCGCGCCCTGCATCGCCATGCCGCGCAGCTCGGTGACGGTGTAGTCCTCGCGGCCGATCAGCTTCTCGGCGGCAGCCTGCGGCAGACCCATGCCGAACATCGCCGCGCCGTCGCGCAAGCCCAGAAAGATCGTGCCGGGGTTGGCGCCACACTTCAGCGCCTCTTCGATCGACAGTAGCGCGCGCGTCTTGTCGCCCTCGCGCTTCACCAGCAGCGAGTCGCGATAGACGACATAAGCGCGCGACGAGGCTTTCTGCTCCATCGCGAACAGTTTTTCGTCATCGCGGCGCAGATGCGCGGCGCGATCGAGGATGTTGGTGACGAACGCCGGCTGTCCCAGCGGAAACGAGTCGAATGCTGACATTTCTTGTTCTTTCAACCCAACCAGATTTTTCGGCGAAGCGCGCTGATGAAATTCTGCACCTCGGTGGCGTCATGCGCCAAGGGTGGCATCACGCCCCAGACCGGCCGCGGCCAGGCGGCGTCGCTGGTGCGGCGTGCAATGATGTGAACGTGAAGCTGCGGTACGAGGTTGCCAAGCGCTGCGACATTGAGCTTGTCGCATTTGGTGATCTCTTTCAGTGCGCGCGAGACGCGGGAGATCTCCGTCATTAGCTGCGCCTGCTCGACCTCATCGAGATCGATGATCTCGACCGCATCAGGCCGCCGCGGCACCAGCAGCAGCCATGGATAATGCGCGTCCTTGATGACCAGCACCTTCGACAACGGCATGTCGCCGATATCGATGGTGTCCTCTTTCAGGCGGGAGTGCAGCGACCAGGCGGGATCGGACATATGCGTTTCCGGACGGCCCGATGGGTTCGGGCGTGTTTGGCCGGACCATACGATACCGATTTGGCGAGGGGAAGGTTGCGGCTCCGCTCTAGCCGCATACGCGCTGCGCGCGCCCCGGAATGACGGAATTAAGCCTCCGCCAGTACCCGCGCATTGGCGCGAACCGAGGCTTCGCTGACGCGGATGCCGAGGCCCGGGCCGTCGGGCACGACAACGTGACCACCGCGGTTGGCGACGCGCTCCTCGAGCACGTCCTCGGTCAGCACGTGATGCGGCATGTAGAATTCGCAGCCGAGCGAGATGCCCGGCGTCGCCGCGATCAACTGCGTGCCGGCGGCAAGGCCAATGCCGCCCTCCCACAGCGTACCGCCATAGCCGGGCAGGCCGGCGATGTCAGCGATCGCCATGATCGCCTGCGCCTCGAACAGGCCGCCGGCCTTCATCAGCTTGATCGAGACGGCATCGGCCGCCTCGCGGCGCACCACCTCCATCATGTCACGGCGGTCGAAGCAGCTTTCGTCGGCGAGCACGGGCGTTTCCAACGCGGCGGTGAGCTGCGCCATCACGTCGAGAAATTTGCGCGGCACCGGCTGTTCGATGAAGGTCGGCGCGAATTCCTCGACATCGCGAAGGATCTTGATCGCGCCGAACGGCGCCAGCGCCTGGTTGTAGTCAACGCGCAGATCGACCTTGTCGCCGAATTCTTTCCGGATCGCCGCGAGGTGATCGAGGTCCTCGCGATGCGGCTTCACGCCGGTCTTGACCTTGTAGATCACGTTCCCTTCAGGGACCATTTTTCGCATGCGTTCGAGGTCGGCAGCGAAATCCGGATCGGCGATCGAGAACGACAGCGGAATGGTGTCGCGCACGCGGCCGCCGAGCAGGTCGGCGACCGACAGGCCGGACGATTTGCCGACGATGTCGAGCAGCGCCATCTCGATCGCGACTTTCGCTTCCGCATGGCCGACCAGCGCGCGGTCGAGCTCCGCCATCAGCGCGCGGATGCGGCGTACGGATTTGCCGAGCAGGATCGGCCTCAAGTATATGTCGAGCGCAGCGAATGCCGCTTCAGGCGTTCCCGTGAATACTTCCCATGGCGCGGCTTCGCCCCAGCCGATCACGCCATCGCTCGACGTGAGCTCGATCAGCACGCGCTTAACCGTACCCTTGACGTTGCCGACGCCCTGCAGGCGCGCCATCTTGATCGGGCTCTCGATCAGGAACAGGCGGAGACGTTCGATGGTCGCTTCGGTCATGTCAGGCCTCCATTGACGTGCCAGACTTGGCCGGTGACGTAAGATGCTTTTGGTGAGGCGAGGAAGCCGATGATTTCGGCAACTTCCCCCGGGTGTCCGCGCCGGCGCATCGGAATCAACGCCTCGGTCGCGGCAATCTGTTCTGGCGATAGCCGGCTCTCGCTTGGCTTGTCCTTGACGATCAGACCTGGTGCGACCGCATTGACGGTGATGCCTTCTTTTGCGAGTTCGATCGCGGTCAGCCGTACCAGCGCTTCCAGCGCGGCGCGGCTCGCGGCGGTGGCGGCGAACGGCGCGAACTCGGGCCGGATCGCGTGCGCGACAAAGGATGATACCGCAACGATCCGCGCGTCATGCCCGGCACGAAGCAGCGGAAGTGCAGCCTCGACCATTCGTGTGAACGCGAGCGCCGATTCGTCCATCGCCTGGCGAAATTGATCCGCCGGCGCACCGATGGCGCTGCCGCGGCGGGCGTGGCCGCCGACCAGGATCAATCCATCGAGCCGACCGAAAGCGCGCTGCGTGGCGGCGATGGCATCTGTAACGGCAGCTTGCTCTGCGAGATCGCCAAGGCACTTTGCGACAACGGCGCCCTTCGCTTCGGCTTCCGCCGCGGTGGCAGCGAGACCTTCCGCGTTCGAGCGCGTGTGCAGCAGGAGCCCGGTGCCGGGCGCGGCGAGCAGCTTTGCGGTGGCGCGGCCGATGCCGCTGGCGGCACCGGTAACGAGATAGACGCGGTTGATATCCGACATCAGGTTGCTGCGTTGGCTGGCGCTAACGCGCCGGTGCGGTGGAAATGGCTGAGGAACGCGCGCGTCGCGGCCTGTTGCGGGTTGTCGATGACCTGCCGCGCCGGGCCTTCCTCGACGACGATTCCGTCGCGCATGAAGATCAGGCGGTCGGCGACCTCGCGGGCGAACGCGATCTCGTGGGTCACGATCACCATGGTCATACCCTCGGAGGCCAGCTGCTGGATCACGTTCAGCACTTCGCCGACGAGTTCGGGATCGAGCGCCGACGTTGCTTCGTCGAACAGCATCACATCCGGCTCCATCGCCAGCGCGCGAGCGATCGCGACGCGCTGCTTCTGGCCGCCGGAGAGCGTGGCCGGGTATTGGTCGGCCTTCTCGGCGAGACCCACCTTGGCGAGCTGCGCCCGCGCGAGCTTCTCGGCGTCGGCCTTGGCCATGCGCCGCACCGTGACCGGTCCCTCCATCACGTTCTGCAGCGTCGTCATGTGCGGGAACAGGTTGAAGTGCTGGAACACCATGCCGGTCGTGGCGCGGAATTTTGCCAGCGTCTTCACGTCCGGCAGCTTCGTGCCATCGCCGAATGCAAAGCGCGTATCGCCGACGCGGACGCTGCCGCCATCGGGCACGACGAGGAGGTTGATGCAGCGGAGCAGCGTCGACTTGCCGGAGCCGGACGGACCGATCAGCGCCACAACGCCACCCTTGGCGACGTCGAGATTGATGTTCTTCAGGACCTCGTTGCTGCCAAAGCTCTTGCGCAGACCACGGATCTCGATCTTCGATGTCTCGCTCATTCGCCGACCGCCAGTCGCTTCTCGCCGCGGCGGACGATGATGGTGAGCGGGATCAGGATCGCCGCATAGGCGACCGCCACGGCCGTGTAGGTTTCCAGCGGCCGGTAGCTGTCATGCGCCGCGACCTGGCTCTGATAGACGAGGTCTGGCACCGCCAGCACCGAGACCAGCGAGGTATTCTTGAACTGGATGATCGACTGGTTCATCAGCGCCGGGATCATGCGCTTGATCGCCTGCGGCAGCACGATACGCCGCATGCTCTGGCCCGGCGTCATGCCGAGGGCCGCGCCGGCTTCCGACTGGCCCTTGTCGATCGAGATGATGCCGCCGCGGATGATCTCCGAATAAAACGAGCCGCCGTAGAGCGACAGCGCCAGCGCCGAGGCCGTGATCGGCGTCATCTCGACGCCGGCGAGGATCGGTAGTGCGTAATAGAACCAGATCAGCTGCACCAGAATCGGCGTGCAGCGGAAGGCTTCGATGAAGGTGAGTGCGAGAAGCCGGACCGGCTTTAAGCGCGACAAGCTGCCGAATGCCCCGAACAGGCCGAAGACGAGGCCAAGTATGACGATCACCACGGTGAAGCCGACGGTGACGCCAAGTCCGTTGAGAAAGAGCCAGCGATAGCTCCAGAGGATGCCGAAGTCCCACTGATACATGCGTGTTTTTACTCGTCGTGGGTTCCGTCATTCCGGGGCGCGACGAAGTCGCGAACCCGGAATCCAGAGATTGTAGTGCGAGATTCCGGGTTCTCGCTTCGCGGGCCCCGGAATGACAGGGAAAGATTACAGCGAAACGCCCGGCGGAATGTCCGCTTCGGTCACGCCCACCAGCTCCATGTTGGTGATGATGGCGTTGCGGATGAAGCCGAGGCCCTTGTTGAAGTCGATCCAGGTGTTGACGTAGTCACGGAAGGTCTTGTCGTTCTCGCGGCGGAAGCCGGCATTCGACGTCGTCGCGAAGATCGGCGTCGGCAGCACGAACTGGCCGAGCGAGGGGTTCTTCTTCAGGACCGTCAGCGACAGCATGGTGATCAGGCACTGCGC
>JAEWHT010000067.1 GCA_023387695.1 Pseudomonadota bacterium | reverse complement strand
ATCTTCGCCAAGGATGGCGCGTTTACGGAGTCGGCGATGGATTTCATGACGCCGCCCGACGTCGACGATCCCCGGCTCGCGACGCTGCAAAAGGCCGGCGGCAAGATGCTGATCTACCACGGCCAGGCCGATCCGGTGTTCTCGCTGAACGACACGATTCGTTGGTACGATCGGCTGAACAAGAATCTTCAGGGGCATGCCGACGGCGTCGTTCGCCTCTTCACGATTCCGGGCGGCACTCATTGTGGTGGCGGTGTCGCGCTCGACAAGTTCGATGCGCTGACCGCGCTGACTGATTGGGTGGAGAAGGATAAGGCGCCCGAGCGGATCGTTGCCTCGGCCAATCCCGCCAACAAGGAAGTCCCGGCCTCGTGGAGCCCGAGCCGCACGCGACCGCTGTGTCCGTATCCGTCCTATGCCGCCTATTCGGGGCAGGGCAACAGCGAAGACGCGACGAACTTCGTTTGCAAGGCGCCGTAATCGTCCCGCCAGCCGTCATTCCGGGCTCGCGCTGCGCGCGCCCCGGAATGACGAGTGGGGATACGCCAGCCATTCTGCCGCATTATCCTGCATGATTCTTTTGTTGCCTAGGCAACTAATTTGTGCGAACCGTTCCAGGCAAGGATGACGGCGGGAGGAACCGCCGCGTCTGTTTCTGGAGGAAACGATGCTCGGCAGAATGGGTGCCGCGGGCAAACGCCGGCGCATGCCTGTCAGTGACGGGGGATCGCGCGGGGCGCGCGGTTCTTCAGGCGTCCGTGCCGCCGGTCACCGCGCCGAGATTCTCGTGCAGCCGGCGCAGCAGGTCGATCAGCACCTCGCGCTCGTCCTTCGAGAGACACGACAGCAGCCGTCGCTCGCGCTCGAAGGCGGCGGCGATGACCTTGTCATGGGTGGTGCGGCCCTTCGCGGTCAGCGAGATCGAATGGGTGCGGCCGTCGTTGGGATCGGTGCGGATCGACACATGGCCGCGCTTCTCGAGGCCAGCGAGCGTGCGGCTCACCGGGCCCTTGTCGAAACCGATGACGTGGCAGATGCGCGAGGCCGGGATGCCGGGCTCGATCGCCAGCAGCGACATGATCCGCCATTCCGTGACGTTGACGCCGAACTGCTTCTGATAGAACGCGGTCGCGCTGTTCGAGAGCTTGTTGGCGATGAAAGTGATGAACGCCGGCACGTAGCGATCGAGATCAAGCGTCGGCCCGACGTCAGCGGGCGCTGTCTTTTGGCGGGATCTGGTCGAAGGCGGCATATCGGGATTCTGTCTCGCGGCGTGGCCAATGACCTAAGGGCAAGCGCCGCTCTTTCACAAGATCAAAATGAGGGAGGATTCTCATGAGCGCACCCGGCTCCGCGGCGTCAGACGTCCCGCATCTCGACGTCGATCCGTTTGACATGAATTTTTTCACCGATCCGTATCCGACGCACGAGCTACTGCGCGAGACGGGTCCGGTGGTCTATCTCGACAAATGGAAGCTCTACGGCGTGGCGCGCTACAACGAGGTCCATGCTGTCCTGAACGATCCCGCGACCTTCTGCTCCAGCCGGGGCGTCGGTCTATCCGACTTCAAGAAGGAAAAGCCGTGGCGTCCGCCGAGCCTGATCCTCGAGGCCGATCCGCCCGAGCACACCCGCACCCGCGCGGTGCTGTCAAAAGTGCTGTCGCCGACCGTGATGAAGGGACTACGCGACCGCTTTGCTGCGGCGGCCGAGGAGCGCGTGGACGCGCTGCTGGAGAAGCGGAGTTTTGATGCGATCACCGATCTCGCCGAAGCCTATCCGCTTTCGATCTTCCCGGATGCGCTGGGGCTGAAGCCCGAAGGGCGCGAGCATCTCATTCCCTATGCGAGCCTGGTATTCAACGCGTTCGGTCCGCCGAACCAGCTACGCCAGGACGCGATCGCGCGCTCGGCGCCGCACCAGGCCTATGTCACCGATCAGTGTCAGCGCGACAACCTCACGCCCGGCGGCATCGGCGCCTGCATCCACGCCCATGTCGACGAGGGCGCCATCACGGCGACTGAAGCGCCGCTGCTGGTGCGTTCGCTGCTCTCGGCCGGCCTTGATACCACGGTCAACGGCATTGGTGCGGCCGTCTATTGCCTGGCGCGCTTTCCCGATCAGTGGCAGCGCCTGCGTGGCGATCTCACGCTCGCGCGCAACGCGTTCGAGGAAGCCGTACGCTTCGAGAGCCCGGTGCAGACGTTCTTCCGTACCACGACTCGCGAGGTCGAGCTGTCAGGCGCGACCATCGGCGAGGGCGAGAAGGTACTGATGTTCCTCGCTGCGGCCAACCGCGATCCCAGGCGCTGGGACCAGCCCGACAGTTACGACATCACCCGCCGCACATCGGGCCATGTCGGCTACGGCTCGGGCATCCACATGTGCGTCGGCCAGCTCGTGGCGCGACTGGAGGGCGAGACGATGCTCTCGGCCCTGGCCCGCCGTGTCGCCAGCATCGAGATCACCGGCGAGCCGAAGCGCCGCTTCAACAACACGCTGCGTGGGCTCGACAGCCTGCCGGTGACGATCACGGCGGCCTGACGCCATCTGCGACGAAGACAATAAAGGGGGGACTAATGAAGCATTTGAAGTGGACGCTGGCTCTGGCCGCGAGCCTTGTAAGCGGCGCGGCAAGCGCCGAGATCTCGGACAATGTCGTGCGCGTCGGCGTGCTCAACGACATCTCCGGAATTTTCCAGGACACCAATGGCATGGGCTCGGTTGAGGCCGCGCGCATGGCGGCCGAGGATTTCAACGGCGGAGCTAAAGGCATCAGGGTCGAGATCGTCTATGCCGATCACCAGAACAAGGCCGATGTCGGCAACGCCATTGCACGCAAATGGCTCGACGTGGAAGGTGTCGATGCCATCGTTGATGTGCCGAACTCGGCGGTCGGCCTTTCCATCAACACGCTCCTGCGCGACAGCCGCATGACGTTCCTGGCGTCGTCGACCGCGAGTGCCGATCTCACCGGCAAGGCCTGCTCACCCAACACCATCCAGTGGGTCAACGATACCTGGGCGACCGGCAACACCACGGCAGCCGCGATGATGTCGCGCGGCGGCAAGGACTGGTATTTCCTGACGGTCGACTACGCGCTCGGTAAGGGTATCGAGGCCGAGGCGCAGAAATACATCGAGGGGCATGGCGGCAAGGTGCTCGGCTCGTCAAAGCATCCGCTCGGCACGTCGGACTTCGCCTCGCTCCTGCTTCAGGCGCAGGGCTCGAAGGCGCAGGTAATCGGTCTCGCCAATGCCGGCGGCGACACCATCAACGCTGTGAAGCAGGCGGCCGAGTTCGGCATCCAGCAGAATGGACAGAAGCTCGTCGCCTTCCTGCTCTTCATCAACGATGTTCATGGCATGGGCATCAAGGTCGCGCAGGGCCTCCAGCTGATGGAAGCCTTCTACTGGGACATGAACGATGACACCCGCGCGTTCGCCAAGCGCTTCGCCGCGCGGCCCGGCATGAATGGCAAGATGCCGAGCGGCAACCAGGCCGGCGTCTATGCGTCGACGCTCGCTTATCTCAACGCGGTCGCCGCCACCGGCAGCGACAATGCCAAGGATGTCGTGCCCGAGATGAAGAAGTTCAAAGGCAAGGACAAGCTATTCGGTGACACCGCGATCCGCCAGGACGGTCGCGTCGTGCACCCGATGTATCTGTTCGAGGTGAAGAAGCCGGAGGAGTCGAAGTATCCATATGACTATTACAAGCTCGTCTCGACGATTCCCGCGGAGCAGGCGTTCCGGCCGATGGCGGAAGGTGGGTGCGAGCTGGTGAAGTAGGGCATAACGGTCTCGTGCCCCGGACGCGGTGCAGCGCAAAGCGTTGCGCCGCAGAGCCGGGGCCGACAAGCTCTGGGTCTCGGCTCTGCGACGCGTCCGGGACACGAGAGCTTACCTACACCACCCTCCTGCTTACCTGCATAATCAGACTCACCGCTTCGCCGCCATCTCCGCGATCCCCCGCGCCATCGAAACGAACTCGCTCGGCATCATCACGAGCGTCATCGTGTTTTGCTCGGCACCGACCTCGGTGATCATCTGCATGCGGCGGAGCTCGAGGCCGGCCGGGTTCTGCATGATCACCTCAGCGGCCTGACGCAGTTGTTCGGCGGCATCGAGTTCGGCTTCGGCCTTGATCAGGCGAGCGCGCTTTTCGCGGAGCGCCTCGGCCTCCTGCGCCAGCGCACGCTGCATGCTCGGCGGGATCTCCACGCTCTTCATCTGCACCAGCTCGACCTTGACCCCCCAGGGTTCGGTGGTGGCATCGATTGCCTTTTGCATGACGTCGGCGATGGTGTCCTGTGCCTTGAGGATCTCATCCAGTGTGTGCTGCCCGAGAACGGCACGCAGCGTCGTCAGCGAGACCTGGATGACGGCGTTGGAAACGGCCTTCACTTCGATCACGGCGCGTTCGGGATCGACGATGCGATACCAGACCACAGCATCGACCTTGATCGGCACGTTATCCCGCGTGATGCCTTCCTGTTGCTCGACGTTGGCCGTAATGGTGCGAAGGTCCAGCTTGTCCTGCCATTCGATCACGGGCCAGACCAGATACAGGCCGGGCCCGGCGGTGCGGTTGAACTTGCCGAGCCGAAACACGACGCTGCGTTCATATTGATTGGCGACGCGGACGCTCATGATCAGAAGAACAAGCGCAACAAAGCCGGCCACCAATACGAACGAAAACGATGCAAGAAGATCTACGACGGACATAGCCGCCTCCAGAATGAATCCATTGCGGGGCGGATAAAATAGCAGTCGTCATCGCGTTCAAGCTTGAGCGCGCGGCGGCCTGGAACAATATATTTTTGATTGGGGGGACTTGACGTCTAACCAACCACCTTGCTGCTTCCCTGCGTGATCAGCCGCGCAGCCCGCTGGTCCCGCGCGTAGATCCAGAGCCAGCTCAGCGCAACGCTGAGGCGGTGGCGCAGGCCGATCAGGAAGTAGATGTGGGCGATGCCCCAGATCCACCACGCGATGGTGCCGCGCAGTTTGACCTTGCCGAAGTCGATCACGGCGAGCCGTTTTCCGATCTGCGCGAGGCTGCCGGCGTGCTTGTAACGGAATGCGCCTTTCTTCTCGCCGCGCAGCCGCGCCTTGATGGTTTCGGCGACATGCTTGCCTTGCTGCTTGGCCGCCGGCGCGATGCCGGGCACCGGCTTGCCGTCCCAGGCGTTGATGTTGATGGTGTCGCCGATCGCGAAGATCTCGGGATGGCCGGGAATGGTGAGGTCGTCCTCGACCTGCACGCGCCCGGCGCGATCCGCCGGTGCGCCCAGCCATTCGGCGGCGGGCGATGCACGCACGCCGGCAGCCCAGATCCGGGTCTTGGCGTTCAACAGTTGGCCGCCGAACACCACGCCCTCGCGGTTGATCTCGGTGACGGCCTGTCCGAGCACGACCTCGACGCCGATCTTTTCGAGCGAGGCCTGCGCATAGGCCGAGAGGTCATCGGGAAAACCTCCGAGCACGCGCGAGCCAGCCTCGATCAGCACCACGCGCGCCTTGGTCGTGTCGATGTTGCGGAAATCGCCGGGCAGGGTGTGATGCGCCATCTCGGCGATAGTGCCGGCGAGCTCGACGCCCGTGGGGCCAGCGCCGACGATCACAAACGTCAGCCGCGCCGCACGCTTGGCCGGATCGGTCTCGCGTTCGGCGCGCTCGAATGCCACCAGGATGTGACGACGCAGCGTGGTCGCATCTTCCAGCGTCTTCAGGCCTGGCGCCCATTGCTCCCATTCGTCGTGACCGAAGTAGGCGTGGCGCGCGCCGGTGGCGAGCACCAGCGTATCGTAGGGCACCTCGCTGCCGTCATCGATCAGCACGCAGCGGCGCGTCGCATCGACACCGCTCACGGTCGCAAACAGCGTCGTCACCTCGCGCCGGTCGCGCATGAGATGCCGCACCGGCCAGGCTATCTCGCTGGTCGCGAGCGACGCGGTCGCGACCTGATAGAGCAGCGGCTGGAACAGATGGTGGTTGCGGCGGTCGATCAGTGTGATCTCGACCGGTGCGCCCGCGAGCCGGTAAGTCGTCTCCAGCCCGCCGAAGCCGGCCCCGACAATGACAACGCGATGGGGAGTTGCGGCCATGATTGTCCTTTGAATCTTGCTGCGTCTCCTGCTCATTTAAGAGCGGAATAGGCGCCGCAGTCCAATAGCTGTCATCAATCAACGAATAGGCTCGGCGTATCGATATTCCCCGTGCAAAAGCGCCGCAGCCTCCGTCGAAGTGAGTAGCATTATAATTCTTGCCATCCCCATTTGGGGCGAAATATGGTGCAGGGGCGGGCGCTGAGCCATTGGCGGCGCGACAGATTTTGCGTTCAATAGAGACTGGCCCGGGGCGGCGATCACCCCGTTTCCGGGATCAATAATATGGAGGGGAGTGGTTATGAAGACGGCATTCTGGCTGGCGGGCGCAGCGGCGCTGGTGCTGGCAAATCCGGCATTCGCCGGCGACAGCATCAAGATCGGTTTCGTCTCGACCTTCAGCGGCCCGACTGCCGTGATCGGCAACGATATGCGCAACTCCTTCGAGCTCGCGCTGGACCACATGGGCCGCAAGATGGGCGGCAAGCCGGTCGAGGTGATCTACGAGGATGACGGCCAGAAGCCCGATGTCGGTAAGCAGAAGACCGAGAAGCTGGTGCAGTCCGACAAGGTCGATTTCCTCGTCGGCTACATCTGGTCGAACGTGCTGCTCGCCTCGCTCAAGACCGCGGTGGACTCGCAGACCTTCATGATCTCGGCCAATGCCGGGCCGTCGCAGCTCGCGGGCGAGCTGTGTTCGCCTTACGTGTTCTCGACCTCCTGGCAGAACGATCAGACGCCGGCCGCCATGGGCCTCTACATGAACGCGAATGGCGTGAAGAGCGTGTTCCTGATCGGCCCGAATTACGCGGCCGGCAAGGACATGCTTGCGGGCGTGAAGAGCACGTTCAAGGGCGAGGTCAAGGGTGAGGAATACACGGTCTGGCCGAGCCAGCTCGACTTCTCGGCCGAGCTTGCGAAGGCCCGTGCCTCCGGCGCCGAATCGATCTTCGTGTTCTATCCCGGTGCGGCCGGTGCGCAGTTCCTCAATCAATATGTCCAGGCGGGTATGAAGAGCACCATGCCGCTCTACACCGCCTTCACCGTCGACGAGACGACGCTTCCGTTGCAGAAGGAGAATGCGCTCGGGGTGCCCGGCGCGCAGGAATGGGTGAACGATCTCCCGAACGAGCAGAACAAGAAGTTCGTTGCAGATTACCGCGCGAAATATCCCAGCGCGCGTCCGAGCTATTATGGTGCGCAGGCCTATGACGCGGCTCAGCTCATCAACAGTGCGGTGGTCGCCGTCGGCGGTGACACGTCCAAGAAGGATGCGATGAAGGCCGAGATGGAGAAGGCCAACTTCAAGTCGCTGCGCGGCGCGTTCAAATACGGCAACAACCACATCCCGATCCAGAACTTCTATCTGCAGGACGTGGTGAAGGGTGCCGGCGGCGAGCTCTCGCTGAAGACCGTCGCGACCATCGTCACCAACGATCAGGACCGCTTCCACGACAAGTGCCCGATGAAGTGAGGCGTTGCTCCTTCCCCTCTCCTCGCGAGGAGAGGGGAAATTCTCGGCTCTCGCTTGAACCGCGTCGGCGCAAATTTCTCGCGCCGGTCCGATTTCAGACTCAAATCCGCCAACGATTGATTCGAACCTGTCCGAATAAGGCCGGGGGCATGTCCTTGGGGGACTTGCCGATGAGTAAAGAAGATTCACCGCTGTCTAAGGCGCGGACAATTAATTCAACGGCGGACGGCATTGTGTCCGACGATGCTCTCGAACTTCTATCGCCGCACCTGCGGGAAGAGTTCGACGACGACCAGTCGCCGTCGAACGAGGTTTTGCAATTGCTCGAGGAGAATGCGCGGCTTCGGGCGCTCAACGTCGAGCTCTCGAACCTGCTCGGCGATTTACCCAACGTCGCGTGGGGCGCTGCGTTGACATCAGCAGAAGCGATCCGGTCCATTCGCCGAAAGATCGCGACCTAAGTGTTGCAGCGGGATGCGGCGAGACGGGCGCCGCATCCGCTTCACACGCGCGGCATGCTCGCGGGCCGCACCTCGCGCGCCTGCGCCGCGAGCCGGATGCCGGCATTGGGCGCGCCGAAGCCCTGATAGCGTCGCCGCTCGACGATCTCGAAGAAGAAACGCTCATCGAAGATGTGGGTGTAGACCTGGAAGAATTCGCCGTCGCCTTCGCGATCGTAGAGGATGTGGTTGGCGCGGAGCTTTGCCATGACATCGGGGGCGAGGTCGTATTTGGCTTCGATGTCGTCGTAGTAATTGTCGGGAATGTCGAGGAAGCCGGCGCCGCGGGCACGCATCGCTGCGACGGTGGCAAAGATGTCCTCGCACGCGAACGCGACGTGCTGCACGCCTGAGCCGAAGAATTCCGAGATGAAGCGCGCCGGCAGCGTGCGGTTGGCGGAAGATCCGTTGACCACGAAGCGCAGGCTCTGGTCGCCATTGACGAGTGCCTGGCTCTGCACGAGGCCGCGGGGATCGGCGATCTCCATCTGCGGCAACCGCTTCATATCGAGGATGCCGGTGTAGAACAGCAGCCAGGACAGCATCTCGTCATAGGGCATCGACTGCGCGATGTGATCGACCGCGAGCAACGCGTCCGCGCTCGCATCGCTTGTGACAGGCGCGAAATCCGTGTCCCAGTTCTTGCCTGCCTGGTCGAGGAAATACAGAAGGCTGCCGCCGACGCCGTGGATCGCGGGGATCTCCAGCTCGCCCGGCCCGACCGGCTGATAGAAGGTGCGCGCCTTCAGCGTTTCGGCACGCTGCATGGCAAGACCGGCATTGTCGACATTGAGCGCGATGGCGCAGACGCCGGGGCCGTGCGTGACGTAGTGCGAATGCGCAAAGCCGTCGGTCTCGGAATTGATCACGAGCTCGACTTTGCCCTGGGTCCAGCGCTCCACCGCCTTGCTGCGATGCTTGCCGGTCTTGCGGAAGCCGAGCTGTGAAAACAGATGCGCGAGCTCGCCGGCCTTGGCCTCGTTGACCGCGAATTCGATGAAGCCGGTGCCGCTGCTCTTTGCCTTCGGCGCCAGCGGTTCGCCGACGAGCTTTGGCCAATCAGGTGCGAGCTGGTCCTGCAGCAGGATCAGCGAGCGCAGGCCGTCGACCGCGGTCTGCGCCGCCGAGCCGGCGCGGAACTGGTCGTTGAAGATCTCCAGTGACCACGGGCCGGAATAGCCGGTCGCCGCGATCGCCTGCATGAACTCGACGACCGGCAGGTCGCCCTGGCCGGGGAACGAGCGGAAGTGCCGGCTCCACGACAATATGTCGAGCTCGAGCTTCGGCGCGTCGGCGAGCTGCACCAGGAAGATCTTGTCGCCGGGGATCGACGCCATGGCGCGGACCGGGAAGCCGGGCGCCAGCGCATGAAACGAGTCGAGGATGACACCGATCGCGGGATGGTCGGCACGCCGTACGATCTCCCAGGCGTCGCGGTAGTCGTTGACGTGGCGGCCCCAGGCGAGCGCTTCGTAGCCGACGCGCAGTCCGCGCTTGGCGGCGCGGTCGCCGAGCTCGCGAAAATCATCCGCAGCGCGATCGATGCCGCCGAGCGAAGCCGGCGACACGTTGGAGCAGATCAGCAACAGGTCGGTGCCGAGCTCCTGCATCAGGTCGAACTTGCGCTCGGCGCGGGCAAAATTGCGTGTGCGCTGCGGCTCCGGCATGCCCTCGAAATCGCGGAACGGCTGGAACGCGCAGATCTCGAGGTTGAGCTCCTTGCAGAGCTTTGCAATGTCGCGCGGACCTGAGCCGAACGACAGCAAATCGTTCTCGAAGATCTCGACCGCCTCGAATCCAGCGGATGCGATGGCGCGAAGCTTTTCGTCGAGAGCGCCTGAGAGGGAAACGGTTGCGATCGAGCGCTTGTTCATGCTGCCTGCTCCATGATGTGGCCCGGCGATATTTTCTGGCCCGTGCGTGCGGCTTGGCTGACGGCTTCGACGACCGCGAGTGTCCCCATCGCATCTTCGACCGGGATCAATGGCTGTTCGCGACCCGCGATCACCGCGCAGAAGTGCCGGAGCTGCTCGGCCAGCGGATCGAATGCCGCCGGCGCGATGGTCTCGTGCGACAGCGGCGCATACCAGCCCGGTTGCTGCGCGTAGGACCATAGCTCCATGTTCGGCACGGACAGCGAGCCCGTGGTGCCAGAGAAGATGTAACAGGGCTGATCCTGCTTCGGATACGCAGCGTTCTCGCCCGAAGTGAGTTCCCAGCTCCACGGCGCCGGCGTCGCATCCGACACGGTCACCGTTCCCAGCGCGCCGTTGGCAAAGCGCAGCAGCAATGCGGCGGTGTCTTCGACGGCGAAGCCGCGAACCTTGTTCGAGGTCAGCGCCTGCACCTCGATGATCTCGCCGCAGATGAAACGGAGATTGTCGATGTCATGGATGAGATTGATCAGCAGCGGGCCGCCACCGTGTTCGCGTCGCCATGCCACATCAAAGTAATCGTCCGGCTTTTTCAGAAGCCACAGTCCGACCACCGCGGTGAGCTGGCCGAGCTTGCCGGTCGCCACCGTCTGGCGGGCGGCCTTGATGATCGGATTGTGCCGGCGGTGATGGCCAACCAGCATCGGCACGCCGGTCCGCCTGACCGCGACGCACAGCCGCTGTGCGGCTGCGACCGTATCGGTCACCGGCTTCTCGATCAGCGCAGGCACGCCGGCCTGCGCGCAGTCGAACGCCATCTCGAAATGCAGCGCGTTGGGCGACGCGATGATCAGGCCATCCGGCTTCACCTCTGCCAGCAGCGCGCGGTGATCCGCGTGCCAGGGCGTGTTGCGTGCCTGCGCAAACTCCTTGGCGGCGGCGGAGGGATCGGCGATGCCGGCGAGCATGCAATCCGGCGAAGCGTCAATCAGTTCGATATGGCGGCGGCCGATCAGGCCGGCGCCGGCAACGGCGATGCGCATTGGCGCGCTCATGCCGCACTCTCCTCCATGGCGCCGCCGAGGAAGAGCTGGCCGATCCTGGGGTCATTCAGGATGCGCTCGGCCTTGTCGACCATGCGGGTCTGGCCGAGTTCGAGCACGATGCCGATATCCGAGATCTCCAGCGCCGAGCGGGCGTTCTGCTCGATCATCAGGATGGTGACGCCGCGGTCGCGCAGGGATTTGAGAATGTCGAAGGTCTGCTGAACCATCAGCGGCGAGAGGCCGATCGAAGGCTCGTCGATCAAAACGAGCTTGGGTTCAAGCAGCAGCGAGCGGGCGATCTCGAGCTGCTTCTGCTCGCCGCCTGAGAGGGTCGAGGCTTGTTGCGCCGACTTGCGGCGCAGCGCGGGGAATAGGTCGAGCGCAGCTTCGATGCGCGCCGGCAGGTCGATGCCCTTGCCGGCGGAGACGCCGCCGAGCTCGATGTTGCTGCGGACCGAGAGCTCGGGAAAGATGTTGCGGCCCTGCGGCACGTAGCAGATGCCGACATTGAGCAGCGCGCGCTGGCTCAGGTTTGTGACGTCACGGCCGGCAAAGCTGACCTTGCCTTCGCGCAGCTTCAGCAGGCCGAAGATCGCCTTGAACACGGTGGATTTGCCGGCGCCGTTCGGGCCGATGATCGTGGTGATCGTCGCCGGCGGCACCGAGAAAGTGGTGCCGTTCAGGATCGTCATCTTGCCGTAGCCGCCGACGAGATTTTGAACCGTAAGGATCGGGTCGCTCATGGCTCGCGCTCCCTAATGTCCGAGATAGGCTTCGATCACGGCCGGGTTCTTGCGCACCTCGTCCGGTCGTCCCATCGCCAGCACCTTGCCTTCCGCCATCACCATCACGCGCGAGCACAGCGACATCACGAACTCCATGTTGTGCTCGATCACGACGAAGGTGGCGTTCTTCTCGCGATTGATCGCGACCAGTCGCTCTTTCAAATCCGCCAGCATCGACGGGTTGACGCCGCCGGCGGGCTCGTCGAGCAGCACCAGGCGTGGCCCGCCCATGAACGCCATCGCGGCATCGAGCAGCTTCTGCTGACCGTAGGAAAGGCCGCCCGCCGGCTCATCGGCAAGATGATCGAGCTTGAAGAAGCCGATCATCTGGTTGGCGGCATCCGTCAGGCCAGCATCAGATCGGCCGACCAGGCGCGAGGCCATGTTGCCCTGATGCTCCTGTCCCGCGAGGATCAGGTTCTCGCGCACGGAAAGCTTTGGAAACACCTGCAGGAGCTGGAAGGTGCGGCTGACACCGAGCTTGTTGAGCTCGGACGGGCGCAGGCCAGTGACGTGCTTGCCGTCAAGCTTGACCTCGCCGCCAGTCGGCGTGAGCTGGCCTAGGATGCAGTTGAACAACGTCGACTTGCCGCAGCCGTTCGGGCCGATCAGGCCGAGAATCTCGCCCTCGCGCACGTCAAAGGAGACGCCGTCGACCGCGGTGATTCCGCCAAAGCTCTTCTTGATGTCTGTGACTTCGAGCACCGCACTCATTGCGCCGTCTCCAGGCGGGACTTGGCGACAGCACGGAGCGCAGACGCCGCCTTGGTGCGTCGCGCGGCCATGTAGCGGTCGAGAATTCCCAAGATGCCGGTCGGTGACCAGATGAGAAGCCCCATCACCGCGATGGCATAGAGCATCAGATAATAGCCTTCGGTGAAGCGCAGCCATTCCGGCAGCAGCACTGCGATCATCGCGCCCAGGAAGGGACCGAAATAGAAGCCGGCGCCGCCGACGATCACCATCATCAGGAGATCGAGCGAGAGCGACAAGTTGAAAGGCACGGGGTCGATATATTGCGTCAACGGCGCATAGAGCGCGCCGGCGACGCCGCCGAGCGCCGAGCCGATCGCAAACGCCATCAGCGTGTAGCGGCGGGTGTCGATGCCGAGCGACTGGGCGCGCAGCGGGTTCTCGCGCAGCGCCATGAAGGCGCGGCCCCAGGGCGAGCGGATCAACCACCACACTGCAAGCGAGACGATCGCGAGCGAGCCGAGGCAGACATAATAGAACGGCAGCGGCTTGTTGGTCGGAATGCCGAAGAAGTGCGGGCGCGGAATGTTGGAGATGCCGTAGATGCCGCCGGTGAGCCAGCTCTCGTTGCGGAACACGAGGAAGGCCAATGTCGAGAAGGCCAGCGTGACGAAAGCGAGGTAGTGATGTTGCACGCGGAGCGCGGGATAGCCGAGCACCCAGCCGACCGCGAAGGCGAGCACGATCGCCACGACGATTGCGGCCGGCAGCGGCCAGCCATGTGTGGTCATGATCGCCGAGGCGTACGCGCCGATGCCGACAAAGGCGCCCTGGGCCAGCGAGACCTGACCGGCATAGCCGAGGGTGAGGTTCAGCCCCATTGCGGCAATCGTCATCACCGCCCACTGGCTCAGGATGAACAGGCCGTAGCGGTTGAAGTTCATGGGAATGACGATAAGCCCGGCAATGACGATGAGGCCGAGCGCGATCTTCAGGGGTTTGGCGTAGCCGCTCATACCGTGCGCTCCTCGGCGCGGCCGAGCAGTCCTTGTGGCCGGAACAGGATCACGGCGATCAGGAAGATCATCGGCACCGCAGCGCGGTATTGCGTCGAGACGTAGGCGGCCGCGAGATTGTCGAGCACGCCGATCAACAGACCGCCGGCGATGGCGCCGCGCACCTGGTTGAAGCCGCCGACGATCGCGGCGATGAAGGCGGCCTGACCCAGCACTTCGCCGGACGAGAATTTTGCCAGATAGATCGGCGTGATCAGCAGCGAGGCCAGCGCGACCAGGAAGGCGTTGATCAAAAAGGTCAGCAGGATCATCCGCTCGACGGGCACGCCGATGATCCGTGCGACCGTGGGGTTCTGGGCTGCGGCCTGCATCTGATGGCCGAGGGAGGTGCGGTTGAGCAGCGTCGTTAGCCCGAACACGGCGAGGATCGCGACGACGAGCACGCCGATGCTTTGCAGCGACACGGCGTGGCCGAGGACGGAGATGTCGCCGGTCGGCACGATCGACGGGAAGGGCGACGCTTCCGCGCTGAAGAATTGCTTCACTGCCTCTTTGATCCCGATCGCAAGTGCCATGGTGGCGATCGCCAGCGGCAGCACGCCATGACGCATCATCGGATCGACCAGCAGCATCTTGAAAGCGAGACCCAGCAGGATCATCGAGAGCAGGATGCCGAGGATGATCGCGAGCCAAAAGGGCGCGCCGACATGCATCGCCGCCAGCATCAGGAATGCCGGTAGCATCACGAACTCGCCTTGCGCAAAATTGATGGTCTGCGAGGTCTGCCACAGCAGCGTGAAGCCGACCGCGACCAGCGCATAGATCGCGCCAGTGGCCAGTCCCGCGACCAGAAGATCGAACAGATTAGACATTGTCCCCTCTCGCGTCCCTTGCCCCGCTCCCCGTTCCTTCTCCCTCTCCCCGTTCTTAGGGGTAGTGGGCTGGGGTGTGGGGCTCTCTCCGCGAACTCAACTCATGCCGTCTTTGCAGAAGCGCCCCTCAGCCCAACCCTCACCCCGCGAAGAGCGGGGCGAGGGAGAAGGGCGGCGAAAGCCTCACTTCATTTTCGGCAGCACCTGCTTCACGACCTGCTTGCCTTCGACCACCTCGACCAGAAAGCTCTGGCGGTCGATGTCGCCATTCTCATCGAAGGTGACGTCCATCAGGATGCCCGGCTCGTCGGCAGCCTTGATCGTCAGGCCATGCAGCGTCGCAGCGAATGCCTTGGGATCGACTTTGCCCATCTTCTCGGTGGTGGCCTTCACCATGTAGATGGCGAGGTAGCCCTTCAGGCCGTTATGATCGGGCACGTAATTGTACTTCTTCGAGAAGCGGTCGCGGAACCCCTTGATCAGGTCGACCGGGGCATCGGTGGTGAGGCCGACATGGCCGCGCGCGCCGTTGGCGGCATCGCCGGCAAGCTCGATCACCTTCTGGCCGATCAGCGTGGTCTCGCCCATCAGCGGCGCGGAGACGCCCTGGCGCTTCAGCTCCTTGAGAATGCGTGCGCTCTCTTCTTCGTTGAGATAGACGAACACCGCGTCGGGGTTGGCGGCCTTGATCTTGCCGACGTCGGCAGCGAAATCGGCCTGGCCAGCTTCAGTCGAGAGATCGGCGACGACCTTCGAGCCAAGGCGCTCGAGCTCCTTGATGACGACGTCGCGTCCGCCGCGGCCAAAGTCATTGTTGACCCAGACCACCGCGACCGACTTCGCCTTCATGTCGTCGTGGATGTATTTTGCGACCTTCGGCATCGAGGATTGCTGGCCGAACGAGGTGCGGAACAGGAACTTGTTGCCGGCCTGCGTCAGTTCCGCAGCTTCGCCGCCCATGATCTGCGCTATGCCGGCTTCGGCGGCGAGCGGTGCGGTGACCTTCACCGAGCCGGAATAGCCGGGTCCGAGCAGAACATAGGGCTCGGCGTCGAGCGCCTTCTGCACCTGCGCGCGGGCAACGCCGGGGTTGGATTGCGAGTCGGCATGGGTGACTTCAAGCTTGCGGCCGAGCACACCGCCCTTGGCGTTGATCTCCTCGATCGCGAGGTCGATGCCGTTCTTCCAGTTGGTGCCGACGGTGGCACCGCCACCCGAAAGCTCAGCGACGTCGGCGAGCTTGATCGCCTGCGCGAAAGCGCCCGTGGTCGTGATTGCGATGAGCAGCGCGCCCACCAGTAGCGTTGATTTCATCGTCCTCTCCTCCCGGTTCAATTTTGCAAGCGGCCTTGTGTCCGGCCGCTTCGCCTCAAGCTGCCTGATAAGCGGCGCTGCGCGCAGCCATCACGGCGTCAAAAGCCTCTCCCATGACTTCAGTCGATGGGGCAAGGCCCGTGAACAGTTCGAACGCGTCGGCGGCCTGATAGATCGCAAGCTCGCGTCCGGTCATGATCCGCGCACCTTTCTCTCGCGCTGCGGCAAGCAGCGGCGTGATCAGCGGGGAATAGACGGCGTCTGCGACCCACAGGTCGGATCGGAGCAGCGCCGGCGGCACCGGCGTGTTGCGGTTCGGCAGCATGCCAACCGGCGTGCCGTTGACGAGGCCTGTCGCCCCGTCGAGCGCGTCCTCGACGCTTGTGGCCACCCGCGCGCCGCCGTGCTGGGCCAGCAGCCCGGCGAGTTTTTCGGCCCGTGCCGGCTCACTGTCGAAGATGCGGAGGTCGGCCACTTTCAGGCTCGCCAGCGCGAAGGCAATCGCCTTGCCGACGCCGCCGGTGCCGATCACGGCCACCGAATTCCCGGATGGCGCAAGCAACGGCCTGACGGCCCGCGCAAAGCCGGTGGTGTCGGTGTTGTGGCCGATCAGCCGGCCATCCCTCACGACGACGGTGTTGACCGCAGCCATGGTGGCGGCCGTCGGCGCCAGCTCGTCGAGCAGCGGCACCACGGCCTCCTTGTAAGGGAACGTGACGTTGACGCCGGCAAAGCCGAGCCGCCGCACGCCCTCGAGCATCATGCTGAGCCCGGCCGCGTCTGCGCCGGCGACCTCGATCAGCTGGTAATGGCCGCGCAGGCCGAGCGCCTCGGCGGCGCGCTCATGCATGGCGGGGGAGGCGGAATGGGCGATCGGCGCGCCGATCAGGCCGGTCAGGAGTTTCTTGGGGGCGGCAGGTCCGGGGCTAGCCATGATCCACTATCGTCTCTTGATCGTCTTCGGGGCGCGTTGATGTCCGGCCATTAGCGGGGAAATCCACGCAATTCCAAGGGGGCTTGCAAGAGCGACGATAGTCATTCCTTTGCCTAACACAATTACCCTTTTATCCGGCAAACCTAACATAATGTTATTTCTTCCGCCCGCGCCCCGAAGCAGCCTTGCTGACGCCGACCGCGCGCATCTCGGTCCGCAGGGACTCGATGAAATGCTCGACATGAAGCGATAGCGGCGCGCCGCGTTTCACCGCAATGTAGGTGTCGAACCGGGTCGGCTCGGTGATCTTGATGAGCTCGATGCCGGGATAGCCGCCATGGGCCACCGTGAACTGGTCGATGATGGCGATGCCGAGCCCGGCCTTCACCAGCGCGCACACCGTGGTGCCGAAGCGCGCGCGGATGGTGATGTTGTAGTCGAGCCGGTGGCGCGCAAAGATCTCGGCCATGATACGGCCGTAGGGGTCGTTTGGATCGATGCCGATCAGCGGATAGCGCGTGATCTCGGCGGCCGAGACCTGCTTGCGGCCGGCGAGCTCGTGGCCCGGCGGCACGATGCAATAAAGCTCGCCTGAGGCGAGCGGCATGAAATCGAGTCCGGAATGCTCCAGCCGGTAGCTCATGGCCACGCACTCGCCGCGCCCGAGCATCAGATAGTCGATGGCTTCCTCGAGCTTGAGGATGTTGATGTCGATGCCCAAATCAGGATAGCGGCGGCGGACGCGCTCGATTGCGCGCGGCACCATCACTTGCGAGATGCTCGGCACCGAGCCGATACGCAGCTCCGACAAGCCGCCGCGGCCGATCTTGGATATGATCTCGGAGAGGTCGTCGACCTTTTTGTAGACGCCGTTGATCTGCTCGAAAATGTTCTCGGCTTCCGGCGTTGGGAAATAGCGCCCGTTCTGGCGCTGGAAGAAGCGGATGCCGAGCGAGCGTTCGGTGTATTTGACCAGCCGGCTGATTCCCGGCGCCGACACGTTCAACAGCTTTGCTGCACCGCCAATGGTGCCCGTCACCATCACGGCACGGATCACTTCAACTTGGCGCAGCGTCATCATGGTGTTGGCATCCGAGAGAGATCGTCGCGGCGATCATCTCACGAGAGCCGCCATGTCAGCTAGCGGCAAGTATGCCCTTTCAAGTGTCGGCTTTGATGGGAATGGAGAGGGACGAGCAGATTCACGATGAGGATGTTTCGACGAGACTCAAGCGCTCATGTCGAAGGACGTCGTCGCGCGAATGGCTGCGTCGGCGCCGTCTATCACGACCATCGTCCTAGCGCGTCGGCCTGTCAGGCGACACGCTGCCGGGGCGCTCGTCGCGCTCGCTCTGCAACACGTCACGCGCGAATTCGATGATCTTCTGCTTGTTTGCCGTATCGCGGACCGCGAAAAACACGCGGTTCAATTCCAGGCCGAGCACGCTGTTGAGGGCGATGTTCTCGTCTTCCATCGTGGCTTTCCCGCTCTAGACGCATCAGGTGTAACGGCAGGTCACTTCCTCCACAAGTAGATTAAATCTTCGGTGGCAACACCACACCGGGGAATTACGGGCGTGGTGAATTGAGGCTGGCGCCCAAGCCGTGCTATACGGAATCGCGAGGGTCAGGGAACGCACCGATGTCCGCCGTGGATTATGGCCGGGAGGCGCTGGACTTCATTGAAGGTCTCGGAGCCTATGACAAGGTCCCGGACGCGATGAACGCGCTGGAATCGGCGTTTGGACGCTTCGGCTTCGAAACTATCATCGTGACCGGTTTGCCGAATCCCGATCAGCGATTCGCGCAGATGGTGCTGGCCAAGCGCTGGCCGGCAGGATGGTTCAGCCTCTACACACAGAACAACTACGATCGCGTCGATCCGGTGGTGCGGCTGTGTCGGCAATCGGTCAATCCGTTCGAGTGGTCGGAAGCGCCCTATGATGCCGAGCTTGAGCCGAACGCCGCTGAGGTGATGAATCGCGCCACCGATTTCCGGATGTCGCGCGGCTTCATCGTGCCGATCCACGGGCTCACCGGCTACGAGGCCGCCGTGTCGCTCGGCGGCGTCCATCTCGATCTCAATCCCCGCAGCAAGCCGGCTCTGCATCTGATGGCGATGTACGGCTTCGACCACATCCGCCGCCTGCTCGATCCGGCGCCGTCTCAATCGACGCGCCTCACGCCGCGCGAGCGCGAAGTGATTGCGTGGGCGTCACAGGGCAAGTCGGCCTGGGAGATCGGCGAAATCCTGCATATCACGCAGCGGACAGCAGAAGAGCATCTTGCAACCGCTGCGCGCAAGCTCGGCGCCGTCAACCGCACGCATGCGGTCGCGCTCGCGATTCGGCACAAAATAATCAATCCCTAAGCGACGTACTGGGAAATTTCCCAATATCGACTCCGCACCTTTTCGCGGAGGCTACCTCCATTGAGACTGAATGGGGGTTTTCATGATTCACGCAATTTCCGCGCTAAATCGACACCTCTACGAAGACGTGCTCGAGCAGCATTTCCGGTTGCGCCACGACATATTCGTTGAGGAGCGGCACTGGGAGGCGCTCCGCAAGCCGGATCGTCGCGAGATCGATTCCTATGACAACGAGGATACGGTCTATCTGCTCGCGCTGGAGGGACGCCGCGTCGTTGGCGGTCATCGGCTTTATCCGACCACCAAGCCCTCGATGATGAGCGAGGTGTTTCCGCATCTGGCGGCCGTGCGGGGTTGTCCTGCGGATCCGCTGGTCTGGGAGTGGTCACGTTATTTCGTCGTGCGCGACCGGCGCGACGGCACGCTCAACCTGCAACTGATGGCAGCGGTCCAGGAATTTTGTCTCAATCAGGGGATCGCGCAGGTCAGCGCCATCATGGAGACCTGGTGGCTACCACGCTTCCACGAGGCCGGCTTCGTCGTGACCCCGCTTGGTCTTCCCGCGCTGGTCGAGGAGGCCTGGACCATGGCGGCGACCATCGACATTCGCCAGGAGACGGTCAACGCCCTGCACGATCGAATCCGCATGGCCTCGGTCGTCCATCAGGACGGACCCCGTCTCGACTGTATCACCCATGCCAACCTCTGCGGCCGCACCGCCGCGCAACGAAAGAGCGCCTGAGATGTCGAACATGATGCGAGAGAGCCAAATCATGGCGCAAACCCAGGACGAGAATCTCGGCTACATGTCCGACATGGCCCTCGAGCTGGCGCAGATGGCGGAGGACTCCGGGTTGGCGACACTGGCCTATCTGTTCCGGATGGCGGCACTGGAGGCCTCGACGGCCAACAGCGAGCTCAACGTCCAAGACGACCTCCCCCGTCAGATCACGTCGCACTAGGCATCAGTCTCGTTCGGACTTCACTCGCACCCTCTCCCCGGCAACGGGGGGAGGTTTTCGTTTGGGTGCGGCAGGCTGTCCCATCCCGCGCGGCAACCTTCTTGCAAGGCCGATGGTGATCGCATGCATCGGCATGCAACAAAGTGCATGTTGGGCGCGGAATCACTCTTGCCTCGGAACGATACTGCCATTACCCATTTTTCCGCCTTGATGAGGCAGGGGGAGCTCTTTCACTGATGGCGACTGTGTTCGAACATCGGCGCGTGTCTGCGTGCGCCTGAAAGAGTTTTGATGTTGCTCGTCGTCGAACAGTTCTTGAACGGATTGCAGTTCGGTCTGCTGCTGTTCCTGCTCGCTGCTGGCCTGACGCTGGTGTTCGGGATCATGGATCTCGTCAACCTCGCGCATGGCTCGCTCTACATGATGGGCGCCTATTTCGCCGCGACCTTCGCGGCGTGGACCGGCAGCTTCCTGCTCGGCGCGCTGCTGGCGTTAGGTGCCACTCTGGTGCTCGGTATCGTGCTGGAAATGAGTGCGCTGCGGCATCTCTACGGGCGCGACCATCTCGACCACGTGCTCGCGACCTTTGGCCTGATCCTGTTTTTCAACGAAGCTGTGCGGTTGATCTGGGGCCCGGCCGGCCTCGCGCTGCCGCTGCCGGCCTGGCTCTCGGTGCCGGTGCCGATCCTGCCCGGCATCCACTATCCAGCTTATCGCCTCGCCATCATCGTCGTCGCACTGCTGGTCGCGCTGCTGCTCTATCTCGGCGTGATGCGCACCCGCATCGGCATGCTGATCCGCGCTGGTGCTTCCAATCGCGAAATGATCGGTGCGCTCGGCATCAACATCAAGCTGCTCTACACGCTGGTGTTCGGCCTTGGCGCCGCGCTCGCCGGCCTCGCCGGGTTGATGCAGGCGCCGATCCTCACCGTGCAGATCGGCATGGGTGAGAACATCCTGATCCTCGCCTTCGTCATCATCGTGATCGGCGGCATCGGCTCGATCCGCGGCGCATTCCTGGCCGCGATCTTCGTCGGCATGATCGACACGCTTGGCCGCGCCTTCCTGCCCAATCTGCTGCGGCAGGTGCTGAGCGGCGCCGCGGCCTCCACCGCCGCGCCGGCGCTGTCGTCCATGCTGATCTATCTGCTGATGGCGATCGTGCTGGTGGTGCGGCCGGAGGGGCTGTTCCCGGCCAACCGTCGATGAAGAGCTTGCGTCGATGAAGACTTTCTCTGTGAGCAAGGCCGTTACGGCCCTGATGCTGGCGGTCCTCGTGCTGCTGCCGCTCTATTCGTATCTCTCCGGCAATATCTTCATCCTGACGCTGTTCACCCGCATCGTCATCCTGGCACTGGCGGCGGCAAGCCTCAACCTCATCATGGGCTTCGGCGGCATGATGAGCTTCGGCCACGCCGCTTATCTCGGCATCGGCGGCTACGCCGTCGGCATGCTGGCGCAGGAAGGCGTGGGCTCCGGTTTCATCCAGTTTCCGGTCGCGCTTGCGGCGTCCGCGATCTACGCGCTCGTGATCGGCGCGCTCTCGCTGCGCACCCGCGGCGTCTATTTCATCATGATCACGCTCGCGTTTGCGCAGATGGCCTATTACGTCGCTTCGGGCCTCGCGCGTTACGGCGGCGATGACGGCCTCACCGTCTATAAGCGCAGCGACTTCTCCGGCCTGATTAACCTGTCGAACCGCACGCAGTTCTATTATCTTTGCCTGGCTTGTCTGTTCGGCGTGATCTTCCTGATCTGGCGCATCGTCAATTCGCGCTTTGGCCTCGTCGTACAGGGCTTGCGTTCCAACGAGCAGCGCATGCAGGCGATCGGCTTTCCGGCCAAGCGCTATCAGCTCGTCTGTTTCGTCATCTCGGGCACGATGTGCGGCCTCGCCGGCGCGCTGCTCGCCAACAACACCGACTTCGTCAGCCCGGCCGTGATGTACTGGACCCGCTCCGGCGATCTCATGGTGATGGTGATCCTCGGCGGCATGGGCACGCTGTTCGGTCCGGTCATCGGCGCAGTGGTCTATCTGCTGCTGGAAGAGTTCCTGTCGCAGATCACTGAGTATTGGGCGTTGATTATGGGCCCGCTGCTGTTGTTGATCGTGCTGTTTGGCCGTGGCGGCATCATGGGTTTGCTGGGGAGGCTCAATCGTGGCTGAACCGCTGCTCCGCGTCGAAAAGCTGGTGCGCCGCTTTGGCGGCATCACCGCCACGGATAACGTCTCGCTCGACGTTGCGAGCGGCGAGCTGCACGCGATCATCGGCCCGAACGGCGCCGGCAAGACCACGCTGATCAGCCAGCTCACCGGGCATCTCGAGCCGCATGCGGGCAGCGTCTCGCTGGGTGGTCGCGACATCACCTACCTGCCGGCCTATC
Organism: Pseudomonadota bacterium; assembly: GCA_023387695.1. Classification (GTDB taxonomy): domain Bacteria; phylum Pseudomonadota; class Alphaproteobacteria; order Rhizobiales; family Xanthobacteraceae; genus Bradyrhizobium. The sequence goes on along the minus strand of JAEWHT010000067.1, from coordinate 9,527 downwards.
GCCGCTGCGCGCTCGGCCTCGCACGCTCGTTCCAGATCACCTCGCTGTTGCTCGACTTCACCGCAGCCGACAACGTCGCGCTCGCGGCGCAGGCGCATGCAGGCCACTCGTTCCGCTTCTTCGCCAACGCGCGCAAGGAAAAGGGTCTGCGCGATGCTGCACATGCCGCACTCGATCGCGTTGGCCTCGGCCATCGCGCCGACGTCCTGGTGTCGAGGCTTAGCCATGGTGAGCGGCGCCAGATCGAGCTTGCGGTCGCGCTCGCCAGCAAGCCGAAATTGCTGCTGCTCGACGAGCCCATGGCCGGGCTCGGCGTCACCGAGTCCCAGGGCATGGTGAAGCTGCTCCAGGAGCTGCGGAAAGAGGTCTCGATCGTGCTGGTCGAGCACGACATGCCGGCGGTGTTCGCGCTCGCCGACCGCATCTCGGTGCTGGTCTATGGCCGCGTCATCGCCTCCGGCGATCCGGCCGAGATCCGCGCCAACGAAGACGTCAAGCGCGCCTATCTCGGCGATCAGCATGTGGTGACGCACCATGGCTGACACTCTACTCGACGTCGAAGGCATCGAGACCTGCTACGGCCTTTCGCAGGTGCTGTTTGGGCTGTCCTTGTCGATCAAGCCCGGCGAGATGGTCTCGCTGATGGGCCGCAACGGCATGGGCAAGACCACGACGATCCGCTCGATCATGGGCCTGACGCCGGCGCGTGCCGGCAGCATTCGCTTCGCGGGTGCTGAGGTCCGGCAGTTGCCGTCGTACCGGATCGCCAAGCTCGGCATCGGGCTCGTGCCCGAAGGACGCCAGATCTTCCCGAACCTCACCGTGCGTGAAAATCTGGTCGCGGCCGCCGCTGATCGCTTTGGGAGCGCCAAGCCCTGGACGCTCGCTACAATCTACGGACTGTTTCCACGCCTAGCCGAACGTGCCGCCAACATGGGCAACCAGCTCTCCGGCGGTGAGCAGCAGATGCTCGCCATCGGCCGCGCGCTGATGACCAATCCAAAGCTCCTGATCCTGGACGAGGCGACCGAGGGTCTTGCGCCGCTGATCCGTGAGGAGATCTGGCACTGCCTGTCGCTCCTGAAGAGCCGCGGACAGTCGATCCTTGTCGTCGACAAGAACGTCGACCACCTCGCTCGCATCTGCGACCGCCACTTCATCATCGAGCGCGGCAAGACCGTGTGGAGCGGCACGTCGGATCAGCTGATGGCCGAGCCGGATCTGCAGCACAAATATTTGGGGATTTGAGCCCCGCTCTCTCCCCGTCATTGCGAGGATGCTCGCGACAAAATTGCGAAGCAATTTTGCGCTGATGCGACGAAGCAATCCAGACTGTTTCCACGGAGAAAGTCTGGATTGCTTCGCTGCACTCGCAATGACGGGGAGAGAGCTGTGGGCTCCTACCAATAAATCCCGTGCCGATGCAGTTCGCGAATGAAGCGTGCCTCGGTGGATGGCTCGCGGTGGCTCGGCTTCCGCGTTTCGGCGGTTGTCTGAACAGGCGCTGCGGCCGGCACTGTCGCGGTTTGCGCAGGCGGCGCGACCGGGGCGGTTTGCGCTGGCGCGGCCGGCGGAGTTGAATTGGGCGTGGTGGTCGCCGTCTGGACGCTCGCCGGAGGCGTTGCCGTCGGAGCCTGCATTGCCTGCGGCGCGGCCGGAGGCGCCGGTTGCTGGGTCGTCTGGCTCGCATTGGTGCCTGCCAGACTGAGGCTCCGCGAACCGGCATAGGCCTGGGTCGCCAGCAGCGACAGCATCGCGATCAGGATCAGCTTGCGCATGGGAACCCCCTTTATTTGGTCAATTCGTTTGACCTGATTTGCGCGCACTTAGCGGGCGAGGCGGTGCATACCGATCTCGAGCAGGGTGGTCCGGCAGGACAGGCGATAGATCAGACTGAACAATTGACCCAACATGATCGAACTCCATTGTTGATCATGGGAGCTGACGATAGCCCTCCTGTCTTTCCGGCCGTTTTCGCGGCCGAGGGAAAATGGCTTCGTCCTGGGCCCAGGAGATGTCGTCGGAAGCGCATCGACGAAGTCGCCTCACAGGACCGTGAGGTGGATCACCGTCAAAACATCTCGAAATATTCGCGATGTTCCCAATCGGTCACCTCCGCGAGGAAGCGGTCGATCTCGGCGTTCTTGATGTGGGTGTAGTAGCCGATGAACTCCGCGCCGAATTTTTCGGCGAAGAACGGATCTTCTTTCACCGCCGAGACGGCGTCGCGCAGGCTCTTCGGCAGGAACGGCGCCTCGGTCTCATAGGGCGTGTCTGCAGAAGGACCGGGATCGAGCTTGCGGTCGACGCCGTCGAGGCCCGAGAGAACTTGCGCGGCCATGTAGAGATAGGGATTGGCGGCTGGCTCGCCGACGCGGTTTTCCAGCCGCGTGGCGGCATCGCCTGCACCACCAAGCACGCGGATCATCACGCCGCGATTGTCGCGGCCCCAGATCGCACGGTCCGGCGCCAGAGAATAGGAGCGGTAGCGCTTGTAGCCGTTGATGGTCGGTGTGGTGAACACCGTAGCCGCACGCGCGTGGTCGAGTAGACCTGCGAGATAGAAGCGGCCGAACTCGCTGAGCGGCTGTCCGGCCTCCTTGGCCATGAACAGGTTCTCGCCGGATGCGCGCGAGACGATCGACTGATGCAAATGCCAGCCGCTTGCGAACAGGTTCGGCAGTTTCGGCCGGCACATGAAGGTGGCGTGATAGCCGTGGCGGCGCGCGATCTGTTTCACGGCAGAGCGAAACAGCACCATGTTATCGGCGGGCTCCAGGCCCTTCTTCGGCGCGAAGGTGAATTCGCATTGGCTCGGCCCGAATTCCACTTCGACGGAGCGCAGAGGCAAGCCGAGTGCAACGATGTCTCGCCGCAAAATCTCCAGCACCGGCTCCATCTGATCGAAGCGCTGCTCGGTGAGGTATTGATAGCCGTGAGAGAGCAGGCTGACGGACGGCGGCGTGCCGGGCTGGCCCGAATCGTCCGGGCGCATATGCGGGTCATCGAGCTTGAAGATATGGAGTTCGACCTCGAGCCCCGCGACGAAATCGTGGCCGCGACGGCCGAGCTCATCGAGCGCCTTGCGGTAAAGCCCGCGTGTCGCGAACGGTACCGGGCGGCCGTCGTTGAAGTAGAGGTCACAGAGCACCCAGCCGGTCGCAGGCGCCCATGGCAGCACGCGAAACGTGGTGGGATCGGCGACCATCAGCACGTCGGCCGCGCCCTCCATCTCCTTCATGCCGAAGCCGCCGCCGGACGTGAACACCGGAAACACCGTGCGGTGCGAGGTGTCCTTGGCAAGCATCGTCGTGGTGATGGAGCAGCCGCTCTCCAGCGAGGCGATTGCCTCGGAGGCAATGATCGTCTTGCCGCGTAAAATGCCGTGCTGGTCCGGGAAGGCGAGGCGGATGACCTCGAGGTTCTTCTCCTCGACGACGCGGCGCATGCGCGCTGCCGCGTCCTTCTGCTCATTCGACCACAGCGCATGACGCGCGACGAAAGTCACTTTGGTTGCTCCTCAGTCACAGTGCTGGTTGGATGCAAGATGTCCGCCACATTCTCCGTCATTGCGAGGAGCTCTTGCGACGAAGCAATCCAGAGTCTTTCCGCAGATACATTTCTGGATTGCTTCGCTTCGTTCGCAATGACGGTGGAGATAGTTTTACTCTACTCCGCCGCCGTCAACCGGTGCACGTTGTCGGCAATGTCCTTCGGCACCGGTGCCGTCCACGGCGCGCTGCGACGGCGCTTGACGTCGACTTCCATCCAGTAGGTCTCCCAGCCGCGGGTCGGTCCGATGCCGTCCATGGTCGCCGGACCCTGAATGCTGCGCGCAGTGGCCTCATCCAGATGCAGCATCGGCTTCTCGCCGGCGCCGACTTTCTCGATCTCCTGTCGCAGCAGGCGGCGATATTGCACGATCGCCTTGTCGCTCGAACCGAGATGCTCCTTGGTGCGGTCCTGGATCGCGCCCATCGACTCTACCGCCCACTGGTCGTGGACGTTGATGTCGTTGCCCATGCCGGTGTAGGTCGCGGTCTGCTGTTCGTGCGGATCGAAACCGTAATCGTTGCTGCGGTTCTTGCGCGATTTGTAGTCCGGCAGTTCGTAGAGCGCGAGCCGCTGGTCGCGCATCTTCTTCTTGTCGACCGGGTTCGAATAGCTGGTGAAGATCGCGTACCAGTAGCAATTCTCGTCGTCGACCGGGACGTGCCACTGCGTGATCGTCATCTCCGTGCTCATGGGAATGACGAAGCCGTGCGGGAAGAGCTGGTTGGTGACGCGCACATGCGTTCGCTCCTCGTCGATCTCGCGTAGCGCGATCAATCGCAGGCCGTATTCGGTGTGCTCGACATTGATGATCGGGCGGTCGTATTCGCGCAGGATCTTCGTCATCGGCAAGTCGCTGCCCGCGGAGGCGCCGCGGAACTGCTTGCCATAGGCCGTGGAAGTATCCTCGTCCTCGAAGAAGCGATGCAGGTAGGAGGCGTGCGCGGGATCGATGCCGACCTCCAGCGCCTGCAGCCAGTTGCAGGCCATGTGGCCCTTGAACGCGAACGTGTGCGTGCCGGGCGCGACGAAGCAATCGAGCTCCGGAAATGCCGGCGGCTCACCTTCGCCGAGATAAGCCCAGAGGATGCCGCTCTTCTCCACCACGGGATAGGAGCGCTGGCGAATGTTCTGGCAGAGCTTTGAATCCTTCGGCTCGGCCGGAGTCTCGATGCACTGGCCGGTGGCGTCGAACAGCCAGCCGTGGAAGGCGCAGCGCAGGCCGCCATGCTCAAGCCGTCCGAAGGCAAGGTCGGCGCCGCGATGGGCGCAGTGACGATCGACCAGGCCGTAGCGGCCGGTCTCGTCGCGGAACAGCACCAGGTTCTCGCCGAGCAGGCGCACGGGACGGATCGGTCGCTCGCCTTCGAGCTCATCGACCAAAGCCGCCGGTTGCCAGTAGCTCCGCATCAGCTTTCCGCAGGGGTCTTTAGGCCCGGTGCGGGTGATCAGGTCGTTCTGCTCCTGGCTCATCATGGCGGTCGCGTCCTTTTTCCTGGAGGGCGGTTTGTTCGCCTATTGAACGAATGGGCGAATTATGCCATGCCTAAGAACCGCAGCAAGCACTATTTTGCAGGACATTCCCGGGCCATGCCCAAACTGAAACGAAGCGAGACCGACGAGCGCGCGACGGATTTCGTCGAAGCCCTCGATCGCGGCTTGCGCCTCCTGCAATGCTTCGGCACCAATTCAGGCCCGATGACGCTGAGCGATCTCGCCCGTGCCGCCGAGCTACCGCGTGCGACCGCGCGGCGGATGCTGTTCACGCTCCAGCGCGGCGGCTTCGTCAGCGGTGACGGCAAGCTGTTCACGCTGACGCCGCATGTGCTGACGCTGGCCGCGTCCTTTCTGCGCTCCAACCAGCTCGTTACCGTCCTGCAGCCGGTCCTTGATCGCGTCGCGACCGCCGCCAATGAAATCTCTTCGCTTGCGGTGCTCGACGGCGACGACGTCGTGTTCATCGCCCGCAGCAGCCCGGCGCGGATGTTCTCCGGCGGATTGGAGATCGGCTATCGGCTGCCGGCGTTCTGCACCTCGGTCGGTCGCGCCATGCTCGGTCAGCTCGACGATGCCGATTTGCTCGCGCGCCTGAAGAAGATGAACCGCGAGACGTTGACGCCGCAGACGGTGACCGATCCCAAGGCGCTTCTCGCCTCCATCGCCTCCGACCGGATGCAAGGCTATTCGCTGGTCGACCGCGAAGCCGAGCCGCATTTCCGATCGATCTCGGTCCCCGTGCGCCGCTACGACGACGTGATCGTCGCCGCCATCAACATGGGCGCCCATGTCGACCGTGTGCCGTCGCAGGAACTGATCGACCGCTTCCTGCCGCTGCTGCGGGAGGGGGCGGAGTCGGTGCGATCGCGATTGTTGTAAGCATTGCTTCGTAGGGTGAGTTAGCCGAAGGCGTACCGCGCTCACACCTTGCGATGATGCCAATCTACGCCTGTTTTGCCCGACGGCGCAAGCGTTATTTCGTAAAATCCGCAGTCACCCAATCCTTGCCCCGGCTACCGTGCAAGGGGTTGTTTTCGCGCTTTTTGCCAACGAAGCATCCGGGCGACACGCGACTGGCACACCTTCATCGCTCCGCTGCCTCGCGCTCCATGTCTCGGCCACTCAGATCTTCGCCTTGCATGTTGGCGTAGTCACGTGCCATTTCGCGCATCAGGAATTTGGCCGGCACGTCATGATAGGTGCCGCGGTCGTTGACATATTGCATGTAGGCGCGGCCCTCGCCGTCGAAGGGATGCAGCAGCGCGTCGCTGTGGCCGTCGAAATCGAGCGGGGCCACGCCGACCTTCGCGCAGAGCGTATCGTTAAAAGTCGGGGTCGCCTTGCGCCAGGCGCCGTCGACATGCACTTCCGTAAAGCCGTGCCAGCTGAAGATGTCCGTACCCATGCTGGCGCGCAGCTTCTCGGTGGTGAGATGGTTCTTCACGTCGGCGAAGCCGACGCGGGCGGGTATGCCGTGGACGCGGCAGACGGCGGCATAGAGCGAGGCCTTGCCGACGCAATAGCCTTGCCTTGCGGCAAGCACGCTCGAAGCACGAAACGTCTCGGCAGCGCGCATGCTGACGTAAGGATTATAGCGGATGCCGTCGCGCACGGCTTTGTAGAGCGCGCTCGCCTTTTCGCGGGCGCTCGCGTCGGCGCGCACTGCACCTTTCGCGAATTGCTGTACGGCGGGATGATCGTTGTCGATGTACTCGCCGGGATCGGTGTAGAGCCGGCGGATGGTGTCGGGGAGGATGTCTGTCATGGGAGGAGCTTAGCAGCCGGCCTTGATCTGGCTCAATTCCGTTCGTTGCGGACCGCCCATGCTCGCTGCACGACCTCGTCACCGCTTGCGTCGAGCCGCTATTGCTTTTGCATGCGGCTACGCTGCGGTAGGCTCTTGGAACCGGGGAGGGGGAGACGCAGCGTGCTGAAATGGTGCGCCCATTGTCAGCAGTTCATGGGTGAGATGCCGCCACATGCGGATCTCGGGATCACGCATGGGCTGTGCCGGAAATGCTCAGGCGCGCAGCCGGACCTGCTCAGTGGCGATGAATATGCCCATGCGGTGGTGTTGCGGGAGCTCTTCCAGTCGTTGTTTGCGGCCGGCCGCCACAACGATTTCGATGCGGCGGGGCCGCTGGTCGACGATGCCATCGCGGCCCATTGCCGGCCGGTCGACATTCTCGTCGGCATGATTGCGCCGATGCTTTACGAGATCGGTAACGCCTGGGAGCACGGCACGCTTACCGTCGAGGGCGAGCACGAATTCACCGCCTTCTCCGAGCGGGTCATTGACCTTGTCGAAGCCAGGATGAAGCAGGCCTGGTCGCAGCCGGCGCGGTTCGCCGGTGAAGGCCGCTATTTCCTGATGAACGCGCCGGGCAATTCTCACGTTCTCGGCGTTCGCATTCTCGGCCTCTGGCTGCAAAACCAGGGATGGCGAACGCGTCACGTCGACGAGCGCACCGTCCTCGATGTCCTGTCCGAGCCGTCGCTCGCGGGCGAACCCAAGACACTGCTGGTGTCGATCGCATTGCCCGAGCAGTGTGACGCCGTCGCGGCGCTCGTCGAACGCGTGCAGGCGCTACCCGCACCTCACCGTCCGAACATCGTGCTCGGCGGCTACGCGGTCAAAACCGGCCGGGTGCTGCCGATTCCTGGCGTGACGCTCGCGCCTGATATCAGCGCGTTGGGCCTCGACTAGCTGCGATTGCGCATCCAGTCGGCAAGGCCGGAGATCGCGCGATCAAGATCCTGCCGCGCAGCCGCGTCGGTGATCGTCTCTTCCATCGCGCCGCGCATGCACAGCAACCACGCATCGCGCTCGGCATCACCGATCGCAAAGCCGATATGCCGTTGCCGCAGCCGCGGATGGCCTTTCTCGGGCGTATAGAGCTTTGGGCCGCCGGTCCATTCCGTGAGATAACGCTTCAGCACGTCCCGGATCAGGCCGAGGTCATCCGCATGCATCGCGCGAATGACCTCCGCCTCCGGCAGCGTGTCCATGCGGTCGTAGAAGCGGTCGACGAGGGCATCGATCGTGGCGCTGCCGCCGATCCGCTCGAACATGGAGGTGGTGACGTCGGTGGAGGTCATTACAGCGCCACGCTTCGCAACCCAAAGCTCCGCGCTTCGTTTTGCAGCACCGGCCGCACCGCATCGATCAATCGCGCCGCGGCTGCATCGACCGACAACCCCGCCGTATCCACCACCGCCGTCGCGCGCGCATAGAGCGGCTCGCGGCTGAGCAGGATGTTGCGCAACTCGGCCATTGCCGATCGATCATCCGCCATCGGGCGCAAATCGCCCTGGCCGCGAACGCGGGCCATGTGCTCCTCGGGCTCGGCCTTCAGCCAGATCGTGTAGAACGACGACAGGATCTGGTCGAAGGTCAAAGGCTCCGAGACGATGCCGCCGCCGGTTGCCAGCACCATCAGCTCGTTGCGTGCGAGCAGCTGCTGAAGTGCGGCCTGCTCCATGCGGCGAAAGCCTTCCTGGCCGTAGAGCGCGATGATCTCGGCGACCGAGAGGCCGTTCTGCTGCTCGACCTCTTTGTTGAGCTCGACAAAGCTCCAGCCGATCTTCTTCGCCAGCATTCGTCCAAGCGTCGACTTGCCGGCGCCGCGCAGGCCGATCAGCGCGATGCCGCAGAACGGCGCGCGTCGTGGCGCATTTGCGCTGCCGCCGGCGAGCAGATCCTTGGCCTGCGCGATCTGCGCCGGCGTTGCCTTGCGCAGGAGATCGCGAAACATCTGCCAGTCCGGTGTCGGATCGACCGAGGGCAGCAAATCCTCGAGATGCGCGCCCATCGCGTCGGAGACGCGGCGCAACAGCACGATGGAGACGTTGCCCTTGCCGCTCTCGAGCTGCGCGATGTAGCGCTCCGAAATTCCTGATACCTTGGCGAGCACTTTGCGCGACATGCCGCGCAGTGCGCGCATGGTGCGCACGCGCTGTCCGAGCTGTTCGAGAAAGCGGGATTCGGCGTCGGGACTGTCGGTCATGAGCCTTCTTTACAGGTGTCCTGCGGCGCGTTTTAATGAAACATAGTGCCTGCTGGCATTGACAGCAAGCTGCTGCAGTGTCTTTCTATGAATTATAATTCTAAATTCTGGGGAGACGACCGTGAGCGAGGGATCCTACAACGCGGTGACCTGGCTGCTCGACCGAAATGTCGAGGCGGGCCGGGGCAATAAGCTCGCCTTCGAAGACACCGTCTCGCGGCTCACCTATAGCGAGCTGCAGCGCGAGACCCGCCGCGCCGCGAACATGCTGCGCCGGTTCGGCGTCCGCCGCGAAGAGCGCGTGGCGATGATCATGCTGGATACGGTCGATTTCCCGGTCGTGTTCCTGGGCGCGATCCGCGCCGGCATCGTGCCGGTGCCGTTGAACACGCTACTGACCGCCGACCAGTACGCCTACATCCTCGCCGACTGCCGCGCGCGGGTGCTGTTCGTCTCCGAGGCGCTTTATCC
>JAEWHT010000438.1 GCA_023387695.1 Pseudomonadota bacterium | reverse complement strand
CGGCAAGGACGTGTTCTTCCTGACCGGCACCGACGAGCACGGTCTGAAGATGGTCCAGACAGCACAGAACGAGGGCCTGACACCGGCCGCGCTCGCGACCCGCAATGCCGCACGCTTCAAAGAGATGGACGAGCGGCTGAACGTGTCGTTCGATCGTTTCATCCGTACCACCGAAGAGCAGCACCACCGCTCGACCCAGGAGATCTGGCGTCGGATGGAAGCCAACGGCGATATCTACGCCGACACCTATGCCGGCTGGTACTCGGTCCGTGACGAGGCCTATTACGCCGAGGACGAGACGCGCCTGAACGATGACGGCGTGCGGCTCGGACCGCAGGGCACGCCGGTCGATTGGGTCGAGGAGAAGAGCTATTTCTTCCGCTTGTCGGCCTATCAGGACAAGCTGCTCAAGCTCTACACGGACAATCCGAGCTTCATCGGACCGGACTCCCGCAAGAACGAGGTGGTGAGCTTCGTTAAGGGCGGCCTGCGCGATCTCTCGATCTCGCGCACCACCTTCGACTGGGGCGTCAAGGTGCCCGGCGATGAAGAGCACGTGATGTATGTCTGGGTCGACGCGCTGACCAATTACATCACCGGTGTCGGCTTTCCCGACGAGAGCGACAAGAACTGGCGCTACTGGCCGGCGGACGTGCACGTCATCGGCAAGGACATCATCCGCTTCCACGCGGTGTACTGGCCCGCATTCCTGATGTCGGCAGGCATTCCCGTGCAGAAGCGGGTCTATGCCCACGGCTTCCTGTTCAACAGGGGCGAGAAGATGTCTAAGTCGGTCGGCAACGTCGTCGATCCCTTCAATCTCGCCGACCAGTATGGCGTCGACCAGATGCGCTATTTCTTCCTGCGCGAGGTGCCGTTCGGCCAGGACGGCAACTACAACCATGAAGCCATTGTCGCGCGCATCAATGCCGACCTCGCCAACGATCTCGGCAACCTCGCACAGCGCTCGCTGTCGATGATCGCCAAACAACTCGGCGGCGTGCTGCCTGAACCAAGCGAGTTTAGCGACAACGACAAGGCGATCCTGGCGATGGCCGACGGCATGATCGCTGCGTCCCGCGAGGCGATGGCGACACAGCAGATCCATCACTGGCTCAATGCCGTGTGGGCGGTGGTGGCAGAGGCCAACCGCTATTTCGCGGGCGAGGCGCCGTGGGCGCTCGCCAAGACGGATCCTGCGCGGCAGAAGACGGTGCTCTACGTCACGGCCGAGGTCGTGCGCCAGATCGCGATCCTGGCTCAGCCGGCGATGCCGACTGCTTCAGGCTTGTTGCTGGACAGCCTCGGCATCCCCGCAGGCGAGCGCAACTTCGCCACGCTTGGCGGCAGCAAGCGGATCGCGCCCGGCTCGACGCTGCCGGCGCCGACGCCGGCGTTCCCGCGCTACGTTGAGCCGGTGGCTTAGCGTCAGCCAGTGGTGACGCGGTCTGAAACCCGGATCGTACGACCACGAGAGCATCAAGCGGGCTGCGCAGAGTGTTCAAGACCTGCGCAGCCCCGCTGATCATCGCAAATCGGTATCGAGATAGGTCAGTCGCCCCCACGATCAGTGTCGGGCGCAGGACGCGATTCGCGTCATTGATCCATATCATTGCAAATGACACGCAGGTCTCCGCTTCTCCTACGTGATGGAGCGACAGGCAACGGAGCGTCGCGTTCGAAGGCAGCCAAAGCAGGCGGATCAGCTCAATGTCGCGTCGTTTGCCTGGAAGTGGCCTTTAGAGCCGCATGGTAGGTGAGATTTGAGAGATCCGGATATGCTGGGCGATGGCAAGGCCTCAAAAAGGTTCAGCGCCTCGCTTTGGCTCGGACTGCAACAGCGACTGCGTCAGTTGGGACTCGGCAAGGGGGACGGACATCGGGCCAAGGCAGCTGCCGATTTGCGCGCGAGCGAAGCGAGATTCAGGGGCGTGCTTGCGGCGAGTCCCGACGCTGTCCTGATGGTCAACAACGCCGGTGTGATCGAGTTCGCCAGCGACCGCGTCTTGGACATTTTTGGCTATGCGCCTGAAGAGCTCGTGGGCAAACCGGTCGAGATACTCGTCCCGGAGCGATTTCGCCGCGCGCATTTTAGCCATCTGGGCGCCTATTTCGCGTACCCCAAAACGCGAATGATGGGCGGTGGGCTGTTACTATGCGGGCGCCGAAAAGACGCGACGGAATTTCCGGCCGAGATCAGCCTCAGTCCAGTCGCGATGGCCGACAGGTCCGCCGCGATCGCCGCGGTGAGGGATGTTACGGCGCGCAGAGCGCTCGAGGTTCTCCAGCAAAAGGCCGCAGAAGCCTTGCGAGAGAGTGAAGGTCGCTTGAGATATTTCATCAAGTACGCTCCTGCCGCGATTGCGATACTTGATACGGACCTGCGTTACCTCGTCTACAGCGACCGGTGGCTCACTGACTATGGCCTCGGCGGCCGAGATTTGCGCGGGCTGTCGCATTACGAGGTCTTTCCCGAAATCCCGGAGCGTTGGCGCGCTATTCATCGCCGTGCCCTTGCGGGCGAGACGCTTCATGCCGACGAAGATTCGTTCACAAGAACGGACGGGCACGTGCAATGGCTACGCTGGGAGGTACGCCCATGGCTCAATAATCTTGGTCATATTGGCGGTGTTGCCTTCTTGACTGAGGACATCACGGATCGCAAGCGGATGGAATCGCAACTGTTGCAGGCACAGAAGATGCAGGCAATTGGTCAGCTGACAGGCGGGGTCGCCCACGATTTCAATAACCTGCTGACGGTCATTCTCGGCAACGCGGAGATCTTGCTGGACGAGATCAAGAGCGACGACCCGCACCACAAGCTGGTCGAACCAATTATTTCAGCTGCCGAGCGTGGGGCCAGTCTGACACAGCTGATGCTGGCCTTTGCTCGTCGTCAGGCGCTTGAGCCAAGTACGTTTGATCTGAATGAGGTCGTGAGGCGCATGAACGCGCTGCTACGGCGCACGATTGGTGAGAGTGTCGAAGTCGATCTTCGGTTGGCGAAGTCATTGTGGACCGTGACCGCCGATATCCGTCAAATGGAGACGGCCATTGTTAACATCGTCCTCAATGCGCGCGATGCGATGCCGCAAGGAGGCAAGTTGACCATCGAGACCAGCAACACTGAACTGTCGGATGATTATGCCGCGCACAGCGTGGAGGTCGATCCGGGCCAATATGTCATGATTGCTCTGTCCGATACGGGGAATGGCATAGCGCCTGAAATGCTCGATCGCATTTTCGAGCCGTTCTTTACGACCAAGCCGATAGGCAAGGGAACGGGACTCGGACTGAGCATGGTGCATGGCTTCGTCAAGCAGACGGGCGGTCACATCCAGATATACAGCGAGGTCGGACACGGCACCTGCGTGAAGATCTTTCTGCCACGCGCCAAAGCCGATGCGACGACTGTGGTTCAGCCGGTCAGGGCTCCTGCAGCCCTTGCGACAGGCGGTGAATCGATTCTCGTGGTCGAGGATGACCCTCACGTACGGACGTTCGCGGTGCTGCAATTGCGCCGTTTAGGTTACCAGGTGACCGAGGCCCGCGACGGACCTTCCGCGCTGCAGGAGGTGTCGCGCTCGGGTGCCCCCGATCTCTTGTTCACGGACGTCATCATGCCCGGCGGCATCACCGGAAAGCAACTCGCCGAGCGGATGGCCCAGATGGCACCCGGCATCAAGGTCTTGTACACGTCGGGCTATACCGAAAACTCGATCGCCCATCATGGCCGGCTCGATCCCGGGGTACATCTGCTGCAAAAACCCTACAGGAGCGACAAGCTCGCGCACAAGGTGCGCGAGGCTTTGGACCTCTGATCACCCAGTAACACTTAATTCCGCACAGGGTTGACGTGCTTCGGAACTGGCCGAATGAGCCATTTTCGGTCCCGTTGACGTGCCGATACGCTTCCCCTACCTGTGAATGGCCGGTCCCGGCCAGCCTCAGGATTTTTGGAAAGCGATACCGGAATGCTCGTCGACAGTCACTGCCATCTGGATTTTCCGGACTTCGCGGAGGATCTCGACGGGATCGTGTCGCGTGCCCGTGCGGCCGGGATCGGTCGCATGGTCACGATCTCGACGCGGGTGCGAAAGCTCGATCAGCTTCTCGCCATCGCTGGACGCTACGACGACGTTTATTGCACGATCGGTACCCATCCGCACAATGCGGATGAGGAAGACGGGATATCGTCGGACGAGTTGATCGCGCTGACGCAGCATCCCAAGGTGGTCGCGCTCGGCGAAGCCGGGCTAGACTATTTTTACGACGACGGCTCGCCGGAGGCCCAGGCGAGGGGTTTTCGTGCCCACATCGCCGCCGCTCGCGCGACCGGTCTGCCGCTGGTGATCCACACCCGCGAAGCGGACGAGGACTGCGCCCGTATCCTGGAAGAGGAGGCGGCGAAGGGATCGTTTCGTGCCGTGCTGCATTGTTACACCGGCGGGCGCGAGCTGGCGCTGAAGGCGGTGTCGCTCGGGCTCTATATCGGCTTCACGGGCATCCTGACCTTCAAGAAGTCGGATGAACTGCGCACGCTCGCGGCTGAGCTGCCGGCTGACCGTATTCTGGTTGAAACGGACTCGCCCTATCTTGCGCCGGGCAAGTTCCGTGGCAAGCGCAACGAGCCGGCCTATGTTGTCGAGGTCGCCAAGGTGCTCGCCGAGACGCGCGGGGTCTCGCTCGACGAGATCTCGCGCCAGACCAGCGAAAACTTCTTCCGCCTGTTCTCCAAGGTGAAAGCTTAAGGAAGCCGCATGACGCTAACGCTGACGATCCTGGGCTGCGGCTCTTCTGCCGGCGTGCCGCGCCCGGCGCTCGGTTGGGGCGCCTGCGATCCCAACAACCCAAAGAACCGCCGTCGCCGCTGCTCGCTGTTGGTCGAGAAGACATCACACCACGGCACCACGCGCATTGTGATCGACACCTCGCCTGACCTGCGCGAGCAGTTGATCTCGACCGACGTCGACCATATCGATGCGGTGTTCCTGACGCATGAGCATGCCGACCAAACCCACGGCATGGACGACCTACGCTCAGTCGTCATCCATATGCGCAAGCGCATTCCGGTCTATTTCAATCAGTCAACCGCGAAGGACATCATGGCGCGGTTCTCCTATTGCTTCATCTCGCCGGAGGGCAGCGACTATCCGCCAATCCTCAACCGGCATTCGATCGAGGCCGGCGGGAGCCAAATCATCAGCGGGAAGGGCGGTGTCGTGACGATGACCGCCTTCCTGGTCCAGCATGGCAACATTCCCGCGCTCGGCTATCGGATCGGCAACGCCGCCTATACGCCTGATCTCAACGACATTCCGCGCGAGAGCTGGGGCGCCCTGGAAAACCTCGACCTCTGGATCGTCGATGGCTTGCGCTATACCCCGCATGTCAGTCATTTCAGCATCAACGATGCGCTATCCTGGATCGAACGCTTCAAGCCGAAGCGCGCGGTCATCACCAACATGACGGCCGATGTCGATTACGAGGTGATCCGGCAGAAGCTGCCAGCGGGCGTCGTGCCGGCCCATGACGGCTTAAGGCTCGAAACGGTTTAGGCCCGGCCACAGGAAAATCCGGGGCAGACCGGCATATTCCTTGCCTGCATAGACCCGATCGTGTTGGTCTAACGTCTCAAAGACAGACGTGTGATGGCGGCGATAATCAGCCAGAACCGGCTGCGCACCGAATTGGGGCGCGTGAGGATTGGGGGCCGCATTGGCGGAGCATGACGACATCGAAGCGCCGGGAGGGCTCCGGCGCGCGCTCGATCTTCTCTATCTCGGTGCGGGCTATGCAGCCGGTGTTTTCATGGTTGCGATCTTCGCGATCATGATGGTCATGTCGGTCGGCAGACAATTCGCGATCAACATTCCGGCCGGCGACGATTTCGCGTCCTGGTGCATGGCCGCGATGGCGTTTCTCGGCCTCGCTCACACGTTCAAGCGTGGCGAGATGATCCGCGTCGGTCTGCTGCTGGAGCGTTTGCACGGGCGGACCCGGCAAATGGCCGAGATCGTGGCACTCGGGATCGCGACAATCTTCATTCTCTACTTCACCCGCCACGCGGCACAGATGGCCTATGATTCCTGGCGCTTCAACGACGTGGCGCAGGGCGTTGTCGCCGTTCCTCTCTGGATCCCTCAGCTCGGTTTTGCCGGAGGCCTTGCCATTCTCTCAATTGCGGTGATCGATGAGATGATCAGCGTGCTGCGCGGTCGTCGGCCGAGCTATGAGAAGGGATCGCCGGACGAGACGCCCGACGAGTTCATCGAGCGCATCTCACAGGGCGGCGGGGGTTGACCATGGCCAATCTCGGCATGATCGAACTTTCGTTTGTTCTGCTCGGCGTGATGATCCTGCTGCTGGGAAGCGGCGTCTGGATCGCGGTGTCGCTCGGGCTCGTCGGTTTCGTGGCGATGGCGCTGACCACGAGCCTTCCGCTCGGCTCGGTGCTCGCAACCACCACCTGGAGCGCGAGCTCATCCTGGACTCTGGCCGCGTTGCCGCTCTTTATCTGGATGGGAGAGATCCTGTTCCGGACCAAGCTGTCAGAGGAGATGTTCCGCGGCCTGTCGCCCTGGGTGCAATGGCTGCCCGGGCGGTTGACGCATGTGAACGTCATCGGCTGCGGCATCTTCGCGGCCGTGTCCGGATCCTCGGCCGCCACATGTGCCACCATCGGCAAGATCGCGCTGCCTGAGCTTGACAGACGAGGCTACGACAAGGGCCTCAGTCTGGGCTCTCTGGCAGGATCCGGCACGCTTGGTCTGCTGATCCCGCCATCGATCCCGATGGTCGTGTATGCGGTCACGGCCAACGTCTCCGTGTTGCAAGTGTTCCTCGGCGGCTTCTTGCCAGGCGCGCTCGTCATGGTTCTCTATTCCGGCTACATCATCATCTGGTCGCTGCTCAATCCGAAGAAAATCCCGCCGCGCGACCCGCCGATGCCGTTCCGGCAGAAGCTGAATGAGTCGGCCAAGCTGGTACCGTGCCTGTTGCTGATCCTCGCGGTCTTCCTCTCGCTCGTCCTTGGGTTTGCAACGGCGACTGAATGCGCCGCATGGGGCGTTGCCGGCGCATTGTTGCTCGCGTGGTGGAGCAAAACGCTCACGCGCAAGAACTTCGTCGAGAGTGTCATGAGCGCGACGCGCCTGACCTGCATGATCATGCTCATTCTCGCGGGCGCCGCTTATACGACGGCTGCAATGGCCTATACCGGCATTCCCGCGGCGCTCGCGACCTGGGTCCAGGGGCAGCAGCTTACGCCGGGCATGCTCGCGCTCTATTTGAGCATCATGTACATCATTCTGGGCTGCCTGATCGACGGCATCTCGATGATCGTGCTGACCGCAGTGATCGTGCTGCCGATGGTGAAGCAGGCCGGACTCGATCTGGTCTGGTTCGGCGTCTACCTGATCATCCATGTCGAGATGGCACAGATCACGCCGCCGGTCGGTTTCAACCTGTTCGTGCTCCAGAACATGAGCGGCCGTGACACTCTGACCGTTGCGCGCGCCGCGTTCCCGTTCTTCGTGCTTCTGCTGGCTGCAGTGTTCATCATCACCGAATATCCGCAGATCGTCTTGTATCTACCCAAGCTCGCGTTCCCCGATTGAGGTTTTGCGCTTTACCGTGAGGAGGAGTTCGATGACGTCTCGCTTGTTGCTCTCAGGAGTGATCGCTGGTGCGCTATTGGCCGCCACGCCTGTCCTGGCCCAGACCAAATGGAACCTGCCGGCGGCGTATCCGATCGACAATCCGCACTCGGAGAACCTGGTCGCCTTCGCCAAGGACGTTGAAACCGCAACCTCCGGAAAGCTTCTGATCACCGTTCATCCGAACGCCTCGCTGTTCAAGGCGCCGGACATCAAGCGCGCCGTGGTGACCGGGCAGGCGCAAATGGGCGAATTGCTGCTGTCGATCCACGAGAACGAAGATCCAGTGTTCGGAATCGACGTTGTGCCGTTCCTGGCGACGAGCTTCCCCCAGTCGATGAAGCTATACCAAGCGTCGAAACCACTGATCGAAAAGAAGCTCGATGCGCAGGGCCTAAAGCTCTTGTTCGCGGTGCCGTGGGCGCCACAAGGCGTCTACGTCAACAAGCCGCTCGCTTCGATCGAGGACATGAAAGGCCTCAAATGGCGCGCCTATAACGTCGGGACCGCGCGTATCGGCGATCTCGTTGGCGCCCAGTCGGTAACGATCCAGGCGGCGGAGCTGCCGCAAGCGCTCGCAACGGGCGTGGTGAATTCGTTCATGTCGTCTGGTGGCACCGGCTATGACTCCAAAGCCTGGGAATCTCTGAAATATTTCTATGACGTGCAGGCCTGGATTCCGAAGGACTACACCTTCGTCAACAAGGCCGCGTTCGAAGCGCTCGATAAGCCGACGCAGGAGGCGATCCTCAAGGCCGCCGCCACAGCGGAAACGCGTGGCTGGAAGGCCTGGGAGGACAAGGCCAATTGGTACATCGATCAGCTCAAAGCAAAGGGCATGACCGTTGAGCCGCCGAGCCCGGCGCTAAAGGCCGGTTTCCAGAAGATCGGCGAGCAGCTTACCGCCGACTGGCTCAAGAAGGCCGGCGCGGACGGCCAAGCTATTGTCGACGCCTACAAGAAGATGTAGCGACGAAGAGAAATCCCGCTTGCAGTCATGCGTGCGGGCGGGATTTCTCGTTTGTGTCTCTCAGGTTGATCACCAGGCGTAGCGGACAATCGCCTTGCCGGTATAGGAGCGCACCAGGTTCGACAGCTCGCTGTCGAAGTTTGCGCTTGCGGACCAGCCGTTTATGCCGTGCAGTTCAAGCGCAACGCCGGTCAGCGCTGAGTTCGGTGCAAGCGCCGAGGTGCCGATCACAAAGCCTTGGCTTGATCCTTGGCCTGATATCGCCTGAAAGACAGCAGGCACCGCCTGCGTCGCGCTGAAATCATGTGCCCAGGCGACACGCCCACGCAGGTCGAACAGACCGCCCGCCAGCATGAAGGACGTACTCGTCCGCAGGCCAAGTTCGCTGCGGCCGTCGGTAAAGCTGTTGCTGCTTGATGATACAGCTGATGGATCGACAACGTAGGACGGCTGGCCGGCACTCGCGGCGAGGCGGAACATCGTGACCTGGCCAGCCGCGTAGGGCGTGATGCCTAGCCAGGGCGTCGCGATCCGGTAGCCACTCTCGACGCGACCCGAATAGGCATTGGCATTGACAGCCGAGTTGAGCTGGTCGCTGCCAGCTGGCGTCACTTGATGATCGCTCGTGATGGCTTGCCAGCCATACGCCATCGCCGTCGCGACATAGGCCGCGCCGACGGAGTGCCTGACGAAGGCGCCCGCCTGAAACAGATCGGAGCGCCCGCTGGAAAAATTATTGGCAAAGCCAGTGCCGCCACCAGCAAGCGCAAAGCCCATCCGTGTTTGCGGCGAGAACGAATAATCGGCGCCGACGGCGGTGGCAAAGCTGCGGGCCGACGAGCCCGTGCCATCCGACGCTGTCAGGGAGCCACCAAAGCCCGCGGCCCAGATGCTCCAGTACGGAGCCGCAAGCGACGGCCTGCCGTAAATGGCAGCATAAGCTTCGCGGCCGATACCACCATGCGTGCGGTCGTTGCCGAGATCGGTGTAGGCGGAGAGCTCCGAGTCGATCTCGGCGCGGCCCATACCACGCCCGTCGATGGCGGGATCGAGCAGCGTCTGCGTGAACTGCGTCATCGCCAGGAATGTGGCCTGCGCCGTCTCGGTCTGCGATGAGCCAATGGAGCCGCCGCCGAACGCTTGCCGCATGCCGAACCTGGCGGCGCCGGCCAGGCCCGGCGGCTCACCGTTCCAGCCATAGTTCGGCTGCATCGGCGGAGCGCCGTTGTTGCCGTTGCCGTAGGGTGGCGCACCAAAGCCCGATGCAGGCGGCGGCGCGCCGAACATCGCGCCACCCGTGCCACCAAAATTGTTTCCGCCAGCAACATTGTTTCCGCCGCCGAAATTGCCGAAGCCGCCAGGTGCGTTCGAACCGGAAGAACCAAAATTCTCGGAAGCGGCGAAGGCTCCGGATTCACGCATGAACTGGGCATCCGCTGCGCGTGGCAGCAGCAATCCGGCCGTCAATAGCAGCAGCGTCAGACGCGCACGCACGTCTGTGCTCACGACACGAACCGCATGAAGCGCCCCAACCGCGCCGGTCGCCGGCCGCGCAGCCCGCGCGGCGAATCAAATGGAATCAGCGAATCCGACCGAAGAGAATCGTAAATGCGTCTCTAACGTTTTCCAATCTTTTCCTGTGATGTCGTGATGTCGCCGAGCTTGCGCAATCGTTTCAGGACGACGCGTAGATGTTGCAGCCCGTGTTTCTACGTGTGTCTGACGGCAGAGCGCGCGCGTCAGGCCGTGATGGCCGTGGCCGAGCCAACTTCATTGCGCAGCAGGAATTTCTGGATCTTGCCCGTCGACGTCTTCGGGATCGGTCCGAACACGACCGCCTTCGGACTCTTGAAGCCGCTCATATGCGCGCGGCAAAAGGCGATGATATCTGCTTCGGTTGCGCTCGCGCCGTCCTTCAGTTCGACGAAAGCGCAGGGCACTTCACCCCATTTCGGATCGGGCTTTGCGACCACGGCGGCGAAGAGCACAGCCGGATGCTTGTAGAGGATGTCCTCGACTTCGACGGAGGAAATGTTCTCGCCGCCGGAGATGATGATATCCTTGGAGCGATCCTTGATGGTGACGTAGCCTTGCGCGTCGAGCACGCCGAGATCACCGGTGTGAAACCAGCCGCCTTCGAACGCTTCCTTCGTGGCCTTCTCGTTCTTCAGGTAGCCCTTCATCACGATGTTGCCGCGGAACATGACTTCGCCGATGGTCTCACCGTCGCGCGGTACTTCCTGCATGGTCTGCGGATTGATGACGGTGACACCTTCCTCGAGCGGGTAGGGCACGCCCTGCCGGCGCTTCATCTTCGCGCGCTCGGCGGCCGGAAGTTCGTCCCAGCCGGGCTGTTCGGCACAGACGGAGGCGGGGCCGTAGACTTCGGTCAGGCCATAGACATGCGTGAGCTTGATGCCGATGTTCTCCGCGCCTTCAAGCACGGCAACTGGCGGCGCCGCACCTGCGATCAGGCCGACGACGCGACGAGCCGCGTTACCCTTTGGCGCATCAGGCGCATTGATCAGCACGTTGTAGACGATCGGCGCGCCGCACATGTGCGTGACGCCGTGCTGCTTGATCAGCTCGAAGATCTTGGTCGGCTCGACCTTGCGCAGGCAGACATTGATGCCGGCGGCCGCAGCCAGGGTCCAGGGAAAGCACCAGCCGTTGCAATGGAACATCGGCAGCGTCCAGAGATAGACCGGATGCTGGCCAAGGCTGCCGGCGAGGATGTTGCTGACGGCGTTCAGATACGCGCCGCGATGATGCGTGACGACGCCCTTGGGATTGCCTGTGGTGCCCGAGGTGTAACTCAGCGCGATCGCGTCCCATTCGTCCTTCGGCGGGATCGCCGTAAAATTCGGATCGCCTTTTGCGACAGCAGTTTCGTATTCGATCTCGCCGATGCGCTTGCCGCCCTTGAAGGCGGCATCGTCGACGTCGATCACGAACGGCTTTGGCCCACTCATCTGCGCGAGCGCGTCGGTGATCACGCCGGAAAACTCAGGGTCGACCAGGATGATCTTGGCGCCGCCGTGATCGAGCTGGAATGCGATCGAGGGCGCATCGAGGCGGATGTTGAGCGCGTTGAGCACGGCGCCGGTCATCGGCACGGCAAAATGCGCCTCATTCATCGCCGGAATGTTCGGCAGCATTGCCGCCACGGTGTCGCCGACGCCGATGCCCTTGCCGGCAAGATAGGAGGCAAAGCGCTTGCAGCGCTCATGCGTCTGGGCCCACGTGAAGCTGCGGCCTTCGTAGACCGTGCTGACGTGATCGGGATACACCGCGGCACTGCGCGCAAGGAAGCTCAGCGGCGACAGCGGCACGTAATTGGCGGGGTTCTTGTCGAGGCCGAGATTGTATTGGTTCTGCCGGTCGCTCATCGACATCCTCCTTGACGCCGCGCCCTACAAAAATCCGATCGAGATCCAGGGGAAGACCGCGACGATGATCAATCCCACCAGCAGCGCCAGCAGATAGCCCCAGATCGGCCTGATGCCCTCGGCCGGATCAACCTTTCCGATGGCGCAGGCGGCATAATAGCCGACGCCGAATGGCGGCGCGAATAGCCCGATACCCATCGCCAAAATGATGATCATGGCGTAGTGCACCTCGTGCACGCCGACCAGCCGCGCGATCGGAAACATCAGCGGTCCGAACAGCACGATCGCCGGAATGCCTTCAAGCACGCTGCCGAGGACCACGAAGGCCAGGATCGAGACGGCGATGAAGGTCGCAGCGCCGCCAGGCAGGCCGGTCATGGACGCCGCCAGTGCCCGTGAGAAGCCGGACTGGGTCAGGCCCCAGGCCATGCCGGTTGCCGTGCCAATGATCAGCAGGATCGCGCCTGACAGGCAGGCCGTCTCGATCAGCATCGGCAGAAGCCGCCGCCAGTTGAATTGCCGGTAGATCAGAAGCCCGATCACCAACGCGTAGACGATGCCGATGGTCGAGACTTCCGTGGCTGTCGCGATGCCTTCGACCACGGCGTAGCGGATGACAAAGGGCAGGGCGAGGGCAGGAATCGACACAACGAACGCCCGCGCAATCTCGCCCGATGTTGCGCGCGTGACGTGGCTCAGATCCTCGCCGCGATAGCGCCACCACACGAGGCCCGACAGCGTCAGCGCCAGCACCACGCCCGGCAGCAGGCCGCCAGTGAACAGTGCGGAGATCGACACGCCGGTGACCGAGCCGATGGTGATCAGCACGAGGCTCGGCGGAATGGTTTCGGTCTGGGCGCCGGTGGCGGCGAGCAGGGCGACGAGATCGCCGGGGCGGGCGCCGCGCTGCTTCATTTCCGGGAACAGCACGGGCGCAACAGCCGCCATGTCGGCCGCCTTGGCGCCGGAAATGCCTGAGACGAGGTACATCGCGCCGACGAGCACGTAGTGCAGTCCGCCGCGGACATGGCCGAGCAGGCTCGACAAGAACGCCACCATGGCCCGCGCCATGCCAGTCATCTCGATCAGCAGCCCCAGGAACACGAAGAGCGGCACCGAGAGCAGAATGAGGTGGCTCATGCCCTCGTCCATCCGCCCGACCAGCACGATCAGCGGCGTCCGCGTCGTCAACGCCAGATAGCCGAAGATCGCCAGCCCAAACGCGAACGCGATCGGCACCCCCGCGAACACGCAAAAGCCGACCACGCCGACGAAGAAAATAATGAGATTGAGATTGCCGAGCGGCTTGAGCAGCGGCTGAGCGAACCAGAACACAGCGCACAGCACGACGACCGTGGCAGCTGCCGCCAGCAACGTTTTGAGATCGCCGACGCGCAAGAGCCGCAGCAACGCAAACAGCACCATCAGGCAGATGCCGACCGGCAGCGCCGCCGCGCGCCAAGTGTTGGAGATCTGCAGCGCCGGCGTGGTGATGAAACTCTCTTCGTAGGCGTATTCATAGGCCGGGCGCACGATCAGCAGCAGGAACGCCAGCGCGGCGCAAGTTGCGACCACGTCCAGATAGGCCCAGAGCCTTGGGCCGGCGCTGGCGACCATCGCCGTCATGCGCATGTGCTCGCTGCGGCGGAATGCGACCGCCGAGCCCAGCATCGCCAGCCACAGGAACAGCATCGAGGCCAGCTCGTCCGACCACACCAGCGGCGCATGCAGTACGTAGCGCGAGACCACGCCGGCAAACAGGATCACGACCTCGGCGACGACAAGGATCGCCGCCGGGATCTCGACCAGCCATTTCAGTCCAAGTTCAATGGAACCGAGCACAGGCCGGCGGCGAGGGGGCTCGCCCGCCACGGCTGGCGTCATGTCGACATGAGCCATGTAGGCTAAACTCCTGGCAAGGCCCCTATTTCCGTTGACGCGGTTACGACAGCTTGCCGACGGACTTTTCCAGCAGCTCCCACGCCTTCTCGCCGTACTTGCCTTTCCACTCATTGTAGAAGCCGGCGGCGCGCAGCTTGTCGCGGAACGGCCCGACCTCGGGCTGGTTGAACACGAGGCCCTTAGCCGTCAGTTCCTGCTTGACGCTGATATTGAGCTTCTCGGTGTCCTCGCGCTCCTTGACGGCGGCCGCGTTGACGTTCTTGGCGACGATGGTCTTGATATCGTCCGGCAGCGCCGCCCAGGCACGGCGGTTCATCAGGAACCAGAAGCCGTCCCACATGTGGTTGGTCATCGAGCAGTACTTCTGGACTTCGTAGAGCTTCGCCGTCGAGATCAGCGCCAGCGGGTTCTCCTGGCCCTCGACGATCTTGGTCTGAAGCGCCGAATAGACCTCGGCGAAATTGATCGAGGCGGGCGAGGCGTCGAACGCCTTGAACATCGAGGTCCACAGCGGCGACACCGGCACGCGGATCTTGAAGCCCTTGAAGTCGTCGGGACCGTTGATCGGCTTGGTCGAAGACGTGGTCTGACGGAAGCCGTTGTCCCAGATCTTGTCCATGACCTCGAGGCCGGCCTTGTTGATCTCGCCGCGCACGTAAGCGCCGAGATCGCCGTCCATGGCCTTCCAGACTGTGGGGTAATCCGGGAACGCGAAGCCGATGCCGTTGATCGAGGCTGCCGGCACCAGGGTCGCCAGGATCAGGCCGGACAGCGTGAAGAACTCGACGCCGCCGGAGCGCACCTGGCTCAGCATGTCGGTGTCGGAGCCGAGCTGGCTGTTCGGAAAGACCTGCATGTCGAACCGGCCGTTGGTCTCGGTCTTGATGGCTGCCGCCATCTCACGGGCGCGCGCCACGAACGGATGCGACTCAGGCAGGTTGTTGGCAAACTTGTAGGAGAACTCGGCGGCCTGGGCACGGGCCACATAGGGCGCGCTGACGCCACCAAAAACGGCGGTCGCGGCTGAGGCCTTGAGAAGCGTGCGGCGGGAAAAACGTGTTGAAAAACTCATGGGTCTGCTTCCTCGAAATTTGTTCTTGTTGTGAGACGCAAACCTATACGGACGTCAGGCTCGAAGGTCATCTGCGATCTCGCGAAGCTCGCTTATTGCAGCCGGACAAGGGCGCGGCAATATCGGCTTTCAGACGAGGCCGCTGATGCGCGTGGACTACGGATCGATGCTCAGGCCATGGTGCCGGGAACGCCGCATCAGTGAAGCTGTAATCGCAGGAGCTTGGCCTAAATAACTGATCTAATTGGATATAAATATATTCCATAATATACCTTATGCGAATTACGAATATAGGCGTGCGGATCAGGACGACCCAGGCCAAGACTTCAGGGACAGCCCCGCTCCCGGCTCAGCCACCGCTCCAACGAGCGCGCCACGAAAGACCACACAGGCCGTTCGGCGATGGATTCGCGATGCTGGACGACGGCGCTCAAGCGCCGGGAGCTCGAGGTCATTCGGACAGCGCGTTGCGGCGCTCGGCGGTCGTGCAGCCGTCGCCGAGTCGCGACCACAGCGCAGGCCTCACCGATCGGCGGATCCTTAAAAACGCCGCCTGCTTAAATGACCGCAGGCGGCGGCTTTCCAGCCCCGGGAGGACAGGCAAAACCCGGTATGTGACATATTGCACGACCTGGAGCGGCTGCCACTTTGCTCTAGATCAAGACTCGTCCGGCCATAGAGCCGCAGTCTCCAACCGCGGTTCCGTTCCACACCGCGGACCGGCTCCCTCACGCAGCGGGGCGGCTTCAAATTTTGCAGATTGCTTCGACAAAAGCTTCGGGGAGGTCAGAGATATCTGGCGATGATCGTGACTTGCGGCTCGACGTTTGTCGCGGGCTGGCGCTGTGGTTTGTTTTCATCGATCACATCCCTGGCAACGCCTTCGACTGGCTGACGATCCGCAACTACGGATTTAGCGACGCCTCCGAAGTATTCGTTTTCGTGTCGGGCTATACGTGCATGATCTCATATGGCCGCACGCTGCGAAGTCGTGGTTGGCCAACCGTCATCGCACGCAGCTTGCGACGCAGCTTCGAAATCTACGTTGCGTTTCTACTGCTGGTGTTCGTCTATCTCGCTCTGGCATGGCTCAGCGGTTCTTATCTCGACGAGACGAACACAAGGCACTTTTTCGACGATCCAGGGACAGTTCTCATCCGCCTCCTGGCTCTCCAATACGCACCCGTCAACACGGATATCCTGCCCACGTTCGTCATACTGCATCTCGCGTTTCCGCTCGTGCTGTGGCTAATTGCCCGCAATGCAGTCATCGCGCTCGCTGCGTCCTTCATGCTTTACTTGATGGTGCAGTTGTATAGTTGGCACTGGCCTGCCTGGCCAAGCGGTGAACTCTATTTCAATCCATTCGCGTGGCAGATCTTGTTTGTCGTCGGCGCTTGCTCCGCGGGCCCGTGCGCCCAGCAGTTCGCTGGCTTCGTGCGACACCGAGCCGCGATACCGCTCGCCGCCGCTTATGTTCTGTTCAGCCTGATTGTCGCCTTGAGTTGGCGCGTGGAAGCCGTCAGATGGCTGATCCCGCAAACGATCGAAGGGCTGCTCTATCCGATCTACAAGAGCCATTTAGATCCGGTTCGGCTCATCCACTTCTTCGCCATCGTCGTTTTGTTGACGCGTTTCGTGCCGCCAGACGGGCACCGTCCACCCAGGCCCTGGACAAAGGCGCTGATCCGTTGTGGCGAAAACTCGCTATCTGTCTTTTGTTTCAGCGTGCTCGCTTCGTTTATCGCGTTCGTCATATTGAACCGGGTCTCCGACGGGTTGCCCATGCAGGCGGCCGTCAGCGCACTTGGCATCGCCTTCATGGTTATGATCGCGAACCTTCTTACGTGGGAATCAAAGCTCGACCGGCGGGGTCCGGCGTTGTTCTAGGCGCTGGCCGTCGGTATCTTGATCTCAGCCGAAATCCGCAATCCGGGCGTCGAGCGCAAACATGGTTTGATAGACCTCCGGCTCGCTCGCTCGGCCGAGGATTTCGGGCGCAATCGCGCGTGCCTTCTGCAAAGCGGCCTGCAGCGAGGCTGCGTCGAGCGCTTCGATCAACAGAAGGCCCGAGAAGAAGCCCTCGTCCTTGCGCATGCCCTTCTCGGTCGTCGCCACCGATGTCCGGGCTTCGTCGGTTGCCCCGATCTGCACCGCGGCGATCCCGTCGCACGCAACGAGCGCATCGGCGAGCATTTGCGGGTTTCCAGGCAGTGTCTCGATCCGCATCGCCGTGATCGTGGCCCCCTCGCCGCGCCCTGCCCGTGCGACCATCACGCCGCCGCCGCGCATGAAATTGCCAAGCCTTGGCATGATCCGCTGTGACCACGGGGTCGGCGCATTGAGGCGCGCCAGATAGGCTTCGCCATCTAGCACCTCGGGCGCTTCCAGTTCGTACAGGATGAAGACGCGGTTGATGTCGTCCCGCGCGGCGCGGAACACGCGTGATGCCAGGAAGCCTCTGGTCGTGACCCGCTCGGTGGTGTGCTCGCGCGTCAGCCAGTGCCGGTAATCGGTCCAATCCTGGGCCGCGACGTCGCTCCAGATGGCGAGAAAGCCCGATCCACGCATGATGCCTCTCCGTATCAGGTCTTAAGCCCGTGCAGCGCCGGCGCGATCGTGGCGGGCAATTGCCCGAGCCGCTGCACGGCCGCCAGCATCGCGGCCAGATAGCCGTACGGACCCAGGCCGCAAATGACCGACGTACAGGCGCTCGACGTGATCGAATGACGATGGAGCTCGTCGCGAGCATGGATGTTCGAGATATGCAGCTCGATCTTCACGCCTTCAAAGATCTTCAGTGCATCGATCAGCGCGATCGACGTGAAGGAATAGCCCGCCGGATTGATGATGATCGCATCCGCGTTCCCATGGGCGGACTGAATCAAGGTGACGAGCTCGCCCTCCATGTTGGACTGATGGAACGAGATCTCCACGCCGAGCTGGTCGGCCAGCGCCCGGCAGCTCTCTTCGATCTCCTTCAGCGTGGTCCGGCCGTAGATGTGCGGCTCCCGGATACCCAGGAAATTGAGATTGGGTCCATTGAGGATCATGATTTTTGCGGCCATTGCCCTGCTCCGTTGCCTTGTTTTCCGATGCGACTAGCCGCCGAACCACTTTGCCGGGATCGTCACCAGTCCCGGGAATAATACCATCGCGAACAGGACGATCAGCTGTGCGATCATGAAGGGCCAGACGCCCTTGATGATCTCCTCCATGCTGATCCTGGAGACGCCGCAGACGACGTTGAGCACGATGCCGACCGGCGGCGTGATCAGGCCGATGGCATTGTTGATGATGAAGAGTACGCCGAAATAGACGGGGTCGATATGCGCCGCCTTGATGATCGGCATCAGGATCGGGGTTAGGATCAGGATGGTCGGCGTCATGTCGAGCGCGGTGCCCACGATCACGACGACGACCATGATTGCCAGCATGAGAAGGGTGTTGTTGCCCATGAAGGGAGTAAGCAGATGGACGACCTGCGTTGAAATCTCCGAGACCGTGATGAGCCAGGAAGACACCAGCGCCGCGGCCACCAGGAACATCACGATGCTCGTGGTGATGGCAGAGGAGACGAACACTTCGTAGAGCTGCGACAGTTTCAGCTCGCGATAGATGCAGGTTGCTACGAACAGCGAGTAGACGGCGACGACGACCGCCGCTTCGGTCGGCGTGAAGATGCCGAAACGCAGACCGACCACGATGATGACCGGAAGCATCAAGGCCCAGAACCCGTCGACGACGGCTCCGATGATCTCGGACAAGGAGGCCCGCGGAGGCGGCGTCAAGTTCTCCTGCCGCACGACCCAGGCCCAGGCCAGACAGAGCCCGGCCCCGAGCAGCAGCCCGGGAACGATGCCCGCCAGAAACAGCTTCGAGATCGAGACGCCCGCGGCGACGCCGAAGATGACGAAGCCGATGCTCGGCGGAATCACGGGCGCAATGATGCCGCCGGCCGCCACCAGACCTGCCGCATAGGCCTTCTTGTGTCCGGCCGCCACCATCATCGGCACCAGCAGCGCGGCGAGCGCTGCGGCGTCCGCTGCGGCCGAGCCTGAGAGTGAAGCGAGGATGCAGGATGCGAGGATGGTGACGTAACCGAGCCCGCCGCGGAAGTGCCCGACAGCGACGAGCGCGACATTGACGATACGCTTGGCCAGGCCGCCCTTGTTCATGATCTCGCCCGCGAGCATGAAGAAGGGAATGGCCATCAGCGGAAAGCTGTCCGCCCCATTGATGACGTTCTGCGCCACGATCTGGGCGTCGAACATGTCGATCGTGCTCATCAGTGCGACGCCGCAGACGATCAGTGCAAAGGCGATCGGCATGCCCAAGGCCATGGCGCCCAGCAGCGAGAAGGTGAAGACGGCGATCGTCATGACTTGATCCCGAGGGGTTGCAAGTGGCCGGCGCCGGCCGGGAGAGTGCGATGGCCCGACATCAGTGCTCTTCCGATTCCTTGATGGCCACCATGTCGGCTTCACTCGCCTGCCCGGTCAGCACCCGGACGAGATCGTAGAGAAGGATCACTCCAGTCGATGCGCCGAAGATCACGCCGACTGCGTAGAAGATCCCCATCGAAAGACCGGTGGCCGGCGCGCGATCGTCCAGATTGATGATGGTCTGCCGCCAGCTGCCGGACAGCAGCAGCCAGTCGGCAAACAACATCAGGCAGTAGTTAAGGACAAAGCAGATGCGCTTGCCGGAGGCCGGCAGCATCCGGATCAGCGTGTCGACGCCGAGATGGGCGTGCTCACGCATTGCGACGATTGCGCCGAGGAAGGTCAGCCAGACCAGCAGCCAGCGCGACAGCTCCTCGGAAATCGTAATCCCGGAGTTGAAGCCGTAACGCAGGACGACGTTGCCGAAGACGAGGACCACCATGACCGCGAGACACGCGGCGATCACGGCCTTCAGGAACGTGCAATAGAGGTCAAGGATGCGCGCCATGGGTGACGTCCGGGCAAATGAGGGGCGTGAGCCGGCCATGCGCCGGCTCCGCCACCTGCGTGATGGAGAGGTCTGCTACTTAACGTCCTTGCGGATGCGCTCGACTTCGTCATTGAACAGCTTCACCGTCTCGGGGCGAAGATTGGCCGAGATCTTGTCCGCGACCGGCTGCGCGGTCTTGCGCATGCGCTCGGTCTCCTCGGGCGCAATCGTGTTGTACTGCATGCCCTTGGCCTGCAATTCCGTGAGCGCCTTTTCGGTCTGAAGGCGCGTCTGCTCCTTCTGATAGCCGCGGCTCTCCTCGTAGGCCTCGCGCATCAGGCGCTGCTCGGTCGGCGACAGCTTGTCCCAGAAGGCCTTGCTCACCAGGATGATGTTCAGCGTGAAGGTGTGGTTGGTGGCAGAGACGTATTTCTGCACCTCGTAGAACTTGTTCGAGAGAATGACGGTGTAGGGATTCTCTTCGCCGTCGACGGTGCGGGTCTCCAGTGCCGAATAGAGCTCGCCGAAAGCCATCGGGACCGGATTGGCCTTAAAGGCCCCGAAGGTCTCGAGATAGACCGGGTTCGGGATCACGCGCAGCTTGAGACCGCTGAAATCCTCGAGCTTGGTGATCGGACGGGTGCTGTTGGTGACGTTGCGGAAGCCGAGGCCCCAATAGCCGAGACCGATCAGCCCCTTTGACGGCAACGTATCGAGCATCGCCGTGCCGAATTTGCCGGTCGCAAGCGCGTCGGCCTGCTCGACCGTGTTGAAGAGGAACGGGAAATCGACGAGGCCGAACTCCGGAATGACCGTCGCGAGCGAGGTCGTCGAGGCCGACAGCATCTCCTGGGTACCGCCGCGCAGCGCGGATTGCTGCTGCAGCTCGTTGCCGAGCTGTGAGGCCGCGAACTCGCGGACCTTCATCTTGCCCCCGCTCTTCGCCAGCAGTATCTCGGCAAACTTCTGCACGCCAAAGCTGACGGGGTGATCGGTGTTGTTCAGGTGCCCCCACCTGATCGTCCGCTCCTGAATGTCGTCAGCGGCGGATGCGCTGACCGTCAGCGCCACGCAGATCGCCGTCGCAGACAGCGCCCGAACCCACAAGCTCATCACGTCCTCCCTGTTCCCTTGGGCACGGACGGCGGCTTGAGCGCTCATTTCCCCGTACCCTCAGGTCATTTACACATCATACATATATTTCCAAGTCAAATGGCATTATCTATTTCATATGATATTTCTCTAGACGTCGGATAAGCCGAGTCTGCTATAGTGCTGGCAACGTTGATGGTTCGTCGGCCCACGCGGGTGGACGACGGTTCGGGCAAACGGGATCAAACGGTATGACGGCACTCGAGGAACGGCCGATGTCGGCGGGCGACAGCGGCTATCAGCGCATCCGCTCCGACATCATTTTCGGCGTGCTGACACCCTCCGGGCGTCTCAAGCTCGATGCCATGAAGGAAGACTACGGCGTCAGCATCTCGACGCTGCGCGAGATCCTCAATCGGTTGACGTCGGAGGGCTTTGTCGTTGCCGAAGGCCAGCGCGGCTTCGAGGTGGCGCCCGTCTCAATCCAGAACCTTCGCGAGCTCGCCGAGCTGCGTATCCTGCTCGAACATCACGCAATGGCCGAGTCGTTCCGCGCCGGCGATGTCGAATGGGAGGGCCGCGTGGTCTCGGCGCACCACAAGCTGGCGGCGACCGAGCGCACCGTCCAGAAGGAAGGCGACGATCCCGAACTGCGCAAGCGCTACGACGGCGAATTCCACCAGGCACTGATCTCGGCTTGCGGCTCGCGCGAGCTGATGCACACCCACGCCATCGTGTTCGACAAATATTTTCGCTATGCGCTGCGCTACCGCGGCAATGAGACCATCAACCAGCACAGGGCGCTGCTGGAATGCGCGCTGAAGCGCGACATCAAGAACGCCAGGGCCGTCCTCACCGACCACATCAACGGCTGCGTCGCACATGCCCTGTCGTCCTGGAAGAACGCCTGACCGCCCTCGCCTGCCAGCAAGACCAAATCATCCACGAAGAAGAACGGTCGATGCACGCGAAGATTCCATTCTCGACGGCCAGGCTGGACCGCCTGCTCGATGCTGCAGGCATCGACGTCCTCTTCGTCACCTCGAAGCACAACATTCAGTATCTGCTCGGCGGCTATTATCACTTCCAGTTCGACTACATGGAAGCTATCGGCGTCAGCCGGTACCTGCCGATCTTCGTCTACGTGAAGGGCGACCTGGACAAGTCGGCCTATATCGCCAACCGCAACGAGCGCGACAGCGTCCAAAACAGAACCGACGCCGGATATTGGATGCCGCCGGTCGTTTTCGGATCGTCGACCTCGGTTGAGGCGATGACGCTCGCGCTCAAACACATTAAGGCAATCGCCACGCCTGCGCTTCGCATCGGCGCCGAGATGTCATTCCTGCCGGTCGATGCTGCTGATGTCTTGCGCAAGGAGTTGCCCGATCGCCGGCTGATCGAGGCGATGCGCTCGCTTGAAAGACTTCGATCGATCAAGACTGCGGCGGAGCTGGAGATCCTTCGCGAGGCATCCGAGCGGGTGGTCGCGTCCATGATGGATGCCGCAAGCCGCACGCGCGCCGGACAGAACAAGCGCGAGATCATCGAGCATCTGCGCCAAGCGGAACTGTCGCGCGACATGGTCTTCGAATACGCGCTGGTCACCTTGGGAACGAGCCTCAACCGGGCGCCTTCCGACCAGCGGCTTGAGCCCGGCGATATCGTTTCGCTGGATTCCGGCGGGAATTACAGAGGCTATATCGGCGATCTCTGCCGGATGGCCGTGCAGGGGACGCCGGATGGCGAGCTCGTCGATCTGCTCGACGAGATCGACCTGATCCAGCAGGCCGCCCGCGCTCCGATCCGCGCGGGTCTCACCGGCAGTGAAATCTATGCCGCGGCGAACGAAGCGCTGGCCCGGTCCCCTCACGGCAAGCAGATGCACTTCGTCGCCCATGGCATGGGCATCGTCAGCCACGAAGCGCCGCGCCTGACCGCGAGCGGTCCGATCCCCTATCCCGCCGACGATGCCGACGCGCCGCTCGAAGCCGGCATGGTCATCTCGATTGAAACCACGCTGCCGCATCCGCGGCGCGGCTTCATCAAGCTCGAAGACACCATCGCCGTAACCCCTAATGGCTATCAGGCTTTTGGCGACGGCGCGCGCGGCTGGAACCGGATTCCGGCATGAGCGTAAATTCGATCTCCGCGCACAGGGTCGAGACCGCGGTTGCCAGTGCGGATATTCTTGGCGAGACGCCATTGTGGTGCGACCGGTCCCGCAAGCTCTGGTGGGTCGATATCGACGGCAGGCTGCATCAATCCTTCGACCCGGCGACGGGCATCCACGATGTGATCTCCTACGACTGCCAATTCCTCGGCAGCCAGGCTCTGAGGGCGGACGGATCGCATCTGCTCGCTCAGGATCTGACCCTCCGCCATGGCGAGGCCGTCATCGAGGTCGAACGCGGCACGGACAACCGTCTCAACGATGGTCGCGTCGACGCGCGCGGTCGACTGTGGATCGGCACGATGGACAACCAGCTGCATCGTCCGAACGGCGCGCTGTATCGTGTGACCGGCGACGGTCAGGTCGCGCGCATCTTCGACGAAATCATCGTCACCAACGGGATTGCGTTCTCACCCGACAATCGCACGCTCTATTTCACGGACACGCGGCGGTACCGCACCTGGGCGTTCGACTTCGATCTCGACGACGGCGTGATCCGCAACAGACGCCTGTTTGCGGATTACAGCGCATCGCAGGAGAGACCCGATGGCGCCTGCGTCGACGTTGCCGGCGGGCTATGGACCGCGTTCTTTTCAGCCGGACGGATAGCACGCTACCGGCCCGACGGGACGATCGACACGGTCATTGCCTTGCCCGTGACCAACCCGACCTGCCTCTGTTTCGGAGGCAGCGATCTCAAGACGTTGTTTGTGACGACGGCCCGAAAATTCCTGGATCAGCAGCAGCTCGATCGCGAGCCTCAGGCCGGCCACCTCCTTGCCATTTACGGCGTCGCGCAGGGCCTGCCGGAGCACCGTTTCGGTTAGCGCAGCGGCAGTTGCTCCAGCTGGCTCTGCGCTTTCTTGACGACCGCAGCGAACCAGCTCTGGCTCGGCGCCTCCTTGGCGAAGCACTTGGTGTAAGCGTCCATCGCCCGATCTTCCTTCTCCATGGAATCCTCCGGCAGCTTCTTGGCCATCATCTGCTTCCAAACCTTCTCGCAAGCCGGGATCTCGGCGGTCTTCACGGCTTCACTTGCGGCGAGAAAGAAGACCTTGTCGCCCTGGATCGCGACGACGTCGATTTCGCGCGGCGCCCCCTTCAAATCGCCGTTGCCACGAACGCCCAGTACGGCGACGGCGGCACTTGCAGACGCGGGCTTGGTGATCGGCAGCTCGGCATATTTGGCGAAGGCGGAGTCCTGGATCGCCTGATAGTAGAAGTGATCCGAGTGGAACGCCGCATCGATCTCCTGCGGCATGCCGTCCTTGCTGTGCTCGTGCAGCCAGTGCTTGAGCAGTGACGTCGTGGTCACCACAGCTTGCTGCTTGTCACCCTCCGTGGCAAAGGCGAGCCCATCGAGATGACCGAAGCCACTATCGCCCCTAAACAGCGTATCGACGTTCGATTTGCCCTCGGCCGGCAGCCCCTTGATCGTGACAGGCCCCACCAGGCCACGCAGCACGCCGGTCAACTCGTCGAGCGCGGCATCGTGCTGCTTGAAGGTTTCGTCGCTCTCCTTGGCTTTCGAGAACTTTGCGATGTAGCGGTCGCGCAGATCGAGATAGTGCTGCTCGGGAGACGCCGCGTGTGCGGTCGTGGTGAAGGCAAGCAGGCAGAGCAAGGCGAGCGATCTCATTGGGAATTCCGGACGGCTGGGGACGATCTCCAGTCTTGGTGGCGGCGTCGGGCCGGAAGGTTCATCGCTGCGGCCGCCCTGCTCCGCCGGAGAACCAATCCTTCACCATGCCCGGCACGTTCAATTGAGCGCGGGGAACCCCAGAGGTAGAATCGGCGACTGACTTTCAGCAAGTGCTGGGCATTCGGGGGCGACGTCCATGAGCGAATTGCGTGCGGCGACCAGGCAATCCACGGCGAGGACCGGGATTATCGAGTTCGACGGCGCCAGAGGGCTCGTGAGCATCCCCTGCACCATCGCTGATGTATCCGGCACCGGCGCGCGGCTGAAGCTCGATTGGTCGCTGGCGTTCCCGGACGAAGCCACGCTGATCTTTGCCGATGGTTTACGTAAGGTCTGTCGCGTGGCCTGGCAGAAGCGTCGACTGCTTGGCGTTGCGTTCGCCGATGGTGTCGCCAGCGCTGACGAGCAGGCGCTGATGATGACCGAAGAAGAGCAAGCCCTGCACCGGCGGCACATTGGCGCGCAAGTCAAAGGCGCGCGCGAGGCGCGGGGCTATACCGAGGCCCAAATCGCGAACCTCG
This sequence comes from Pseudomonadota bacterium, assembly GCA_023387695.1. Lineage (GTDB taxonomy): Bacteria > Pseudomonadota > Alphaproteobacteria > Rhizobiales > Xanthobacteraceae > Bradyrhizobium. Next base: position 9,656 of record JAEWHT010000438.1, on the reverse strand, counting down.
TCGGCGTCTCGCCCGAGTTCGTCGAGCGCGCCGAGCGAGGCGAGATCAGCATCCCCCTCCACCAGCTAACCCACATGGCGGATCTGTTCCTGGTTGACCTCGACAGTCTCGTTGCCGGACCTGCGCCGATTGACGACGTCGAGCTCGCGGCGGGCTGACACGGCGCCAAGCCCCTCTTCCGCTAGTCCTTGTGGCAACAGGAAGCGTTGCCCGCACCCGTCTGCCCACCTGCCAGCACGCTGCGGCTGTTACGATCCGGCGGTATGTCGCCGGCCGCATTGGCCGCGAAGAAGCCGGTCGGCTTCAGCGTGAAGCCGGCATATTCGACCGGCATGATCGGAAAGTCCTCGGGCTTGCAGATATGGGTGTGGCCGAACGAGTGCCACAGCACGATGTCCGTATTCTCGATGTTGCGGTTCTGCGCGGCATAGCGCGGCAAGCCGTCGCCGCCGGCATGGTTGTTGGGATAATCGCCGCTGGCGTACTTTTCCGCGGCGTCGAAGGCCGTCACCCACACATGCTTGGTCGCGAAGCCACCGCGCTTGCGGACATAGCTGCCCTCCTGCGCAAGCATCAGCGGGCTCGGATTGACGACGAGCTTGTAGGCGGGCGCGTTGCCGACTGAATTCGTCTCGTTCGGGTTGCTGATCTTCCAGAACCGGCCGGTCTCGCCATTGGCAATGGCGGCGGCATCGCGCTCGCGTGAGAGCACCCGCGTCGTCGCGTCGAACGCGTTGCCATGTGGATTGTCCGCGCCCCAGGGCCGTTGCACGAACTCGTGCTCGCTGACGGTGTTGCCGCCGCCGTCGAGATCCATATGCATGCGCACGTTGAAGAAGTGCTGGTGCGTCGGCCCGCCGAGGCCATCGTCGACCATGCCGCCCCATTTGTATTTTTCGCCGGGCTGAACAGCAGCAGTCTGGATGATGCCGGTCAGCTTGGTCTCCAACTGGATCGTACCGTCCTGATAGAGATACCAGTAGAAGCCGTAGTCGTAGTTGCCGACGGTCGCGAAGAACGAGATCACGAGCCGCCGCGAGCGCCGCACCTCGAACAGGCCGTTGCGGAATTCGTAGTGCTTCCAGGCAATTCCGTAGTCTTCTTCATGCATGCAGATGGCGTTCTGCATGACGAACGGGTTTCCGTTGTTGTCGGCTGCCGGCACGTCGAAATAATGGATGGTTCCGAGGCAGTCGCAGCCGAGCTCGAGCGCGTTGGCGAGCATACCGAGCCCGTATTCGCCGGCATCGAACGCCGACTTCCAGAAATGGTTCGCAGTGGGATCGGCGTAAGGCACCACCATCTCGGTGACGCTGGCGCGATGGATCAGCGAGCGCTTGCGCTCGCCGTCCTGGTAGGCAAGCTGATGCAGCACCAACCCTTCGCGCGGCGTGAAACCAACGCGAAAACTCCATTTTTGCCAGTCGACCTTCCAGCCATTGACCTCAAAGCTTGGGCCTTCGGGCTGCTCGATATGCAGCGGCTTGATGTCGGTTCGCGTATTGGTGACTTCATGCGCGCCGTAATTCCGCTTCTTGCGCGGAATCGGCACGATCGGATCCCCGTCGGTGAGGTCGAGCACTTTACCGCTGATCAGGTCGACGACCGCGACCACGCCCTCGATCGGATGAGCATAGGCGTTGTCCTGGAGATGCTCGCGAAAGAAGCTGACGGCGCGGACGATGCGAGCGCCACGCTCATACTCGAAGTCGAAGTAGCCCGAGGAGAACGGGTCGACCTGGACCAGCTCGATGTCCTTGTCGGTGAGGCCACGCCGATACATCGCATGTCGCCAGCCGGGATCGGCCTTGACCATGGCCTCGCATTTGATGATTTCCTCGAGCATCACCGACGGCTGCCCATAGGGCGCCTCCCGGTTCGGAATGACCTTCCGGGCAACGATCTCGTTGCGGGCGAGATCGACGATGTGCTCGATCGCCTCTCCTGTTGATAAATCGAGCGTCAGCGCGAAGGCGCGGCGCGACGTTCCGCCGGCCGCCAGCTCCTGTTTGGTCGGCTCTTCCAGCCGCACCGTCGGGAAACGGCAATTCTCCGGCGAGGCCGAGGTGGCTCGCACCAGCGTACAGGCGGCCGTGATCTCCTCCGCCGTCAGGGGATCGAGCGGATGCGGCGTCGCGCTCTGCGCGTGCGACTTGGCTTTAACTGTGTCGAGCATGATGAGGTCCAGAAATCAGCGCGGAGCGAGATGTGTCGAGACGGCGCGGTAGGCCGCGAACCAGCGTTGGTCGAGCGGCACGTCCATCGCCTTGGGCTGCGTCGCGAGCTTGACGATGACGGTATCCGACTCGAGATCAACATAGAGATGCTGGCCGTGAATGCCGATCGCGGTGAGCGCGTTGCGCGACGGGTCGATCGTGAACCATTTGCTGCGATAGCGCGCACCCGGAAAGAACTCTGCGAGGTCGCCGTCGGCCCAGGCCTTGGGATCGCCGTTCTCCCTGATGTCGTCGATCCACCAGCCCGGCACCACCTGTCGCCCCTCCACGACGCCGCGATTGCGCATCATCTCACCGAAGCGCAGCAGGTCGCGCGCGGTCACGGAGATGCCGCCGGCCAGCCGGCCCATGCCGTGGCTGTCCAGCGTCAGCGACCCATCTTCCTCTGCGCCCAGGGGCTGCCAGAGAAATTCCGAGAGGACACGGTGGTAGGGCATGCCGCAGGCGCGCTCATAGACCCAGCCGAGCACCTCGGTGTTGGTCGAGACGTAGTGGAACACCTTGCCATGCGGCTTGCCGGTACCGCGGAGCGTCGCGAGATAGGCGCGCTGGTGGCCGGGCTCGACGCCGGGAGGCGGCACGTCCCAGCCTGAGGAAAAACGATAGCGCGCGACGTCGCCGGCGGGGTCCTCGTAATCCTCCTCGAACTGGATGGCGACGGCCATGTCGAGGAGATTGCGGACCGTGCAGGTCCCATAGACCGAGCTCTCGAGCTCCGGAATGTAGCGCACCACCCTCGCCTCTGGGTCGACCAGGCCGCGCGCGGCCAGCACGCCGCCGAGCGTGCCGGCGATCGCCTTGCTGATCGAGCAGATCAGATGCGGCGTGGTCACGCTCATGCCATCGCCGTACCATTCGTGGATCAGCGTGCCCCGATGCATCACCAGCAGCGCGTCGGACTGGGTCTCGCGCAGCGTGGCCTCGATCGTGGTCGCCTTGCCGTCGGGCGCGTTGAAGCCGAGTTTTGCCAACTCGCGCGGTGCGCTCGCTATCTTCGTTGGTTGCGCGGAACGGCGGATCTCCGCGGTTGGAAGCACCTCACGTGCGTGGGTAAAGCCCCAGCGGATGGCCGGAAAGCTGCGCCAGTTGGCGCGCGTCACCTGGGCTTCGGGTGCGGGCGGGCTGCCGCGCATGACATCGGTCGGTCGCATCTCGATCCCTCCGCAGAACGCGATCCCGGCGCCGATGCCGGGAATGGCAGTGAGGAAGACTGCACCCGGGCGCCATCAGGCGTTATCGAGATCGCGCAATATTTTGCTGGACACAGGCCACGGCCGTGCCAGTCTGGCGTGGTTCTTGCTACCTGCTCGGCTACCAAATTCTAACGTGCAGTCATGGCCTTAGGCACAACTCTTCCGACTCCAGACTCGGCTGCCAGCCTGCTTCAGGCAAGCAGTACGGATGTCGATGAGCATTGCGCCGCGCTCGGCCGCTGGCGTCTGAACTACGACCAGATCAGCGCCGGCGCATTCGCCGGCAGCTTCACCCAGCTTTCTCTGCCTCGCGTCGAGGTGTTCCGCGAAATCACCAGCCAGCAGGTTCGCCAGTACGGCCAACTCGGCGCCGACAGCTTTGCCATCGGGCTGCCCTGGCACGGCGACGGCGAGGTCAATTACAACGGCGCCAGCGTCGTAGGCACCCAGGTGATCGCCTGCGTCGATGCCGAGGTCGACATGTGCACGCCGAAGGCGTTCGAGCTGCGTGGCGTCGTCGCCAGTGCGACGCTGATCGCGGAACTGGCCGCTCGGCTGGAAATCGACCTTCCGCGCGCCGCCTGGCATCAGTTGCGGGTGATCGAGATGGACGAGGCACCGGTGGCGCGGCTGCGCGCGCATCTCGCGGCGATCCATGACACCGTCGCAACTGCACCCGAACAGTTTGACGATCCGGCCGCACGGCAGGCACTCGAAGACGCCCTGCTCGTCGAGATCATGGATATGCTGCCGACCGCGCGCGCTGCCGAACCCGGCCGCAGCGCCGTTGCACGCAAGCGCACGGTCGATCGCGCCCGGGCGCTGATGCATGGCAGCGGCGACCGCGCGCTCTCGCTGCTGGAGGTCTGCAAGGCTGTCGGCGCCAGTCCGCGCAAGCTCGGCTATTGCTTCCAGGAGGTGCTGGGCACGAGCCCAATGCATTATTGGCGCGCCATGCGGCTGAACCGCGTGCGGCGCGACCTCAAGCGCGCTGCCGAGACCTCCGTCTACGACGTCGCCGTGCAGCATGGCTTCTGGCACTTCAGCCAGTTCTCGCTCGACTACAAGCGCCACTTCTCCGAGTTGCCCTCAGAGACGCTGCGGCGCGCCAGGCTGGCGGCCTGAGCAGGATCAGCGGTGCTGACCCGGGGATCAGCTGCTGACCCGGGGATCAGTGGTGCCGCAGCCGGCGGTTCACCCTGCGCGCCAGATAATCGCCGGCGCTCTGCACCAGCTGCACCAGCGCGATCAGCACGACGACCACGGCCAGCATCATCTCCGGCATGAAGCGCTGGTAGCCGTAGCGGATGCCGAGGTCGCCAAGCCCGCCACCGCCGACAGCGCCAACCATGGCGGAGTAGCCGAGCAGGCTGACGACCGCGAGGGTCAGCGCCAGCAACAGCCCCGGCAGCGCCTCGGGGATCAGCACCTTGAACACGATCTGGATCGGCGAGGCGCCAAAGGAGGACGCGGTTTCGATCAGACCGCCGTCGACTTCGCGGATCGCAGCTTCGACCAGCCGCGCGATGAACGGGGCCGAAGCGATGGTCAGCGGCACGATTGCCGCCGTCGATCCGATCGAGGTGCCGGCGATGAGACGCGTGAACGGGATGATGGCCACGACCAGGATGATGAAGGGCGTGGACCGCGTAGCGTTCACGACCATGCCAAGCGCTGCGTTAACCGCAGGAGCTGCGAACAGCTCGCCCTTGCGGCTCGTCGCCAGGAATACGCCGAGCGGCAGGCCGAACACGGTGCCGAGTGCGGCTGCGATCCCCACCATGAACAGGGTTTCGCCGGTGGCCTGGATGATCAGGTTGATGAGTTCAGGCGACATAGCCGAGACGCTCCGCCGAAAATTGATATTGAGACAGCCAGGCTAGCGTGCGGGTCGCAGCGCCGTCGCCACCGGGAATGCCGAGCACCAGCGAGCCGACATGCTGGCCGCCGATCTCGTCGATGCGCGCCGACAGCAGCGAGACGTCGAGGCCGAGCTCGCGGGCGAGCCGCGCGATCAGCGTGTCGCCGGCCCCTGCCCCGCGCACCTGGACGCGGATCACGGCATGGCTGCCCGGCTCCTGCACGATCCGGCTGGCGAGCGAAACGGGCAGGCTATCGCCGGTCACCTCGGCCAGGAAGGACTGCGTGATCGGATGCTGGGGGTGGGTGAAGATGTCGGCGACGTGGCCGCTTTCGACCACATGGCCGGCATCGAGCACGACGACTTCCTTGGCGAGCTGTCGCACCACGGACATTTCGTGGGTGATCAGCACGATGGTCACGCCCAACTCGCGATTGATGTTGGCGAGCAGGTCGAGGATCGCGCGCGTCGTCTGCGGGTCGAGCGCCGAGGTCGCCTCGTCGGACAGCAGAACGTCTGGCCGCGTCGCCAGCGCGCGGGCGATACCGACGCGCTGCTTCTGGCCGCCGGAGAGTTCTGAAGGATAGCGGTCGTGCTTGTCGGCGATGTCGACGAGCGCGAGCAATTCGGTGACGCGTGCGCGGATATCGGCTTTCGACCAGCCGGCGATCTCCAGCGGCAGCGCGATGTTATCGGCAGCAGTGCGCGACGACAGCAGGTTGAAATGCTGAAAGATCATGCCGATCGAGCGCTGTGCGAGCCGCAAGTCGCGTCCCGTGAGCGCCGAGATGTCCTTGGTATCGACGACGACACGGCCGGTGGTCGGCTTCTCCAGCCCGTTGATGAGCCGGACGAGGCTCGACTTGCCGGCGCCCGAGCGGCCAATCACGCCGGTGATCGAGCCACGTGCGATCGCGAAGTCGATACCTTGCAGCGCGTTGACGCCGGGTTTGCCGCGATAGGCCGGATAGGTCTTCGAGATGTTCTCGAAACGGACCATCGCATCGACTGCGGCCGTGTCCCGGATCTCGATCGGGTCTCCGATCACCAGCGATGGGTGCACATTCATGGAAGCAGCTTTCATGCACGTAATTTAGCTCGCCCGCCCGTAAGGCGCACGGGAGCCAGGTCGCTATTCAACGACGGCGGGTGGAACGACAGCCAGGCCCAACGGCGCGCTGCAGTGCAGCGCACAATCGCCCGATCCGGTCCTGCTTGCAATGTCAGATATTTGCGAGGAATTGGGCGAAGTTTTCCCAATCCTCCCCTTGGGAAGAAAATTCGTCTGCGGCCGGGCTCAGCGGACCATTGAAAGCCAGGGCAGCACGATCGCCAGCAGCCCGGCGAAATAGAGCACCCCGAAGATCAGGCCAAAACCCCAGAACTGCCCCTTCCCGATATAGCCGCTACCATAATACATCGGCGCCGGCCCCGTGGCGTAAGGCGAGATCACGCCCATCAGGCCGAGCGAATACATGCAGAGCATCGCCAGCGTCGTCACCGGCAGGTCGGGGATTCCCGAGCCGACCGCGAGCACCACAGGCAGCACGGCCGCCGCGTGCGAGGTGATGCTCGAGAAGAAATAGTGGATCCAGAAGAACAGCGCGACCAGCAGGATCATCGCCGTCGACGGCGTCAACCCCGACAGCGGCTTTGCGAATTCATTGGCGAACCATTTGATGAAGCCGATCTCGTTCAACCCCGAGGCCAGCGTCAGCAGCGAAGTGAAATAGAAAAACACCTCCCAGGCGCTCTTCTCGCTGACGATGTCGGCGAACTCGATCACGCCCGTGATCAGCATCAGCGAGATCACGATGAACACGACCGTGGTGGCGTTGACGAAATTCGAGCCGAGCAAGGGCACGTGAACATCCGGGCTAGAGCCCGCGATCCACAGGAACATCGCAAGAATGATCAGCGCTAGCATGATCCACTCGTTGCGCGACATCGGGCCCATCTCGCCGAGCTCTTTCGCCGCCCATTCCGAGATTTCCGGGCTGCGCTTCACCTCTGGCCGGCAGATCGCGTAGCTGAGCAAGGGAACGAGGATCATCAGGAGAATGCCGAGCGGGGCGAAGCCAAGGAACCACTGGCCCCAGCTCACATCGACGCCGACCGTCTTCTTGGCGATCGCGAGTGCGGCCGCGTTTGGCGCCAGCGCCGTGAAGAACAGCGAGCTCGTGATCGCGGTCGCGGCGAACGCGGTCCACATCACATAGGTGCCGATCTTGCCGGCGGTCGGTCCCGGCTCTGAGCCATAGATGCGCGGGATATTGCTGATGATGGGATAGACGATCCCGCCGCTGCGCGCGGTGTTGGAGGGCGTCGCCGGCGCGAGCAGGAAATCGGACATCGCGACCGCATAGCCGAGGCCGAGCGTATTACGCCCCAGCCGCTGTACCAGCACCAGCGCGATACGCCGGCCGAGCTGGCTCTTGCGATAGCCGATCGAGAACACGAAGGCGCCGACGATCAGCCAGACCGTGCTCTCGGCAAAGCCGGCCAGCATCCAGCGCAGTGATTTGTTGGGGTCGGGGTCGATATAGCCGCTGATGCCTGCGACAGTTAGTCCGATCAGGCCGACCGCGCCGACCGGCATCGATTCCAGGATCAGCCCGGTGATGACGGCAGCGAAGATTGCGAAATAATGCCACTGATTGACGTTGAGACCCGCAGGCACCGGCCACAGATAGATCGCGAGCCACGCCACGAGCGGCGCGATCAACTTCCAGCGATGCATGACCGATCCCTCCCGCGACGCGCGTGGGATCGTTGACCGAACCGTTGCCGCCAGGGTCTGTTACGACACAGATCGGCGGACGATTCAATGGCTGGACGAAGCCGCCTAGCCGTCTGTCCCCGTCTTGGCGACCACCACCGGCGGTGCCATCAGGGAGCGACGATCGGACTCGACGACGCGGTTACGACCCTGCCCCTTGGCCTGGTACAGCGCGGTATCGGCGGCTGCGACCAGCATGTCGCCCTTCGGCACATGCAGCGGCGTCACGGCAAGGCCAATCGACGCCGTGATGTTGCGCAACGGCGCGCCGTTGGGAATGTCGACATTCATCGCCCTGACCGCATCGAGCACGGCGTTGGCGCGCGACATTGCGGCGTCGATATCGGCGCCGGGCATCAGCACCAGGAATTCCTCGCCGCCGAAGCGACCGACAATGTCGGTCTTGCGGATCGTCTTCTCGAGCACCGAGCCGAGTTCGCGCAGCACGGCATCACCGGACTCATGACCGTAGGTGTCGTTGATCTTCTTGAAATGATCGACGTCGATGATCAACAGCGCCATCGTCTCGCCGGTGCGCATGGCGCGGCCGGATTCGCGCGCCAGCGCGTCCTCGAGGAAGCGGCGGTTGTAAAGACCGGTGAGCTGGTCGCGGATCGCCTGGCTGCGCAATTGCTCGCGAAGCTGCAGGTTGGCAAGCGCCAGCGAAATCTGCTCGGCGAGCATGGTTGCGAGCTGATCCGTGCCGTCGGCAAAGGACGCATTGCCGGCTTCACGATAGAGAACGCCCAGCAGCGTGTTCTGCGCCACCAGGGGTTCACAGACATACGTTCCGGCGCGAGCCTCGCAGCAGGCATGGCCGCAGACGAGACCCTGGCTCGCCTCAGAAACCGGGAATTTGGTGCCGCGGCGCAGCGCCCAGCAATCTTCCAGCGCAAAAGCCTGCGAGGTCGCGGCCACCTCGCCCCAGCGCGGTCCCCGTGTGACGCCATCACGGGTGTCGTTCATCAGGTACACCGCGCCTGCCTCGTCCGGAAACAGGAAGCCGGCATAGGTCTCGACCGCCGCGAAAACCTCTTCCGGCTTCTGGCACGACTGCAGCAAGCCGGAGAGCTCGGTCAGCAGTGCGATCTCTTTGGTGCGGATCTCAGCCGCCTTCAGCGACGAGGTCAGGCGGGCATTGCTATCCTGCATTTGACGGGCGTGCTCGGCGCGTTCGGCTTCGAGCGTCTCGAGCTTACCGAACAGCCGGCGCGAGCGCAGCCAGATGCCGGCGATCAGTGCAATCAGCAGCGCAATGACAACGCCACTGGCGAGGACCAGATCAGGCACAGAGTGCATGTCGGCGGCAAGCATGTCCGCAATCCCTTAACCACGAGCGCCCACCCCTGGGCAGAAACATGCGGGGTGGATATCGCAGGCAGCGTTGAGAATGGGTTTGCGGCGCGCCGCTGCCGCGCAAAGCGGTAAAGAAAGCGTTGGCTACCTTCCTCTAAACTTAGGTTTGCGCCGCGTCAGGAAGGCATCGACGCCCTCCTTGTGGTCCTCGCTGAGGCTCGCCAGTGCAAACTGGTCGACATCCATGTGGCTGGCGAGATCGTCCAGCGCATGCGCGAGCCGGTTAACGG
>JAEWHT010000019.1 GCA_023387695.1 Pseudomonadota bacterium | reverse complement strand
GTACCACAGCATCGCTGTCGGCGGCGTCAGATTGTGGTCGGCAGGGCCGATCGGCATGGTCGGCGTGCCGATTACGAGCGGGAAGCCCGCGGCTGCGGCCTTGGCGGCGTGATGTTCTGCGAGCGACTTCGAGCGCGTATAGGCGCCGGGCATCGCGTCAGCCGGCTGCAGCGCCTCCTCGGCGGCAACGCCGTTGAGGCTGGCATAGGGGAACAGGATCGATTCCGTCGAGCAATGCAGGAAGCGCGAGACGTTGCGCTTCATCGCAGCCGCAAGCACGACCTCGGTGCCGCCAAAATTGACGTCGTGAAAGTCCCGCTTGTTGGCGACCCACATGCCGGGCAGGCCGGCGAGATGATAGACCTGATCGACCCCCGACATCGCAGCATCGACCGCGGCACCATCGAGCACCGAGCCGTGCACATACTCGATGTCCGTGTTCGCAGTCGCTGGCGGCCGCACGTCGAGCACACGTACCCGCTGCCCACGGACGCGGAGCGCTTCGACAAGATGCTGTCCGATGAAGCCGCTGCCACCGGTAACCAGTACGAGAGCCATGCAGTAGGTTTTTGCTGTTCCGCTTTAAGAAAAGCTATCGGGTTGAAAGAGAGTTGGTCGGAAGAGGCGCGAGAATCGCGGCAAGGTCGCGACGAAAACCGAGTGCAATGTAAAATTTTGCCATGACGAACATCGGTCCAAGCAGAAAATGCGTGGGGTGGTCGACCATCGACGGCTGCCGCTCCTCAAATACCCTGTGGCCAACGATCTGGGCCGCGACGCCAAAACCGATCAGCACCGCAAAAATCGACCACATCATGGCGGTCGAGACCTGATTGCCGATTTTGGTTGCGACCGAAAGCAGCACGATCATCGACACGAGGATGCCGAGCCCGACCCCGGCGTCCAGCATCAGCCAGTATACCAGCACGGGCAGGGCCAGAATAACCGCCAGGCTCACCTCGACCCCGAAGACGGGAAAAGCAATCCGCGTCAGCGGCAGCGTCGCGCCGGTGAAGAGCAGGAGAATGCCGACAACATGCATCGCGCAATTCCAGGGATCGCGATGATATTCGACGTAATCGGCCAGTTGGCGTTGAAAATAGCCAGCCATCTAGGTCTCATGCGGCACGGGGGCAGGAAGGGCGAAAACAGGCTATAGCACCGGTCAGCGCAGTGCACAAACCGGCATGAGTGTCGCGCAAAGCGGTGTCGTCGCGCTGTGAGACAGTTCACAAAACTGCCAAGACTTCAACAGGTTCCGCCGGGCGCGAAAGCCGTGGCTCAATGCCTCTTGGCAGGCTTTTTTGCCGCAGGCGCAGGGGCCGCCGCGGGATGCGCGGGTGCCTCATCGGGCACTTTGGCAAAGGTCAGGATTTGCAACTGGCCGTTGAGCGGCGAGGTCGGCTTGGCGCGGTCGAGGAACTGCTCCTCGCCGAGGCCGATCGGCTGCAGCCGCTTGGTCGAAATCTTGAACGTGTTGACCAGTACGTCGCGGATCGCATCGGCCCGGCGCTGGCTCAGGATCGCGTTGGCCTCCCGCGTCTTCTGGTTGGACTCGACATGGCCGACGATCAGGAACGTGTAGGGCAGCAGCGAGGCATGGACCATCGCGTCGGCGATGCGGCCGACCGTCTGGTACGACTCCGGCTGGATGATCGGCGTATCGGCGTCGAACTGGATCCGGGCATTGAAGGCGGGCAGCTTGGCGAGGTCAGGCGCGATCAGCGGCCGGTTCACCGGACCCGGATCGTTCTTGATCCTGGTCTTGGCCCGCTCCATCACCTGCTGCTTCAGCGCGGGGATGTCGACCTCGGATGCCTCTTCGAAATGGTTGAGCTTGCCGACGATGTCGTCGCGGGTCGGCGCCGCCGTCTGCGCACTGGCGGCGCCTGCGAGCAGCGCGAGGCCCAATGCGAAGCCGATGCCGGCGGTGGCACGCCCGGTTGCGCGCATCATCGATACCCCGCGTCGTCGACGGCCTTCAGGCAGTTGTTGCTGATGCCCTTGGGCGTCGAGATCAGGCAGGGGATCGACTTGCTGGTTTCCTTGGTTGAGCCGCCGCAGACCTTGACGATCTCGCGCTGGCAGGCATTCGCGACCGTGACACGGGCGGCGATGCGCTTCTGGATCGCGTCGAACACCGTGAGATAGTCGTTCTGGCACTGCTGGGTGAGCACGTCGCGGTTGCGGGACAGGCACTCCTTCAGGCGTGTCGAGTCGGGATTGACACCGCGGCAATTGGCGACGATTTCCGCGCCGCAGCTCTTGGCCAGCAGCCCGATCGAATCGCCAAAGCTCATCGTCTCCGCCATCGCAAGCGATGGCATACCCAATGCAAGTGCGATCAGTGTGATGGAGCCCCGGACCATGAATGCATCTGATACGGGGAAGTTCGCGGTGGTCAAGGGCTCTTCGCGCCCGAACAGTCGAGAGTTCTGCGAGTGCGGCGAACAGTCCTCACTCGGCCCTCACTTTTGGGCGTCGTCGCTGGGCGGAAATTCGATCAGTACGGCCGTATGGTTCCGGATCTCGTCGGCGAATTCGGGATCGGCCTTGAGTTCATCCAGTGTCCGCGGCGGCGGAAGCTGGCGGCCGTCCTCGGTCAGCTCCTCCGCATAGAATGCGATCGCCTCAGGCGCGCCCTCCAGGGCCTCGTCGACATCATCGCCGCCGGAAATGCAGCCGGGCAGGTCCGGAAACCACAGGCTGACGTCATCAGGGCCATTGTCTTCGATGATGGCAACGTAGTGGGGCATACCCCTCACGCCCGCTGGACAAAACTGTCCACGACCTTCTTCTCGCCGGCCTTGTCGAAGGCGATGGTGAGCTTGTTGCCGTCGATCTTGGTGACGCGGCCGTAGCCGAATTTCTGGTGGAAGACGCGATCGGACAGCGAAAATTCCGACGTCGTCCCGGTCGATTTGGCGACCAGCTCGCCCTCGATCGTCAGGGGGCCACGGCGGCGCGAGGAGAAGCTGCCGAAATCGGGGCCCGATGACGAAGACGATGAGAATGTCGAAGCCTCTTCCTCGAAGCCGCCGTTTCTGCCGCCGCCACCATTGCGGCCACCACCGCGATTGCGATTGGCCTGCGCGCGCTGCCAGCCGGGCGTCGAATAGGTCGAGCCGAAGGCTTCCATGTCGTCGAAGCGCGAGGCGCCGTAGCCGCCGGTGCCGCCCCAGGCCGAGCCGCCCTTGGATTCCGTGATCTCGACATTGGCCGCCGGCAATTCGTCGAGGAAGCGCGAGGGGATCGTGGTCGACCAGGTGCCGTGGATGCGCCGGTTGGTCGCGAAATAGATCATGGCGCGGCGCCGGGCGCGGGTCAGGCCGACATGGCCAAGCCGGCGTTCTTCTTCCAGGCCGGCGCGGCCCTGTTCGTCCAGCGTGCGCTGGCTCGGGAACAGACCTTCCTCCCAGCCGGGCAGGAATACGTTGTCGAATTCGAGGCCCTTGGCGGAATGCAATGTCATCAGCGACACCGCGTCGTCCTCGGCGCCGCCCTCGCGGTCCATCACCAGCGAGATGTGCTCGAGGAAACCTTGCAGGTTCTCGAACTCTTCCATCGAGCGCACGAGCTCTTTGAGGTTCTCCAGCCGGCCCGCGGCGTCCGCCGAGCGGTCCTTCTGCCACATCTCGGTGTAGCCGCTCTCGTCGAGCACGATCTGGGCGAGATCGGTATGCGCGGTGACCTCGCGCTGGGCACGCCAGCGGTCGAACTGCGCGACGACATCGCGCAGGGATCCGCGTGCTTTCGGCTTCAGCTCGTCGGTCTCGACCACGGCACGCGCGGCCTCGAATAGCGGGATGCGGCGCTTGCGGGCGTGGTCGTGCAGCATCTGGATGGTGGCGTCGCCAAGCCCGCGCTTGGGCACGTTGACGATGCGCTCGAAGGCGAGATCGTCCGCCGGCGAATTGATGACGCGCAAGTATGCCAGCGCGTCGCGGATCTCGGCGCGCTCGTAGAAGCGCGGACCGCCGATCACACGATAGGGCAGGCCGAGCGTGACGAAGCGATCTTCGAACTCGCGCATCTGATAGGACGCGCGCACGAGAATGGCGATCTCGTTAAGCTTCTCGCCCTTGCGCTGGATCTGCTCGATCTCCTCGCCGATGCCGCGGGCTTCCTCTTCCGAATCCCAGGAGCCGGTGACCGTGACCTTCTCGCCGTCATGGTCCTCGGTGCGCAGCGTCTTGCCGAGCCGGCCTTCGTTATGCGCGATCAGATGCGAGGCGGCCGCAAGGATGTGGCCGGTCGAGCGGTAGTTGCGCTCGAGGCGGATCACCTTAGCTCCGGGGAAATCGTGATCGAAGCGCAGGATGTTGTCGACCTCAGCGCCGCGCCAGCCATAGATCGACTGGTCGTCGTCGCCGACGCAGCAAATGTTTTTGACGTGGTTCTTCTCCCTCTCCCCGTCCTTCACGGGGTGAGGGTCGGGGTGAGGGGCTGTCTCGACAAGCTCAGTGCTCGGAGAATCCCCCTCACCCGCATCGCTGCGCGATGCGACCTCTCCCCGCACGCGGGGAGAGGTCGAAGACGGCGCCTGCGACAGCAGCCGCAGCCACAGATATTGCGCAACGTTGGTGTCCTGATACTCGTCCACCAGGATGAACTTGAAGCGCTGCTGATACTGCCGCAAAATATCCGGGTGCTCGCGGAAGATCCGGATGTCTTCCAAGAGCAGATCGCCGAAATCGGCGGCGTTCAAAATCTTCAGCCGCTCCTGGTAGCTCGCATAGAGCTTGCCGCCCTTGCCATTGGCGAAGACGGCGGCTTCGCCCGAGGGCACCTGTGATGGCGTCAATCCGCGGTTCTTCCAGCCGTCGATCAGGCCGGCCAGCATGCGCGCCGGCCAGCGCTTGTCGTCGATGTTGTCGGCTTGCAGCAACTGCTTCAACAGCCGGACCTGGTCGTCGGTGTCGAGCACTGTGAAATTCGACTTGAGCTGCGCCAGCTCGGCATGGGTGCGCAGGATGCGGCCGCCGATGGAATGGAAGGTGCCGAGCCACGGCATGCCCTCGACCGCCTGTCCCAGCATCTGGCCGAGCCGGTGCTTCATCTCGCGCGCGGCCTTGTTGGTGAAGGTCACCGACAGGATTTCGGCGGGGCGGGCGCGGCCTTGGCTGAGGATATGGGCGATGCGCGTGGTCAGCACGCGGGTCTTGCCGGTGCCGGCGCCGGCCAGCACCAGAACCGGGCCATCCAGCGTCTCCACGGCGTCGCGCTGCTCCGGATTGAGCCCGGTCAGATATTTCGGACCCACCGACGCGCGCGCACGCGCGGCGATGCCGCCGGCTGCGGGCTGGTGTTCGGGGACGCTTTGGGACGTGATTTTGCTCGGCTCGGTCATGCGAATCATTGGCCCCACGATGGCACCGCGGGGTGGTGGAAGGGAGCCTTCTTAACAGGGATTGGCCCCTATATGGGGCGACCGAGCCGGGTTTTCCACGTGCGCGGCAGGCCGATTTTGTTCCTGGGCATCAGGCGAATTTCGGGCTCGAGCAGGCCGGAACCAATGTTCCGCGCGGGAGATTATTTCTGCAAGCGAGGCGCCTCAGGCACGCCGATCGCAGAGAGACATCAAAACAGAGGATAAGGCCATGCTGAGCTGGGTTGTGACGTTTCTGGTAATCGCACTGATCGCTGCCATCCTGGGCTTTGGCGGTCTCGCCGGCGCATCGATCGAAATCGCCAAGATCATCTTCTTTGTCGCGATCGTGCTGTTCCTGGTCTCGGCCGTGGTCGGCCTCGCCCGCGGACGCAGGATCTAACAGCGTTCTTCACCTCTCCCCGTCGGGGAGAGGTGAACTAGAAGCAGCGGACGACACCTGAATTACTACTTCTTCGAGGGCATCGCCACGTTGCGGCCGATGCCCTCGGGCCGCGGCACGGCGCCGTGAGCACCGACGACGGTCGCAATACGCTCGCGGATATCGGGCGGAAACGCCGCCACCTTGCGCGAGCCCATGTCGATATGCAGTGACATGTTCTCGGAGGTTGCCGACAGCCAGCCTTCGGTTGCGTGCCGCAGCTCCTGGAACGTGTGCAGCCGCTTGTCGTCAGCCTCCAGCAGCCAGACCGAGACCTGCACGGGATCGCCGAGGTGGATCTCGCGCAGATACCGCACGTGGCATTCGGCGGTGAAGGTCGAGCCGCCGCGCTCTTTCATGTAGGTCGGCCCGATCCCGAGCTGCAGCCACATCTGATCGATCGCCCGGTCGAACATGACGTTGTAATAGGCCATGTTGAGATGGCCGTTATAGTCGATCCATTGCGGCTCGATCTGCATGATCGAGCTGCGGAACGGCTCAGTGGGCTTCGAAGCGGCACTCTCCGGCATGTCTCATTCCCTGGCTATGCGTCCGGTCGCTTGACTTGACCGGTCAGATGTCCTTTGCCACGGTTTCGTCTGTCGGGAGGACTATCCGTGGGTACGACCATCACCAATAATCCGCCGCGGCCGGAGCCGAAAGCCCTCGCAAGCGCGCTGGAGCAGCTTGCCGCACGCTTCGGTAACCGCCTCATCACCTCGCAGGCCGTCCGCGAGCAGCACGGCCATACCACCACATGGATCGTCAACCAGCCGCCGGACGGCGTGGTGATGGCGCAGGAGACCGCCGACATTCAGGATGTGGTGCGGATCTGCGCCAAAAACGGTGTGCCAGTCATCCCCTTCGGCACCGGCACCTCGCTCGAGGGCCAGGTCAACGCGCCCGCCGGCGGCATCTCGATCGATTTGCGCGACATGAATAAGGTGCTCGCGGTGCATGCCGAGGATCTCGACTGCGTGATCCAGCCCGGCGTCACCCGCAAGGCGCTCAACGAGCATCTGCGCGACCAGGGCCTGTTCTTCCCGATCGATCCCGGCGCGGACGCTTCGCTCGGCGGCATGGCCTCGACGCGCGCCTCCGGCACCAACGCGGTGCGCTACGGCACCATGCGCGACAGCGTGCTGGCGCTGAAGGTGGTGCGCGGCGACGGCGAGATCATCACCACGGGCACGCGTGCCAAGAAATCGTCCGCGGGCTACGACCTCACTCATCTCTTCGTCGGCGCCGAAGGCACGCTCGGCATCATCTCGGAACTGACCATCCGCCTGCGCGGAATCCCCGAGACGATCGCGGCGGCCGCGGTGTCGTTCGAGACCGTGCACGGCGCGTGTCAGGCGGTGATCCTCGCGATCCAGACCGGTATCCCAGTCGCACGCATCGAGCTGCTCAATGCCGCACAGGTGAAGGCGTGCAATTCCTATTCGAAGCTGACGCTTCCGGAGACGCCGCTGCTGCTGATGGAATTCCACGGCAGCGAGATCGAAGTCGACGCGCAGTCCAAGGCCTTTAGCGAGATTGCCAAAGAGTGCGGCGGCGGCGATTTCTCCTGGACCACCAAGCCGGAGGACCGCACAAAATTGTGGCAGGCGCGCCACGATGCATACTGGTCCGTCAAGGCGCTGCGGCCCGGCGACAGCATCGGCGTGGTCGCCACCGACGTCTGCGTACCGATCTCGCGGCTCGCCGATTGCGTCAGCGAGACCGAGGAAGATCTCGCGCGCCTCAATTTGTTGTCACCGATCGTCGGCCACGTCGGCGATGGCAATTTCCACTGCTCGCTGGTGTGCGACACCAACGACGCCGCGGAGATGGCGCGCGGCGAGGAGTTCATGCATCGCCTTGTCGAGCGCGCGCAGGCGATGGACGGAACCTGCACCGGCGAGCACGGCATCGGCCAGGGCAAGCAGAAATATCTCAAGGCTGAGCTCGGTCCTGAAGCGCTCGACGCGATGCGTGCGTTGAAAAAGGCACTCGATCCGCAAAACATCTTCAACCCCGGCAAGATCGTGCCGGAGGCGTAGCGGGCGACATCGCCTTTCGTCTATGCTCGCTCCGTCACGGCGGAGCGATGCAATGCAGTGGTTCGCGCGCAAAACGCGGAAAGATATCTGGGACGAAGCGATCGAATGGCCGCTCGGCGATATCGAAGCCGCCGCGCGTATCCGCGCCATCTGCGACGCTGCGGCCCAGAGCGCCATTGGCTCTGCGCGAAGCGACAAAAACGAAATCGCGCGCTACGAGCGCGCGGCGAAAGTCGCGATGGAGATCGCGATGAAGATTTCGGACAGCCTGATGCGCGACGACGCGGTGCATCGCATCGTCGATCTCTGCATGATGGCCAACGACCTCAAGACGGCGCAAATCCTGTTCCGCGCGATCCACGCCAGCTGGATCCGCGAAGCCGCGCAGCGCGATCATCCGGGGTTGGTTTAGCGGCGAGTCCCTGTCCGCATCATTCGATCACCTCGTCGGTGCGGGCGAGCAGGGCGGGCGACACGTTCAGGCCGAGTGCCTTCGCGGTCTTCAGGTTTATCACGAATTCGAACTTGGTCGGCTGTTCAACCGGTAGATCGGCGGGCTTCGCCCCGCGCAGGATTTGATCGACGTAATCGGCCGCTCGGCGGAACAGGTCCGGAAGGCTCGGCCCGTACGACATCAGCCCACCGCTTCGGACACCGCCGCTGACGCCCCAGATTGTCGGTAGCCGCGCGTTCAAAGCCAGCTCGTTGATGGCAACTTGTCTGGCGTCGACCAACGCTTCGCTCGCGACGTAGAGCGCTTCGGCGCGTCCCTTCAGTCCTTCGAAGGCAGGCGTGATATCTTGCTCGCTACGGATTTCCAGTGCGACAACCTCGACGCCAAGCGCGCGGGCGGCGGCCTGAACCTCGGCCAGCTCCTGCCTGGCTGCCGGATAGGCAACGTTGGCCATCACAGCCATCCGCTGGAGACCGGGGATGACTTCCCGCAAGAGCTCGGCGCGCTTGCCTGCAAGATCGGGCCCCTGGATCGACAGGCCGGTCACGTTGGCTCCCGGTCGAGACAAATTGTCGACGAAGCCACTACCGACCGGGTCTACCGCGACGGCGAACACGACCGGAATCGTCGATGTCAGCTTCTTGATCGCGAGGACCGCGTTTCCTCCGGTCACAATGATATCGACCTTGAGACGGACGAACTCGGCCGCTATTTCGGCGATCCGGTCATTGCGCCCGTCTGCCCAGCGATAATCGACTGCCGCAATATTGCGACCTTCGATCCAACCGAGTTCGTGCAGCCTCGCTTCGAAAGCAGCGATGGGCCTGGTCCATGATGATTGCGCAACTGTCCCGAGAAAGCCGATGGTTGGCCGTTTCGTCGATTGCCCGCGGGCCGCGACTGTGCACGCGACAGTCGCGCCTCCAAGCAGCGTGATAAACCCTCGTCGCTTCATGCGGCTTCCAGTATGAGGCCGGGTATCTCAGGACGCGCAAAGTAGCATACCGGAAGCTGCGGGATAGATCATTCGAGGATCGGCCGAACGCTCTATTTCGCCAGCCTGTGCACGGCCTCATCCACGCTGTGGAAGACGTGCTCTTTCGGCAGGACATCAAACAAACGAAAGCGCTCGAAGGCGTCCTGTGCGCGCACCGATTCCAGCCGCGCCAGTGCGATCGTGACGCCTTGTTCGTTACACGCCTTGAAGACGTCGAGCAGGATCTGCGCGGCGGTGAAGTCGATCTCGACCATGCCGCTGGCTTCCAGCACCAGCAGTTGCGGCGTGGCTGTCGTAATGACCTTGCTCACATCGCTGCGGAAGCCCGGCGCGTTGAGGAAGGACAGCGGTGCCTGCAGCCCGATCACGGCGACGCCGGCGACGCGCTCGCCGGTGATGTGCGGGTGCGCCGGCCACCAGATCGTGGTGCCTGGCACGCGCTCGAACTCGATGAGCCGCGCGCGCGTCGTGCTCCAGATGCCGTGCAGCAGCGACAGCACGATACCGAGGAACGCGCCTTGCTGGATCGGTAGCACAATGATGAGTGCGGCGGTGGCGGCGATCAGCAGAAACTCGCTGAAGGACTGCCGGTAGATCGTGACGATCTGCTTGGTGCGGATGATCCGCAGCGCCACGAACAGCAGGATGCCGCCGAGCGCGGCGTCCGGCACATGGCGCAGCAATCCCGTTCCGAAGGCGAGCAGCAACAGCACGATCACCGCTGCCGCAAGGCCTGCGAGCTGTGATTGGCCACCTGTCTCGGCGACGATCCCCGTGCGCGGCGGACTGGCATTGACGGGAAAGGCGCCGAACAGGCCCGACAGCACGCTGCCAGCGCCGGCGCCGAGGAAGTCGCGATCGACATCGGCGGGCTTGTCGGGATCGGACGGGAACGATCGCGTGGTGGCCGCGGTCTGCACCATCACCACGACAGTGATCACGAAGGCGAGTGGCACCAGGTGCACCCATTGCTCCGGCGCGAGATCGGGCAGGGTCGGCCGTGGCAACGTGCCCGGCACCGTGCCGACGACCTTGACGCCCTTGCTTTCGAGGCCCAGCGCGATCGTGGCCAGTGTCGCGCCGACGAGACCGATCAGTGCGCCCGGGATCTTGGCGCTGATCTTCTCGGAGATGAAGACCGCTGCGAGCACACCGAAGCCGATGCAGAAGGTGATGGGATTGGTGCGGCCAATCTCGGTGGCGAGCACGCCGATGCGATCCAGCGTCGGCCCGCTCGGCGATTCCAGTCCGAGCACGCCCGGCAATTGCGACACGATGATGTGGACGGAGATGCCGGCGAGGAAGCCGACCATTACCGGCATCGACAAAAGGTTGGCGATGCCGCCGAGCCGAAACGCGCCGCCGGCGAGCATCATGGCGCCGACCATTAGCGCCAGCGCGATCGAGAGCCCCTGATATTCGGGCGTGCCGGCGGCGGCGAGCGCCGCAAGGCCGCCGGCAAAGATCGGCGTGATCGTGGAATCAGCGCCGCAGGACAGGAAGCGATTGCCGCCGAGCAGCGCAAAGCCGAGCGAGCCCGCGATGAAGGCGAAGAAGCCGATCTGCGGCGCGAAGCCACCGAGCCGCGCGGTTGCCATTTGCTCAGGGATCGCGATGGCCGCGAGTGTCAGCCCCGCCATGAGATCGCCGGGCAAGGCGAAGGACGCGAGCGAACCGAAGACCGGCCATGATCCTTTGGCGTGTGCGTCGTTTGGCATCGATGTCGAATCCCCGGAACCTGCGTGTCACTCGATCAGGCTACAGCATTTCCGGCTCCGGCGGGGGCAGACAGCGGCGGCTCTGCGCCATCAACAGAAATGTCCGCAAGCGAGGCTTGCGGACATTCGTGTCTATCGCACTGCGGCGACTCAGTACCTGGTGCCACGGCCGCCGTAATCGCCGTGTCCCATCTCGCCGCCGCCACCGCCGCGGCCGCCACCCATGCCCATTCCCATGCCGATCCCGACACCGATGCCGATACCTTGCATGACGGCGGCGGGCGACGGGCCTTGAGGCTGCGAATGCTCGACAACGGTGTCGTCAGACGGCGGCTTGCGCTTCGGCGGCGTGTCTACGACGACCTTCCGCTTGGGCGGCGTGTCGTCGACGCGCTTCTTGATGATGGGCGCAACCGTCGGATTGATCGGCGTCGATGCCGGAGGCGTCGGCGCCGAGCACGGGCAGGTCGGCGCCATCGCGACGGCGACCGGGACCGCAGCGGCTGCAACCGGCAGCACGAAGTTGCGGTTCTGCACGCGGAGCAGCATCCGGCGCGCGGTTGCGGCGAGATCGCTGCTGTCCCAGTTCGCGAGGTAAGCCTCGTAGGATGCACGCGTGTTGATCGCCACTGCGCGATCCCACGCCAGCATCTGGCGTCGACGCTCCAGCACGGTGCGCATGCGCGGCGTGCGGGCGTCCTGTGCGTAAAGCTCGATATAGGCCTGATACGCAGGAACCGTGTCGTCGGCGATCACCAGATCATAGGCGACCTTGGCATCCTTGCCCTGCAAATCCTTGCGCCAGTCCTCGACGCTGCGGGTAGCGCTGGCGAGCGCCATCGAATTTGCACCGGGAGCAGCAGGCTGCTGGCCGCTGCTTTCGCCGAAGAATTTGAAGTCGGTCGTCAATGACGAGCTTTCCCAGGGGATCTGACGTCCGTCGGTCGACTGCGCCACCGAGATGCGGATCCGCTTGAACACCTCCTCGATCGGGATGTTCGGTTGCTTGGCAACGGTCAGGGCTGCGGTGGTGTAGGGGCTGTCGGCACCGGAGCCGTCTTCGGCTTCAGCACCGGGCGAGGTCGAATAGGAAATGAAGGTGCCGGGCGCGCCCGCCTTGGTGTCGACGATCGCAAGCCCGTGGCCGGCGCCGGCGAGCGCCGGGAACGGATTGTTTCGGCAGGCATCGAGCATGAAGATGCGCGCCTTCGTCGGCACTGCGCCGAGCGTGTTGAGCAGATCGTTCAGCCGCACGCCTTGCAGCGGAATGTCGGCCTCGCGTTTGGGATCGAGATCGACAGGCACGAGATAGTTCTCGCCGTCGATCTGCAGGCCGTGGCCGGCGTAGAACACCAGCGCGACGGTGTCGGCGCCGCTGGCGCTGACCTTGCCGGCGAAATCCGAGATCGCCTGGCGCATCTCGTTCTGCGAAAGGTTAGGCGCGGCGGTGACGTTGAAGCCGGCATTGCCGAGCAGCTCGGCCATGCCATTGGCGTCATTGGACGCGTTCGGCAGCGCCGGCACTGTGCGATAGGCGGATTGGCCGATCACCAGCGCAAGCCGCGCTTCGGCCGCAGCCTGCGTCGGAGTCATCAACTGGGTGAGTGCAAGCAGGCCGGAGGCAAGAACTAAATGGGAAAGGATTGGACGGCGCATGGTGTCACCTCCATTGGAAATGGCGCGAGGATGTCACCTTTTCTAAGCGTCCGCCACGACTCTGTCTGTGCGCTAGCTCACGTATCCGCGTGCGGCTAATTGGGGCAGGGGCTCTGCCGAAGCTGCACTATAAGTTGCGATGTCAGAACAACCCACGGTCCCATGGTGGATCCGGCGCAAAGCGCGCGGCGAGAAAATCGATGAATGCGCGCACTTTGGCCGGCGGACGGCGGTCGGGCAGGTAGACTGCATGCACGGCGGAGGATTGCATCTCCGGCTGGTCGAGCGGAAGCGCGACCAGCGTTCCGGCGCGCAGATCATCGGCGATGATGAAGGTCGGCTGTCGTGCCAGGCCCAGGCCGGCGAGCGTCGCCGCGCGCAGCGCATCGCCATTGTTGGCGCGCAGATTGCCGGAGACCTGGACGCGAATCTCACCGTCGACGCCGAACAGCCATTCCGCCGCACTCGCCTGCTGCGAAAGCGTGTAGCCGAGACAATTATGCCCGGCGAGGTCGCCCACGC
>JAEWHT010000413.1 GCA_023387695.1 Pseudomonadota bacterium | reverse complement strand
ACCCAGAGCTCGCCGAGCTCGCCGACATCGGCATCGCTGCCGTCGGGGCGGACGATACGCACTTCGGTGTGCAACACCGGCTTGCCGGCAGAGCCGGCCTTGCGTGCGGCGTCCTCGCGGTCGAGTACCAGCACGGCCGGCGAGGTCTCGGTCATGCCGTAGCCTTGTTGGAGCGCGACGCCGCGCGCTTCCCAGGCTTTCAGCAGCGGCACCGGCATCGGTGCGCCGCCGACACCGCCGACGATCAATCGGGACAGTTCGGTCGTCGCGAACGCCGGATGCTGAGCCATGAACTGGTAGATCGCAGGCACGCCGAAGAACACATTGATGCCCTGCGCGGGGTCGTTGATCAGGCCAAGCGCGATGCCGGGATCAAACGCGCGCATGATCATCACGGTGCCGCCGGCATGCAGCACGGGATTGGTGTAGCAATTCAGCCCGCCGGTGTGGAATAGCGGCAGCACGGTGAGCAGCACCGAGGCCGGCCCGATGCAAGCGGGGCCTCCGAGATTGACGCAATTCCAGAAGGTCATGCCATGGGTGATGGTCGCGCCCTTTGGGTGGCCCGTCGTGCCCGACGTGTACATGATGGTCGAGACATCATCGAGCGTGACCTCTTCTGCGCGGTCGAGCGGCTTGGCCGATGCGATGCCAGCCTCATAGGCGCCGCCCGGGCCAAGCAGCAAGCTCGTCGGGATATTGCAGAGCTTTGCGACAGCCAGCGCCGTCTCGGCCAGGTCAGCATCGTGGATCATCACCTTCGGCGCGCAATCACCAGTGATGAACTGAAGTTCGGGAACGGTGAGCCGGGTGTTCAGCGGCACGAAGACGGCACCCAGCCGTCCGCACGCGAACTGCACTTCCAGCGTATCGGTCGTGTTCAGCGCCAGCACCGCGACGCGGTCGCCACGCGAAACATTTAGCGTGTTGCAGAGAAATGAAGCGAGGCGTGAGATGCGGGCATCGAATTGCGCATAGGTGAAGCGGCGCTCGCTAGCGAGGTCCACGGCCGCGACCTTGTGTGGGGCGCGGCGCGCATGATGGGCGATCCAGTCGTAGTAACGAACGGCCAACAATCCCTCCCTCGGCGGTCTTGTGCCGCCTGAACTTTATTGCTGTGCACCATGCCCGGCGTGGCCCTGGGAGGCCAGCCGGAGTTTTGTGCAGCAGTCCTTTTTTGATTTGGAGTTGGCCTGCGAGGGGCGAAAATCGTCTTGCGTTGAGTTGCTAGGTAAGGGCTTGCCCAAGTAGGCCTTTCGGGCCAGCCACTCGGCGCAAGTGACCCGCCGATGTTCCGGCCATGGTGGAACGAGAAGAGAGTCGTCGAAGGCGCGCATGCAATGAAGAGCCCGTTCTATACCGCCGAGCACGACGCCTTCCGCGACGTCATGCGTCGCTTCGTCGACAAGGAGATCGCCCCATTCGCCCATGAGTGGGACGAAGCGGGCGAGTTTCCCCGTGGTCTCTATCGTAAGGCAGCCGAGATCGGGCTTCTCGGGCTTGGATTCCCCGAGGAATATGGCGGGATCGCCGCCGACCAGTTCATGAAGATCGTCGCGAGCCAGGAGTTGGCGCGCGCCGGCGCCGGCGGCGTCAGCGCCAGCCTGATGAGCCACACCATCGGCTCGCCGCCGATCGCACGCGCAGCGCGCCCCGAGGTCAAGGCGCGCGTGCTGCCCCAGGTGCTCTCCGGCGAGAAGATCTCCGCGCTCGCAATCACCGAGCCGGGTGGCGGTTCTGACGTTGCGAGCCTGCGGACCCGCGCGCGCCGAGACGGCAATCACTACGTCGTGAGTGGCGAAAAGACCTTCATCACCTCGGGCGTACGCGCCGATTATCTGACCGTTGCGGTGCGTACCGGCGGCGAGGGTGCCGGCGGCGTCAGCCTGCTCCTGATCGAAGGCGATACGCCCGGCCTGTCGCGCACCAAGTTGAAGAAGATGGGGTGGTGGGCCTCCGATACCGCGACCTTGCATTTCGACGAGTGTCGTGTGCCGGTCGAAAACCTGATCGGCGAGGAAGGCCAGGGCTTCAAGATCATCATGCAGAACTTTAACAGCGAGCGGATGGGCATGGCCGCCGGCTGCACCGCCTTCGCGCGCGTCTGCCTCGATGAAGCCGTCGCCTATTCCAAGGAGCGCAAGACCTTCGGCAAGCCGCTCGCCCAGCATCAGGTCATCCGCCACAAGATCGTCGACATGGCGCAAAAGGTCGCAGCGTCGCAAGCGATGCTGGAGATGCTGGCCTGGCGGCTGGAGCAGGGCGAGAGCCCGGTCGCCGAAATCTGCATGATGAAGAACCAGGCGACGCAGACCATGGCGTTCTGCGCCTCGGAAGCTGTGCAGATCTTCGGCGGTGCCGGCTTCATGCGCGGCATCAAGGCCGAGCGTATCTACCGCGAGGTCAAGGTCAACGCCATCGGCGGCGGCACCGAAGAGATCATGAAGGATCTGGCGTCGCGGCAGATGGGGTTGTGACGAGAGGACGAAATGCTATTCACTGCCGACCACGACGACATCCGCCGTTCGCTCCAAAAATTCATCGCCAACGAGATCAACCCTCATGTCGATGAATGGGAGAAGGCTGACATCTTCCCTGCGCATGAGCTCTTCAAGAAGATGGGCAGCCTCGGCTTCCTCGGCCTGAACAAGCCGGTCGAGTTCGGCGGCTCCGGCCTCGACTATTCCTACGCACTGATGATGGCGGAGGAGCTCGGTGCCATCACCTGCGGCGGCGTGCCGATGGCGATCGGGGTGCAGACCGACATGGCGACGCCGGCTCTAGCGCGTTTCGGCTCGGATGAAGTGCGGCGCGAGTTTCTGGCGCCCTCGATCTCCGGTGACTATGTCGCCTGCATTGGCGTCTCCGAGCCCGGCGCCGGCTCCGACGTCGCCTCGATCAAGACCAGCGCAAAATCCGACGGCGACGATTACCTGATCACCGGCGGCAAGATGTGGATCACCAACGGCACCCAGGCCGACTGGATCTGCCTGCTCGCCAATACCGGCGATGGTCCCGTTCACCGCAACAAATCGCTGATCTGCGTGCCCATGAAAAGCAAGGGCGTCACCGTTGCCCGCAAGCTCGACAAGATGGGCATGCGCTCCTCGGACACCGCGCAGATATTCTTCGACAATGTCCGCGTGCCCAAGCGCAACCGGATCGGCGAAGAGGGCAAGGGCTTCACCTACCAGATGATCCAGTTCCAGGAAGAGCGGCTCTGGGGTGCAGCGGCATGTCTTAGGGCGCACGAATACATCATCGATCAGACCATCGAATACACGCGCAACCGCAAGGCTTTCGGCCAGAGCATCCTGGACAATCAGGTCGTGCACTTCAAGCTTGCGGAGATGCAGACCGAGGTCGAGCTGCTGCGCGCGCTGATCTATCGCGCGGCCGAGCAGCTGGTCGCCGGCGAGGATGTCACGAAACTTGCGACCATGGCCAAGCTGAAGGCCGGCCGGCTCGGGCGCGAGCTCACTGACGCCTGCTTGCAATTTTGGGGCGGAATGGGCTTTACCAACGAGACGCCGGTCAGCCGTGCCTATCGCGACAGCCGCCTGACTTCGATCGGCGGCGGTGCCGACGAGGTCATGCTGATGGTCCTGTGCAAGATGATGGGTACGCTGCCTGGCAGCAAAGGGAAGGCATCATGATCACGCTCTACCACTGCGACGCTGCGCGCTCGTTTCGTCCGCTCTGGATGCTGGAGGAGATGGGGCTGCCCTATGAGCTGAAGATGCTGCCGTTCCCGCCGCGCGTCCTTGCCAAGGAATATCTCGCGCTCAATCCGCTGGGCACGATTCCCTTCATGGTCGATGGCGAGACCAAGATGACCGAGTCCTCCGGCATCTGCCACTATCTCGGCGTCAAGCACGGTCCGACGCCACTGATGGTCGGTCCCGAGGATCCCGCCTATGGCGCGTTCCTGAACTGGATGTATTTCAGCGACGCCACGTTAACCTTCCCGCAAACGCTGGTGCTCCGTTACACCCAGCTCGAGCCGGAAGAGCGCCGCAATCCGCAGGTCGCCACTGACTACGCGAAGTGGTTCCTGGGGCGGTTGCGCGCCGTCGAGGCAGCGGTCGCGAATGCCGAAACCTTGTGCGCCGGCCGCTTTACCGCCGCTGACATTGTCATTGGTTACGCACTCCGTCTGGCGGAAAATATCGGGCTCGCGAAGGATTTCGGGCCGAATGTCGCAGCCTATTGGGCGCGCTTGCAGCAGCGCGACGGATTCAAACGCGCAGTAGCTGCGGAGAAGAAGGCCGGTGCTGAGCAGAATGTTGCGCCACGCGTGAGCGCGTAAGCGGGCCGAAGGCTGGGATTGTGGTCTCATGACGGTTCCGGGCGGACTTGACCTCCGTCCCGGAATGGTAATCTTTTGCGCGCGATGACAGCGCTATCGCGCCGTGACAGCGCCTGAATTTCCGCTAAGGTGACCTCCGTCCGCAGCGGTCAAAGAGCCGCGCGAGGAGGATACCCAATGGAAGACAAGGGTCGCGAATCCGACCATCTGATGCTGATCACGCCGGAGCGGGTCTTCTATGCCGGTTTGCTCGGCAGGCCCCGCAAGCGGACACCAGGTTGCTCCCACGTTTATGTCGCGGTGAAAGGCAGCCTGCATTTGACGATCGATGACGTCCTCGCCAGCGGCGAGCTGTTCATCACCATGCCGAACCAGCGGCATTCCATTGCCAGCGATTATCGCACTGCAATCAGTGTAACGCTCGAGCCGGAAAGTATGCCGGATGGCGTGCTGGAAGATTTGGCCAAGCGGCTGATGGGGCTGGACCGTGCGGTCTATGCCCGCAAGATTGTCGCCGCCTACGCGCTGCTGCGCCAGCGTCGCTATGGCGACATCACCACCGCCGAATTCGACGAGATGTGCTTTGGCGAGGCGTTGCCGCGCCGCGTGCTCGACCCGCGCGTCACGCGCGCCGTCGCCCGCATCGAGCGCTTCTCCGGCGAGCCGGTGACCGCAGACACCTGCGCAACTGAAGCGGGTCTCTCCGCCTCGCGCTTCCTGCATCTGTTCAAGGAAGAGACCGGCATCTCGTTCCGCTCCTTCCGCGCCTGGAAGCGCGCGCGGCATCTGCTGCACTTCGCCAACCAGGACCTCAACCTCGCCCATCTCGCGCAGGATATCGGCTATCCCGATAGCACCCATTTCAGCCATTCGATCCGCCGCTTCTACGGATTGAAGCCGCGCGCGATCTTCGTCGGCTCGCGTGATCTTGCGATCTATCGCAGTAGCGAGACGGTGCGGGAGCTCGCTGAGGCGAGCTGACCTCGCTCCCGTAGGGTGGATTAGCCGAAGGCGTAATCCACCTCTTTGGTTTCCGCGGAGACAGCAGTGGTGGGTTACGCCTTCGGACTACGCTTCGCGTAGCCGAGGGCTAACCCACCCTACGAATTCGTCGTTTTTCCCAGCTTCTCCGCGCAAGAAGCCCCACGCCCGCGCATCACATGATCGCCAACGTTGAATTCAACGTTGCGAGATTTTTTGCATGAGCGACAAGGCCGTCATCACCTGCGCGCTGAACGGCGTGCTCACCGATCCGAAGCAGCACAACGTCCCCGTGACGCCCGAACAGATGGCGCGCGAGGCCAAGGCTGCGTTCGATGCGGGCGCGTCCGTCATGCACATCCACCTCCGCCAGCAGGCGCCGAACAAGGGGCACCTGCCGTCCTGGGAGGTCAGCGTCAGCAAGGAGATCCAGCAGGCGATCCGCGAAGCCTGCCCCGGCGTGATCATCAATCATACCTCGGGCGTGTCGGGGCCGAACTACTCCGGCGCGCTCGACTGCATCCGCGAGACCAAGCCCGAGATCGCCGCCTGCAACGCCGGCTCGCTGAATTACCTGAAGGTGAAGGCCGACAATACCTGGGCCTGGCCGCCGATGATGTTCGATAACGCAGTCGAGAAGGTGAAGGACTATCTCGACGTCATGAACGCGGTCGGCACCATTCCCGAGTTCGAATGCTTTGACGTCGGTATCGTGCGCTGCGTCGGCATGTACCACCAGGTCGGCATGTACAAGGGCCCGCTCGAGTATAACTTCGTGATGGGCGTTGCCTCCGGCATGCCGTCCGATCCAGAGCTGTTGCCGATCCTGATCAAGCTGAAGCGTCCCGAGGCGCATTTCCAGGTCACCGCAATTGGCCGCGAAGAGATCTGGCCACTACACCAGCGCTGCGCCGAGCTCGGTGGTCATCTGCGCACCGGCCTTGAGGACGCTTTCTATCTCGCCGACGGCAAGAAGGTGACGTCGAACGGCCAGCTGATCGAAGCCATCGCCGCCTGTGCCCGCCGCGCCGGTCGCGAGATCGCAAGCCCCGCCGAGGCGCGGAAGATCTTTGGGACGAATCGCTGAACGTCGTTCCGGGGCGCGCGAAGCGCGAACCCGGAACCTCGAGATTCCGGGTTCGATGCTGCGCATCGCCCCGGAATGACGGAGTAAACTGTGTCCATTCTCGAAAACACCATCTCCCCCGGCAGTGCCGCCTACCAGGCCAATCGCGACGGCATGCTCGGCCTGATCGATCGCATGCGCGCGCTGGAAGAGCGCACGCGCGAGGCTTCTGCTGCAGCAAAGGACCGTTTCCACAAGCGTGGCCAATTGCTGCCGCGCGAGCGCGTCGCGCTGGTGCTTGATCCTGGCGCGCCTTTCATCGAGCTGTCGACGCTCGCCGGCTATATGTTCGACGTGCCGGATGCGGCCAAGAGCGTACCGGGCGGCGGTGTCATCGCCGGCATCGGCTTCGTCTCGGGCATCCGCTGCATGGTCAGCGCCAACGATGCCGGCATCGATGCCGGCGCGCTGCAGCCCTACGGCCTCGACAAGACGATTCGCGTTCAGGAGCTCGCGCTGGAAAACAAGCTGCCCTACGTGCAGCTTGTCGAAAGCGCCGGTGCGAATCTCTTGCGCTACCGCGTCGAGGATTTTGTTCGCGGCGGTAACATCTTTCGTAATCTCGCGCGACTGTCAGCTGCCGGGCTGCCTGTCGTCACCGTCACGCACGGCTCGTCCACGGCGGGCGGTGCGTACCAGACCGGCCTGTCCGACTACATCGTCATGGTCCGCGGCCGCACTCGTGCGTTCCTTGCCGGGCCGCCGCTGCTGAAGGCTGCAACGGGTGAGATCGCGACGGAAGAAGAGCTCGGCGGCGCCGAGATGCACACACAAGTCTCCGGCCTCGGTGACTATCTCGCGGAGGACGATCGCGATGCGCTGCGCATCGCGCGCGATATCATGGCGGCGCTGGAATGGGAGCGGCCGGGGAAGGCGGCTCCGGAATTCAAGCCACCGCGCTACGACCAGGACGAGCTGCTCGGCATCATGCCGATGGACCACAAGCGCCCGGTCGACATGAAGCAAGTGATCGCGCGCATCGTCGATGATTCCGATTTCACGGAGATGGCGCCGAACTACGGCCCTGCGACTGTCTGCGGCCACGCCCGCATCGAGGGCCAGGCGATCGGCATCATCACCAACAACGGTCCGCTCGATCCCGCCGGCGCCAACAAGGCGACGCATTTCATCCAGGCTTGCTGCCAGACTCGCACGCCGATCCTCTATCTCAACAACACCACCGGCTACATGGTCGGCAAAGCCTATGAAGAAGCCGGCATGATCAAGCACGGCTCGAAGATGATCCAGGCGGTGACCTCGGCCACCGTGCCGCAGATCACCATCTATTGCGGCGCCTCGTTCGGTGCGGGCAATTACGGCATGTGCGGGCGCGGTTTCCATCCGCGCTTCTGCTTCTCCTGGCCGAATGCGAAGACTGCGGTGATGGGTGGCGAACAGGCCGCCGAGACCATGGCGATCGTGACCGAAGCCGCCGCCGCCCGGCGCGGTAAGCCGATCGAGAAGGACAAGCTGGACGCGATGAAGGCGCAGATCGTCGGTGTGTTCGACGGCCAGATGGACGTATTCTCGACCAGCGCCCGCGTGCTCGACGACGGCGTGATCGATCCGCGCGACACGCGCGCAGTGTTGTCCGAAGTGCTGGCGATCTGCCGCGAGGGCGATGCGCGCACGCCTCAGCGTATGCAGTTTTCGGTGGCCCGGCCATGAGGAACGGATCAGTGCAGCACCGGCCGTTCTCCAGGGTCCTGGTCGCCAATCGCGGCGAGATCGCGTTGCGCGTGATGCGCAGTGCGCGGCAGCTTGGGCTTGGCGTCGTCGCTGTTTATTCGGATGCGGATCACGATGCGCTCCACGTCAAGCAGGCGGATCAGGCCGTGCGCATCGGTGAAGCCTTGCCGGCGCAGTCCTATCTCAATATCCCCGCGATCATCGCCGCCGCCAAGGCGAGCGGCGCGGATGCCGTGCATCCGGGCTACGGCTTCCTCGCCGAGAACGAAGACTTCGCGCAGGCCTGCAAGGATGCCGGCCTCGTCTTCATCGGCCCCTCGCCGCAGGCGATCGAGGCGATGGGCAACAAGGCCGGCGCCAAGGAGATCATGAAGAAGGCCGGCGTGCCCTGCGTGCCCGGCTATCAAGGTGCCGATCAGGGCGACGAGGTCATGCTCGCGGAAGCCAAGAAGATCGGCTTCCCCGTGATGATCAAGGCCGTCGCCGGCGGCGGTGGCCGCGGCATGCGGCTGGTGACCGATGCTGCATCTTTCGGTGATGCCCTGCGCAGCGCGCGGTCGGAGGCAAAGGCGGCGTTTGGCGATCCCACGGTCATTCTCGAGCGCGCCATCCAGAATCCGCGCCACATCGAAATCCAGGTGTTCGGCGACAGCCACGGCAACGCCATCCATCTCGGCGAGCGCGACTGCTCGGTGCAACGGCGGCATCAGAAGTTGATCGAGGAAGCACCTTCGCCGGCGGTGACGCCGGAGTTGCGCGCGAGGATGGGCGAGGTCGCGGTCGCCGCTGTGAAGGCGTTGCGCTACGAGGGCGCGGGCACGCTGGAATTTTTGCTCGATGCCAGCGGCGAGTTCTACTTCATGGAGATGAACACGCGTCTCCAGGTCGAGCATCCCGTGACCGAGGCGATCACCGGGCTCGATCTGGTCGAGCTGCAACTGCGCGTCGCGCGCGGCGAAGCGCTGCCGATCAAGCAGCAGGACATCCGTTTCTCCGGCCACGCCATCGAAGTACGGCTGTGCTCCGAAGACGCCGCGCAGGAGTTCATGCCGCAGTCCGGCCGCATGGCGCTCTGGCAGGTGCCTGACGGCATCCGCGTCGAGCACGCGCTGCAATCGGGCTCGGAGATCCCGCCATTCTACGATTCCATGATCGCCAAGGTGATCAGCCACGGCGCGACGCGCGAGGAGGCGAGGGGAAAGCTGATCGTCGGCCTTGAGCAGCTGACGGCGCTCGGTGTGACGACCAATCAGGCCTTTCTGATGACGTGCCTGCGTCATCCCGGCTTTGCGAAGGGCGAGGCAACGACGGCCTTCATTGGCGCGCATCGCGACGAGTTGCTGGCACCGCGCGCGCACGCCGCATTCGACACGGCGCTGGCTGGCCTGCTGCTCTACGTCACCAATCCCCGCGCGCCTTCGTGGCGAAGCGGTCGCAGCCTATCGGCGACGTTCCCGCTTCCTGCAAAAATCGAAATCGCAGGCCACGCGCTCGAGCTCGAAATCACGCGCGAGCGCGACGGCAGCTTCATCGTTGCCAATGACGGACGGCAGGACAAGTTCGAGATCGATCAGCTCGATGCCGACGCCATCCGCTTTCGCCAAGACGGCGTGATGGACAGCGCGAAATTCCTGCGCGACGGCGACCGGCTCTATCTCCAGCATCGGGGCATCCCGCTCGCGGTCAGCGATCTCACCCTCGCTGCGCCGAAGGCAGCAGCCGCCAATGGCGGTGACGGCAAAGTCCGCGCCGCCATGAACGGCCGCGTCGTCGCCGTCCTGGTCAAGCCCGGCGATCGCGTCACCGCGGGCCAGCCGGTCATGACGCTGGAAGCGATGAAGATGGAGCACGTCCACAAGGCCGGCATCGACGGCGTGGTCGCTGCGATCGACGTTGCCGAGGGCGAGCAGGTGACGACGGGCCGGATCGTCGCAGAGATCGGGGCGTAAAAGCACAATAACTTCAACATGATTCTTGCCGAGGGGCGTTTACGTACGGAATCTATTGAACATTGTTCATTTTAGAGCTACTAATCATGAACAAAGTTCATTGCCTGCGGAGGCGTACATGTTGCACGCAACTGATCCAGCCCAAGCGACCGGTGCCACACTCCCCTCGGCACTTTTCCGGCACCCGCTCACCACTCGCGAAAGATACCTGATCGCGGCCATATCAATTCTAACATTGGCAGCGTTCTTCGCGCCCGCGCTACCGGCCGCCGCGTGGCACATTCCGCATTTCGTCGACGGGCGCAGTTGGTTGGGCGTGCCCAATGCCGGCGACGTGCTCAGCAATCTCGCCTTTCTCGCCATGGCCGTCTGGGGTTCGGAACGGTTGCGCGCCCGCTCGGATGCGCCGGTCGGGACCAGCTGGCTTTTCGTGGGGCTGATCCTCACCTGTCTCGGCTCTGGCTTCTATCATCTGGACCCCGATATGCCGCAACGGCTCATCGCCGATCGACTCGGCATGTCGGTCGCCTTCGCAGGATTTCTCGGCATCGCGGCCAGCGAGCGGATCAGCGTGCGGGCAGGCGAGGCGGTGTTGGTGTTGATGATGATCGCGGGCCTGCTCGCGGCCTGGGTGGCGCGCGAGAATCTTACGCCATGGGCGGTCGTGCAGTACGGCGGCATGGCGTTGGCGGTGGGCTTGGCGTTCACGAAACCCCGGCCTGGCGCGTTGGGCGTGCCGCTCGGTGGCGTCATTGTCTTTTACGTGCTGGCCAAGCTGTTCGAACTGGGCGATGCGACCGTGTTCGAGACGACCGGGCATCTTGTTTCCGGCCACACGCTCAAGCATCTCGCTGCCGCGCTCGCGGCCTGGCCGGTGATCCGGGCGTTGGGATCTACTGGCTCCGCCCCGTCCCCTCGTTGAGCAGGCACGCCACCCGGTGCCCATCACCGGCATCCAGCAGCACCGGTCGCTCGGTCTTGCATCGGTCCATCGCGAACCGGCAGCGCGTATGAAACGCGCAGCCGGGCGGCGGGTTGACCGGACTCGGCACATCGCCGTCGACCAGCGGTGCAAGCTTCTTCGCAAGCGGATTGGCGATCGGCACGGAGGCAAGCAGCGCCTGCGTGTAGGGGTGGCGCGGATTACGGAACAGCTCGTCCTTGTCGGCGATCTCGACGATGCGGCCGAGATACATCACGGCGACGCGGTGGCTGATATGAGCGACCACGGCGAGGTCGTGCGCGATGAAGAGATAGGAGAAGCCGTGCTGCTTCTGCAGATCGATCAGGAGATTGATCACCTGGGCCTGGATCGACACGTCGAGCGCCGACACCGGCTCGTCGCAGACGATCAGCCGCGGCTCCAGCGCCAGCGCCCGCGCGATGCAGATGCGCTGGCGCTGGCCGCCGGAGAACTGATGCGGGAAATTGCGCATCTGGTCGGGGCGCAGGCCCACCTGCTCGAACAGCTTTGCAACACGCGCCTCTAGCGCCTTGCCGGTCGCAAGACCGTGGACCGCAATCGGTTCGCCGACGATGTCGCCCGCGGTCATGCGCGGATTGAGTGAGGCAAACGGATCCTGGAACACGATCTGCATCGAACGGCGATGCGGGCGCAGCGCCGTCTTCGATAGATGCGTGATGTCCTCGCCGTCGAGGCGGATCTGGCCCGAGGTCGGCTCGACCAGCCGCAGCACGCTGCGCGCCACCGTCGACTTGCCGCAGCCGGATTCCCCGACGAGGCCGAGCGTCTCACCGGCGCCAAGCGAGAACGAGACGCCATCAACCGAATGCACGGTTCCGACCTGCCGGCGCAACACGCCGGCGCGCACCGGATAATGCTTTTTGAGGTCGGTGACTTCGAGCAGCGCCTTGGTCATGCCACCTCCGCCACATCAGCCGCGCGCCAGCAGGCGGCGAGATGACCGCCGCCCCAATCGGCCAACGGCGGGTATTCGGCCTCGCAGCGCTTCACCGCGAGCTTGCAGCGCGGCGCGAACGCGCAGCCCTTTGGCAGCCGCACCAGTGATGGCACGGTGCCGGGAATTTCGTTCAGCCGTTCCTGCGCTGCGAGGCCGGACGCCGGCACGGCCGGGATCGAGGCCATCAGCCCGCGCGTATAGGGATGTTTTGGCGAAGCAAACAGCGCTTCGACGCTGGCTTCCTCGACCTTCCGGCCCGCATACATCACGATCACCCGCTGCGCCGTCTGCGCGACGACGCCGAGGTCGTGCGTGATCAGCACGAGGCCGGTGCCGAGTTCCTTCTGCAGATCAAGGATGAGCGCCAGGATCTGCGCCTGGATGGTGACGTCGAGCGCGGTGGTCGGCTCGTCCGCAATCAGCAGCGCCGGCCCGCAGGCCAGTGCCATCGCGATCATCGCACGCTGGCGCATGCCGCCGGAGAGCTGGTGCGGATACTCTTTCGCGCGGCGCGCCGGCTCGGGGATGCGCACCAGTCGGAGCATCTCGACCGCGACGTTGTGAGCTTCCTTGGTCGACAGGTTCCGGTGTAGCCGTACGGCCTCGACGATCTGGTCGCCGATCCGGATCACCGGATTGAGCGATGTCATCGGCTCCTGGAAGATCATGGAGATGCGATTGCCCCGGATCTTGCGCATCTCTGCGTCATCCAGCGCCAGCAGATCGGTGCCTTCGAGCGAGATCGAACCGCCGACGATGCGCCCGGGCGGATCGGGCACCAGCCGCATCAGCGACAGCGCGGTGACGCTCTTGCCGCAGCCGGATTCGCCGACGATCGCCAGCGTCTCGCCTCGGCTGACGGTGAATGAGACGTCATCGACCGCTTTGAACAGGCCGGAATTGGTGAAGAACACCGTCTTCAGGTTCTTTACGTCGAGCACGATGTCGGAGCTATCAGCCATCAGCCGCGCTGCCGGGGATCGAGGATGTCGCGCAGGGCGTCACCGAACAGGTTGGCACCGAACACGGCGAGGCTGATCGCGATGCCCGGGAAGATCACCAGCCACGGCGCGGTGCGGACATATTCGGCGGCGGATTCGGAGAGCATGCGGCCCCATGAGGGATAAGGTTCGGGGATGCCGAGGCCGAGGAACGAGAGCGAAGCTTCGGTGAGGATGGTTGAACCAAGCTGCGCGGTCGCCAGCACGATCAGCGGCGCCAAGGTGTTCGGCAGCACGTGGCGCAGCGCAATCCGGACCTCGCTCATGCCGATCGATTTCGCCGCTTCCACGAACGGCTGTTCGCGCAGCGCCAGCGTGTTGGCGCGGGTGACGCGCGAGACGGTCGGGATCAGCGGAATGGCGATGGCAAGGATGACGTTCGGGAGCGACGGGCCGAGCGCGGCCGTCATGATCAACGCGAGCACCAGCAGTGGCAGCGCCTGCAAGATGTCGGAGACGCGCTGGAACACGAGGTCGACCCAGCCGGAGAGGTAGCCGGAGGTGAGGCCCACGATCACGCCGATCGTGCCGCCGAGCGCGGTCGAGCCGATCCCGACCGCGAGCGAAATCCGTGCGCCGTGGATGATGCGGCTGAACACGTCGCGGCCGAATGAATCCGTGCCCATCCAGTGCGCGAGGCTCGGGCGGGCCAGCGCGTGGGCGGCATCGACGGAGAGAGGATCATAGCGCGCGATGAAGTCGGCAAAGATTGCGGTGAGCACGAACAGCGTCATGATGATGAGCCCGGCCGCACCCAGCACATGCCGCTGCGCCAGGAACAGTGCGCGTCGCCAGCCGCCGGTGGCGTGTGCGCCGGCCCGCCTCAGTTCAACGTCAAAGTCGATCGCGGCCAAGCTGATCTCCTAATCCGTGTACCGGATGCGCGGGTCGAACACGGCGTAGAGCATGTCGACGATGAAATTCGCGCTCACCACGACGACCGCGATCAGCATCACGAGGTTCTGCACGATCGGATAATCGCGCCAGCGGATCGCCTCGACCAGGAAGCGCGCGACGCCGGGGATGTTGAACACGGTCTCGGTGACGATGAGGCCGCCGATCAGGAATGCCGCCTCGATGCCGATCACGGTGATGACGGGCAGGATCGCGTTCTTCAGCGCATGGTGATAGTTCACCGCGGCGTCCGAGGCACCCTTGGCGCGTGCGGTGCGGATATAGTCCTGTCGCAGCACCTCCAGCATGGACGAGCGCGTGATGCGCATGGTCAGCGCCGAACTGCGAAAGCCGACCACCATCGCCGGGATGCAATAGGTGGCAAATGCCTCCGCAAAACTCTGCGGATTGGGATTGAAGATCGGCATCTGTCCGAACATGGCGACCGATGCCGTGAGAACCAGAAGGCCGAGCCAGAACGACGGCAGCGACAACCCGCTCAGGCTCACCACGCGCAGAGCGTAGTCGATCCGGGATCCCTGCTTGACCGCACTGATGACGCCAAGGGGAATGCCGATCGAGGCCGAGAACAGCAGCGCCAGCCCTGCGAGCCGCGCCGTGATCGGAATCCGCGGCAGGATTTCCTGCAGCGCCGGCTTCTCGGAGACGTAGGAGTACCCAAAATCGCCGCGCAGAAAGCCGCTGATCCAATGCCAGTACTGCAGGATCAGCGGCTGGTCGATGCCGAGCGCCTTCTCCAGATCGGCCTTGTCGGCGGGATCGACATAGCCGGCGGCCGCAAACAGGATGTCGACGATGTTGCCGGGGACGATGCGCAACAGGAAGAAGATGACGATCGAGATCCCGAACAGGGTCACGAGCATCAGGAACAGGCGTCGCACCAGATAGGCAAACATGCATCGCCTCCTGCCGAACCCGTCAGCCGCCTGCCGCTACTTGTCCATCCAGACGTCCTCGTACCGGTACCCATTATAGGAGCTGTTGGACATCACCGTCACGCCCTTGACATAGGGCTTCCAGCACGTGCCGGTCCGCGCATGGAAGATGATCGGGCGAGCGACGTCCTCCTGCAACTTCTTGTCAATCTCCCACACCAGCTTCTTGCGCTTGGCGATATCGGTCTCCTGCGACTGCACGTCGAACAGCTTCTCGATGTCCTTGTTGCAATAGTTGGTGTAGTTGCGCTCTGAGCCGCAGGAATAGTTTTCGTAAAAGGACTGGTCGGGATCGTCGACGGCGTTGCCGGTGAGGTTCAGCCCGAGCATGTAGTCCTTGCGCGCGACTTTCGGGAACCAGTTTGCGGTCTCGACCACGTCGAGCTCGCCGTCGATGTAGATGCTCTTGAGCTGGTCGATCAGGATCACCGCTGGATCGCGGTAGACCGGAATGTTGCGGGTCGAGACCTTGACGGCGAGGTGCTTGTCCGGACCGTAGCCCGCCTTCTGCATCAACTTCTTGGCCTCTTCGCGATTAGCTTTCACGTCGGGGCCGTAGCCCGGAATACTCTCGAGCATCTCCTTCGGCATAGCCCACAAACCGGCTGGCGCCGGCTCCATGGTGCCGCCGATGTCGGCCTGTCCCTCGAACAGGATGTCGACGAACGCCTTGCGATCGAGTGCCAACGCCATCGCCTTGCGGATGTCGGCATTGTCGAACGGCGCCGTCGTTGAATTGACGATGATGTTGGTCGAGACGTTGTTCGGCTCGACCACGCAGACCGCGGACGCATCCTGCGACTTCACGTCCTTGAGCAGCGGAATGCTCACCTCGGTCGGGAAGGTCATGTCGAACTTGCCGGCGACGAAGGCGAGGATCGCGGTCGAGCGGTTCGGAATGATGGTGAACTCGATACCGTCGAGATAGGGCCGGCCCTTGCGCCAATAGTCTGTGTTGCGCGTCAACTTGATCGACTCATTGGCCTTGAACTCGACGAACTTGAACGGGCCGGTGCCGATCGGGTGCGTCCGCATGTCGCCGGGCGAGACGTGGCAGGGATAAATCGGGGTGTAGCCGGAGGCGAGCAGCGCCAGCAGCGAGGGCTGCGGCCGTTTCAAATTGAACGAAGCCTCGAAATCGCCGTTGGTCGTGACGTCGTTGACCTCGCTGTACCAGGATTTGCGAGGATTTTGCCGGAATTTCTGCTGCGACTTGCCCATCAGCATGTCGAACGTGCATTTGACGTCGGCGGAGGTGAAAGGCTTGCCGTCGTGCCATTTGACGCCCTGACGCAGCTTGAAGGTCAACGTCTTGTTGTCGTTGCCCCACGCCCAGCTCTCCGCAAGCTCTGGCACGATGTTGTCCATCGAGTTCTGCGGCTCGTCCTGCTTGTAGATGACGAGGTTGTTGAAGATCGGCATGAAGGGGACATTGAGTGAATAGGTCGCGCCTTCATGGATCGAGGCGTTGCCGGGGCTGTCGCGGTGATACATCCGCAGGATACCGCCCTGTTTGGGCTCGCCGGCCAATGTCGTGCTCGAAAACGCCAGCAAAGATAGCGCCGCCGTCGCGGCGAGCGCCCACACGCTCCGCATCCCTCGGTCCTCCCTGGACATCGGCCATTTGTGGCCTGTTTGACCCGACGATAGCCGAGGCGCGTCAAGGGAGGCAACCGGCCAACGCCCATTATGACCTTGGCAATTTGGATGACGTAACGCCGCAGGAGCGTCACGTTTTCACAATGTGAGAGTGCAGGTG
>JAEWHT010000381.1 GCA_023387695.1 Pseudomonadota bacterium | reverse complement strand
CCTTCATGCTCGGGCCGAACGGCGACTCCAACGGCTGCGTGTCGTTCAAGGACTATTACGCATTCCTCGACGCCTATCGTAACAAGGGTATCCGCAAGCTCGCGGTGCTGGCGCGGGTCGACTGATCCCGGCCAATTCCAGACTACAAAAGGGCCGCTCGCAGCGGCCCTTTTCTTTTGTCGCCTCGCGTTGTCAGCCGGGCCAGCATTGCCCGCCGCCGTCGATCCGCAGCACCTGGCCGGAGACGAAGGCACCCATGGGACCGGCGAAGAACTCGACGACGCGAGCGACCTCGTCGACGGTGGCAATGCGATCGAGCGTGCTGGTCTCGACCATCCGGTTCGGATCCACCGCACGCGTGCCGAGGAAGCGGCCGGTGCGCGTGTCGCCGGGCGCGATGCAGTTGACGGCGATGTCGTACTCACGAAGCTGGTCGGCCAGGCAGCGCGTGTAGTGGGTCACGCCGGCCTTCGACACTGCGTAGATCGAGCCCTGGGTGCGTCCCTTGAAGGCGGCGACCGAACCGAGCGTGACGATGCGACCTGATCGCCGCGCCATCATGCCCTTTGCGACGGCCTGGCAGGTCAGGATGGTCGAGAGCAGATTGCGCTCCAGCACCGCGCGCACGTCGGCCTCCTTGATGTTGACCGCGTCGTTCGGATCCGGCTTGCCGCCAGCGGCCGCGATATCGCCGCCGGCATTGTGCACGAGAATATCGATCGGACCGAGCGCAGTTTCTGTCTCGGTAATCACGCGCGCGATGTCCTCGCCCTTGGTGAGATCGCCGAGCACGCGCTGGCTGCGGACGCCGAATTGCTGGCCAATCTCCGCGGCAACTGCGGTCAGCGTGGTGCCCTCGCCATATTCCGCCGGCCCGTTCTCGCGCATGCCGTGGATGGCGACATCCGCGCCGAGCGCGGCGAGCTTCTCAGCGAATGCGCGGCCGAGCCCGCGTCCCGCGCCTGTGACCAGCGCGACCTTGCCTGCCAGGATTTTGGGTGTGCCATGCGATGTCATGATCTTGTTCCCGTTGTGAAACGTCGGTCGCAAGATCTAGCCCAATCGCCGTCACCTCCACCAGTGACCTGTCACGCAGGGCTCACCGGCATGGACTTGCGCAGCGCTATCTCGGTCGCAATCGCCTCCCGCACGGCGGGCCGTACCCGCATCCGTTCGAGGTAAGCCGCAAGCGGCGGCCATTGCGCGATGTCGACGCCGGCGGGGCGCAGCAGCAGCAAGGCCCAGGTGAGGTGCGCGTCCGCAACGGTGAAACGGTCGCCGACGAGGAATTCGCGGTCCGCCAGATGCTCCGACGGCACCGACAATGTCTGCGTGATCCGCGCACGCGGCTTGGCGAGTGAGCCGTCATCCTTGTACCAGAAGGTCGGAAACAAGAACGCCTTGTGGATCTCGGTGCCGATGAAGCTCAGCCATTCCTGCAGGCGGTAGCGATCGACATCGCCCGGACGCGGCGCGAGACAGCGTTCGGGCCTGAGGTCGGCGATGTATTGCAGCACCGCCGCGCTCTCGGTCAGGCGTTCGCCGTTTTCCAGAACCAGAACCGGCACAGCCCCCTTCGGCGCGATGCCACGGAAGTCACTGTCGTCGTCGACGACTGTCTTGGTCAGGAGAGATACCGGATGATAGCGCGCATCGAGGCCCGCTTCCATTAGCGCGATGCGGCTCGCGAGCGAACAGGCCATCGGCGAGAAGTAGAGTTGCAGCATCGCGTCACCCCCGTTATTTCAGAACATCGCCGCGTGCGATGATCGCGAAGCGGTCGGATAGCTCTGCGAGCGCAACCTCGTGAATGGTCCGCGCGTCCAGCGTGCCGCCGCGGCCGTCGGGCAGATCGCGCGTGGCGCAGGCATCGGCATCGATCGTGGTGCGAAAGCCGAGGTCGAGTGCGGCGCGCGCGGTCGAGCTGACGCACATATGCGTCATGAAGCCGGCCAGCACGATGTTCTTGCGGTCGGTCGCGCCGAGGCGCGACTTGAGATCGGTGCCGGCAAACGAATTGGGCAGCTCCTTCTCGATCACCAGCTCGCCGGCACGCGGAGTGAGTTCGGCGACGATGGCGCCGCGGTCCGCGCCGCGATCAAACAGGCTGCCGGCCTTGCCGCGATGGGCGATGTGGATGATCGGAGATCCGGCCTCGCGCGCCCGTGCCAGCAGCGCGGCCGCCCGCGCAATCGCGGGCTTGGCGTCGGGCAGGGCGAGGGGGCCGGCGAGATATTCGTTCTGGATGTCGATCAGCACCAGCGCGGCGTCGGCAAGGCGGGGCGGGTTGAGGTCGGCACCGGCGAGCTGCAGCAAGGTCTTTGCGGTCGTCATGGTCTCTGGAATCTCCGGTGGGAATTGCTGTCCAAACATAGCCTCGGGATGGCCTGCCGATATGCAGGGATATTGCAGCGGGTGGCTGCGATATTGCAGGCAGCCTCCGGCCGATGTAGCCTGACAAGCATGAACTGGGACGATCTGCGCATCATCGCCGCCGTCAGGGACGAGGGCACCTATGCCGGCGCCAGCGCGCGGCTGCGCATCGACGAGACCACGGTCGGGCGTCGGCTGTCGCGCATCGAACGTGCGCTCGGCTTGCGTCTGTTCGAGGCCGCCGACGGCGTCCGCAAGCCGACGCGGCAATGCGAGGCAGTGCTGGCGCATGTCGAGGCGATGGCGGCGCACGCCGCCGAGATTGGTCGCGTCGGCGAGAGTCTCGCCGGCCCGGTGGGACGGCTGCGCATCGCTTCCACCAACACGGTTGCCGAGGAAGTGCTGTCGCCGCGAGCGAGCGACTTCCTGCACTCTCATCCTGGCCTGACACTGCAATTCCTCACCTCGAGCGAGAACGTCAGATTCTCGCGCTGGGAAGCCGACCTCGCCATCCGTCTGCGCAAGCCCGACAAGGGCGACTTCGCGATCTCAAAGCTCGGCGATATCAAGCTTTACTATGTCGAGCCTGTTGCGACCGAAGGCGAGCCGATGCTCTGCGCATATCCGGATGAGCTGGGCGCCATTCCCGAGATGCAATTCCTGCGCACCAGGAAGGCCCGCGCGCGCTGCATCACCGACAACGTCCGTGTCATCCGCAATCTGGTCCGCGCGCATCAGGCCGCCGGTGTGCTGCCGGAGTATAGTTGCGCAGATCTGCTCGGCGATCGCCGCCTGCGCGCGACGCTGCTGCCGAAGCGCCGCGACGCCTGGTTGCTCGTGCAGAACCACCTCAAGCGCGACGCCGCGACACGCGTGACGATCGACTGGGTGAGGGCGTGTTTCCAGGAGATGGCGCGCGCGTGACGCGCTTCTGTATCGATCTCAAGATCGCTGTCGCAGCTAGTGGTTGATATGTTCTCAGTATGATCCTAACATTCGGTCGTCATTCCGGGGCGGCGCGAAGCGTCGAGCCCGGAATCCATAGCCACAGGCCGATGGAATGGCGTACTACGTCTACATCATGGCGAGTAAAAAATATGGCACGCTGTACATTGGCGTAACGAGCGACATTGTTCGACGCGTCCACGCGCACAAGACCAAAGTCATTCCGGGATTCACCAAGCGATACGGAGTCGATAAGCTGGTCTTGTTCGAGA
Source organism: Pseudomonadota bacterium (assembly GCA_023387695.1). Taxonomy (GTDB): domain Bacteria; phylum Pseudomonadota; class Alphaproteobacteria; order Rhizobiales; family Xanthobacteraceae; genus Bradyrhizobium. The sequence goes on along the minus strand of JAEWHT010000381.1, from coordinate 3,874 downwards.
TTTTCGACGACCCCGTAAACGCGATTGCTCGAGAAAAAGAACTGAAGAAGTGGCGGCGGGATTGGAAGACGCGACTGATCGATGAACAGAACCCAAATTGGGATGATCTCTACAGTGGGATCTCCAACTAGGGCCTGTGGTTATGGATTCCGGGCTCGCGGCTTCGCCGCGCCCCGGAATGACAAAAGAAAAGTATTGCGATCCCTCTTGCCAACGCTCCGTGCATACCTTATTAGCGCGCTCCTTCGCTAGGCCATGTGTCCGGGCTCTCCGAGATCCCGGCTGGCGCGAGCCGGTCTCCGGTTTCGTGTTCCGCCGAATGAAGACAAAAGCAGGTGTAGCTCATGGAGAGCGTCGGGCTGAAACCCCGAAGGCATCGGTTCGATTCCGGTCTCTTGTCCCACAAAGGATAGCTCAGTTGGGTAGAGCAGGTGACTTGTAATCATCGTGTCGCGGGTTCGATTCCCGCTCCATCGCTCCGGGTCAGCCTGAAAAACTGACACCTCTGACGAGGACCGGACGCGCGCTTCAGTCGCAGTCCGGCCGTTTTGCCGTAAGGCTCTCCGTCCGAACTTAAGACACTGTGAGACCGGCTTCGTGCCGCGGTAGATACCGCTTGCGCCGATGCCGGGTGGCTCCGCATGGCCGCGCGACTTTTGTCGCGCGATCGCGCGCGTGCGCCCGTCATCACGCAAGCTCAAGCCCCGGCCCGTCGATCTCCGCAGGAAGCGTCGTCCGCGTCCTCAATTCCTTTGAATTGAAACATGCTGCGCGACCCACGGGCCGGCAGCAAACGATGGAGATTTGCCATGACGTGGCATTTGCTGACGACGACTGTGACTGTGAAGGATGGCGAGCGCGCGCTACTCACGCGAAACGGCCAGCTCGAGCGTATGCTCGCGCCCGGTCGGCATCGCCTGTACGATCTGCGCAACGAGCTGACGGCGACCGTGTACAACGTCGTGGGCACCGAATTCCCCACGGATCGCTACGCGGTGCTGAAGGCCGCGCGCCCTGATCTTGCTGCGGAGCTGTTCGAGGCGGTCGAGACGCGGGCGGACGAGATCGCCATCGTCAGCCTCGACGGCCGGCCCGTGCATCTGATGACGCCCTGGCAGGTGCGTGTCTACTGGAAGGTCGCAACGCGCATCGATGTCGAGCGCATCGATGTGTCTAGCGATCCCCGCATCGACGCGCGGCACCTCGGCATGATCGAGCGCAACCGTTCGGCCGTCTCGTCCGAGACGGTGGTCGAGAACCACGAGGCGGGCCTGCTCTACGTTGAGGGCCGGCTCGTTGAGCGGCTCGCATCCGGTCGGCACGCCTTCTGGACCGTCGGCCGCAAGATCGAGGTGAAGCGGCTCGACCTACGGCCCCAGGCGGTCGAGATCACCGCGCAGGAGATGCTGACCAAGGATCGCATCGCGCTGCGGGTGACGCTGACGGCGTTCCGTCGGGTGGTCGATCCCGAGCGCACGGTGGCGACCGTGCCCGACGTGGATGCGTGGCTGTACCGGTTGGTGCAGTTCGCGATCCGCGAGGCGGTTGCGGGCCGGACGCTGGACGAGGTGCTGTCTGCGAAGGCGGCGCTCGATGCGGAGCTGCGCGACTATGTGCGTGCACGCGTCGCGGAGTCCGGTGTTGAGGTCACCGAGCTCGGCGTCAAGGATGTGATCCTGCCCGGCGAAATCCGGGAGCTGGTGAACAAGGTGGTGGAGGCGGAGCGGGTCGCGAAGGCGAACCTGATCCGCCGGCAGGAGGAGACGGCGGCAACGCGGTCGCTCCTGAACACCGCCCGCCTGATGGAGGAGAACCCTCTGCTGCTTCGGCTCAAGGAGCTGGAGTCGCTGGAGCGGCTGGTCGAGAAGGTCGGCCGCATCGATCTCCACGCCGGCAACGGCGAGGGCCTCGATGCTCTCCTGACCCGGCTCGTGCGCATCAAGGCGCCCGAGAGCGCGTAAACAGAAGGGCCGCCCACGGGCGGTCCTTCATGCATCGTCATATTGTCGTCGTCATGAACGCAGCGGCGCGTTCACGCGACCAAGATCATCGGATGTATCAGGATTGCGTACGCAATCGATTGCGCTACTTTCGATGTACAACCTTGTCGGGCAGGGCAGGCGATGACGACGCTTCAGGACACCATTCGGCCGCGGGCCAAATCCAGCGACTGGAAGGCGATCGTCGTCCTGATCCTGCTCGTCCCCGTGCTGTGGTCGCCGGTGATCCTGTTTCGCTTCGTGCTGCTTCACCCGTTCAACATTCCGGCCAACTCGATGGCCCCGACGTTGGTCGTGGGTGATTACGTCTTTGCTGCCAAATATGCCTATGGCTACGGCCGCTATTCGTTTCCCTTCGCGCCGCGATTCATCTCCGGCCGTTTCCTCGCCGCTGATCCCGCAATTGGCGATGTCGTCGTCTTTACGACGCCGAAGGACGACACGGTCGACTACATCAAGCGCGTGGTCGGACTGCCCGGCGATCGCATCCAGATGCAGCACGGGCAGCTGTTCATTAACGACAAGCCGGTGGTGCGCGTCGCGCTGAAGGATGCGGCCGCCGGCTCCGCCTGCGGCGGTGAAGACGACGAGAAGATCAAGCGCTGGCGCGAGACGCTGCCGAACGGGGTGAGCTACATCACCTATGACTGTATCGACAACGGCTTCCTCGACAACACACCGGTTTACACCGTGCCTGCCGGCCACTTCTTCGCGATGGGCGACAACAGGGACAACTCGACCGACAGCCGCATGATGTCGGCGATCGGCTACGTCCCCATGGACAATCTCGTCGGCAAGGTGACGCGGATTTTCTGGTCGCTTGATTCCGAAGGCGAGCTGCGCGCGGAGCGGTTGGGGAAGGTGAGGTAGCCCCTCGGTCATTCCGGGGCGCGCGAAGCGCGAGCCCGGAATCCATTCATCCACAAGCACAGCGCGTCGCTTTGCTGGGCCGTTCGGCGCCGAGTCCCAAGCCGCGCCATGGATTCCGGGCTCGGCGCTTTGCGCCGCCCCGGAATGACGGGGAGAGAGCTTCGTCCCCGCAAAACAAAAACCCCGGCATCGCTGCCGGGGTTTCGTAGTTGTGGAGCGAGATCCCGGATATGCGCTGCACCGCGTCCGGGACGACTTCGTCGCTTAGAAGTCCATGCCGCCCATGCCGCCGCCCGGGGGCATTGCGGGACCTGCGCCGCCCTTCTTGGGCAGCTCGGCGACCATGGCTTCCGTGGTGATCAGCAGCGCCGCAACCGAAGCTGCGTTCTGGATCGCGGTACGGACCACCTTGGTCGGGTCGATGATGCCCTTCTTGACGAGGTCGGCGTATTCGCCGGTCTGGGAGTCAAAGCCGTAAGCGTAGGTCTTGTTCTCCAGGATCTTGCCGACGATCACCGAACCGTCTTCACCGGCATTGATCGCGATCTGGCGAGCGGGAGCCGACAGAGCCTTGCGAACGATCTCGACGCCGGTCTTCTGGTCGTCGTTCTTGGTGCGCAGGCCCTTGAGCTGCTCGGACGCACGGAGCAGGGCTACGCCGCCGCCCGGGACGATGCCTTCCTCGACAGCCGCGCGGGTCGCATGCATCGCGTCATCAACGCGATCCTTGCGCTCCTTCACCTCGACCTCAGTCGCGCCGCCGACGCGGATCACCGCGACGCCGCCAGCGAGCTTGGCGAGACGCTCCTGGAGCTTCTCACGGTCGTAGTCCGAGGTGGTTTCCTCGATCTGCGCCTTGATCTGGGCCACGCGCGCTTCGATGTCGGCCTTCTTGCCGGCGCCGTTGACGATCGTGGTGTTCTCCTTGTCGATCATCACCTTCTTGGCGCGACCGAGCATGTTGAGCGTGACGTTCTCGAGCTTGATGCCGAGATCTTCCGAGA
>JAEWHT010000296.1 GCA_023387695.1 Pseudomonadota bacterium | reverse complement strand
CGCTGACGCAGATGAAGCTGCCGGTGAAGGTGGTGATCTTCAACAACGGCGTGCTCGGCTTCGTCGCGCTGGAAATGAAGGCCGCTGGCTTCGTCGACACCAATGTCGATCTGCAGAATCCTGATTTCGCGGCGATGGCACGTGCGATGGGCATCTTTGCCAAACGCGTCGAGGATCCCGGCGAGCTCCCCGGCGCGATGAAAGAGATGCTGGCGCATAATGGCCCGGCGCTGCTCGATGTCGTCACAGCGAAGCAGGAGCTGTCGATGCCGCCGACCATCACGGCCGAACAGGTCAAGGGCTTCAGCCTCTGGGTCTTGCGCGCAGTAATGAGTGGCCGTGGTGACGAGGTGATCGACCTCGCAAAAACCAATCTGCTGTCGCGCTAAAGTTCTTTAGTTGAGCATGATCTTATTGGAAAACCGCTTCGCACTTTTCCGGATCATGCTCAGCCGCGCTTCGCCGACGGCGCGGGCAGTTGCTCATGGCGGCGCTGGAAGCGCTGCCAGTGCAGCACGAGGCCGATCAGTGCCGCCGGCAGGAAGCCGAGCGCGATCAGCCAATACGGCAGTTCTTTCGGCGAGATGAAGGCGATGGCGATGTCGGAGATCAGCCAGAGCGCCGCGAACATCACCGCGAAATCCGTGCGCGGGCAGCGCAGATAATAGAACACGGCGGTGATGACCACGGCGGGCCCGATCGCGATGGCGATCATGACCGCGGTCAGCTCCTTCGGAGTCACCGCGTCGAGCACCATCGAGGCCAACAGCCAGATGGCGGCAAACATGGCGATGATGTCGATCGGATGCCGCAACCGAATACCTTTCGCAGGATTGGGCTATGGTTGAGTCCCAAGCCCTTTCCGTCAAGTAAAATACGCCTATTCCTCGTCGTTTCCCGGCGTCGGGCGCAGCATGAAATGGCCGAAGGCGGAGGCGATCGGCTTGTTCGGATCGTCCTGCCAGGCCCGTGCCTCGAAGGCGACGATACGCCGGCCCTGCTTCACGATCGAGACGTTGGCGATGGTGTCCAGCGCCCGGCCGGAGCGCAGGTAATTGACTGTCAATCCGATCGGCTTCGGCAGCGTCGCGATGCCGAGCTCGCGCCGCACGCCGAGAATCGCAGTCGTCTCGAGGAACGCGCCGGTCATGCCGCCATGGATCGCGGGGAGGATCGGGTTGCCGATGATTTGCGGCGAGAACGGCATGGTCAGTGTGCCGTCATCATTGACGCGAATGCCGAGGGCGCGTGCGAACGGGCTGTTGGCGAACGGTCCATCCGGATCATCAGGCGCCTCCAGCGTCGGAATGATGCGCTGATCCATCCGGCGGTCCGCAAGCATATTGGTGCGGTTCGCGGCGATCATGAAGCAGCCGGTCGCCGTCGCCACCGGATCATCCTCGGAGTCCTGATAGGCGGTGGAGCGAACGAAGGCGATCGAGCGGGTGGTGCGGTAGCAGACCGAGTGCGCCTTGATGGCGAGCCCGGGTGTCGCCGGCTTCTGGTAGTCGATACGCAGGTCGAGCGTCGCGATCGCGCTGGTGCCGTCGAGCGCGAGCTGCACGGCCATGCCGCAGCTCTCGTCCAGCATCGCGGTGACGACGCCGCCATGCAGCACGCCGGTCTCGGTATCGCCGACGAAGACGGGGCGATACGGCAGGCTCGACCAAGCCTCGCCCGGTGCGAACCGGTCGAGCTGCAGCCCGCTGATATGGCCATAATCGGAACGGCGGCCCTTGATGGCTTCGGCGAGTTCCTCGAACGGAAGCGTGGATGATGAGTTTGACATGGTGATGTTCTAGACCAGACGGGCGCCGCGCAAAACCCCGCATGCAGCCTCGGCAAGGCGGTTTGGCCTCGACAGATCAGGCGGAAGCAACGATGGTGGGCGCTCGTCCACCGCCTCGCGAGGAGTATCTCATGGCTGACCCCGAAACGCCCGCCGCCAATCAAGGGGCCGTCACCATTTCGAATTCGAGCTCCGAGCGGGCCCCGATCATCTATTTTGACGGCGCATCCTGCTTCGGCCATCACAATGGTGCCATCCAGATCGAGCTTGCCGCGAACTTGCTGATGCCGGTCGGGGCCGCCGTCAGGGTGGACATCGTTCAGACCGCGCATCTGCGCTGCAGCCCGGCGGCAGCGCTCGCTTTGCGCGAAGCGCTCGACAAGGCGCTTGCGATGCTGAGCCTGGGAGAGCCGACGCAGGCGATCCCGGTGGTGAAGAACTGAGATCCGTTGAAAATACCCGGCTTCAGCTGGTCACCGTCGGACGATTGGCGCTGTCGCGCAGCCGGTAGAATTGCAGCGCCATTTGTGCGGTCTTGACCTGCATGCGGGTGTAGCTTGCAAAGTACTGGTCGACCTCCATCTGGGGCAGCTTGCTTGCAGACTGGAACTCGATCAGGGCGCGTGCCGTCGGCCACGACAATTCCACAGCCTTCGCCATCAGCATCATCTGCTCGCCGCGACCCTGCGCGACCGTCCGCTCGACAAGGTCGATCGGCAAGTTGCAGATCAGCGAGAGCGCGACCGCGACCTGATCGAATTTCGCCTCGTTGACGAGGTCGCGCAGCAGCGCTTCGTTCAGCAGACCTCGCGCATGGAGATCGGGCAATGACGCGCTGGCGTCGCGATAATCGGCGGATCCGCTGCGCGCCATTGCCTGGATGCGCTCCGAGG
>JAEWHT010000242.1 GCA_023387695.1 Pseudomonadota bacterium | reverse complement strand
ATGGCGGTGCAGATCTCGCTCAATCTCGGCTGGGCCATTCTCAACGCGGCCGGCTTGTCCTTCATCGGCCTCGGCGTCAAGCCGCCGACGCCGGAATGGGGCATCATGGTCGCGGAGGGCGCGCGCTTCATCTCGACCGGGCGATGGTGGCTGGTGGCCTTTCCGGGTCTCGCGCTGATGATGGCGGTGCTCTGTTTCAATCTCCTCGGTGACGGCATGCGGGACATTCTCGATCCCCGGATGCGCACATGAGCGAGGAACTGCTCAGAATCGACGACCTCCATGTCGCGTTCTCGACGCGGCGCGGCATGGTCGAAGCCGTGCGCGGGGTCACGCTGTCGGTCGAGAAGGGCGAGATGCTCGGTCTCGTGGGCGAGAGTGGGTCGGGCAAGTCCGTCACCGGCTTTGCGACGACGCGGCTGCTGGATTCGGCAGGCCGCGTCACCGGCGGAAAAATCCTGTTTCGCGGGCAGGACGTGACCAAGCTCAGGGGAGATGACCTCCGTCATCTCCAGGGCGCCGCGATGTCGATGATCTTCCAGAACCCGCGGGCGGCGCTCAATCCGATCCGGGCGATCGGACTGCAGATCGCGGACGCCATCCTCACGCACAAGAAGATATCGAAGGACGCCGCGCGGGCCGAGGCGCTCGATCTGCTGCGTGCGGTGCAGATCCGCGATCCCGAGGTGCGGATGAATGCCTATCCGCATGAACTGTCCGGCGGCATGTGCCAGCGCGTGATGATCGCGATCGCGATCTCCTGCAATCCGGCGCTGCTGATTGCCGACGAGCCGACCACCGGTCTCGATGTCACCACGCAGAAGGTGGTGATGGATCTGCTGGCCGACATCGCCGCCGCGCGCGGCATGGCGACGATCCTGATCACGCATGATCTGGGGCTGGCGGCGCGCTATTGCCGCCGCATCGCAGTGATGGAGCGTGGTCGCATCGTCGAGGAGGCGAGCCCCAAGACTCTCTTCAGCGCGCCGCAGCATGCCTATACCCGCCGCCTGGTTGCGGCATCGCCGACCGCCACGTCGCGGATCGAGGATCTCGTAACGGAGGAAGAGCGGGAGCGTTATGCCGCCGTGGCAAGCAGCCCGAGGGTTGAGACCGCACACGGTACGCCACCGCTGCTGGAGGTGCGGAAGCTGGCAAAGCGCTTCGATCAGGGCTCAGCGGCCGTGGTGGACTTCTCGATGACTATGGCCGGTGGCGAAAGCGTCGGGCTCGTCGGCGAATCCGGCTCCGGCAAAAGCACGACGTCGCGGATGATCTGCCGCCTGATCGACCCCAGCGAAGGTGACATCGTGTTCGATGGGCAATCGATCGGCCATGTTGCCTCGCGTGACTTCCACCGTTCGCCCTTGCGCAAAGACATCCAGATGGTCTTTCAGGACCCGAACGAGAGCCTGAACCCGCGCTACACGGCGTTCGACTGTATCGCTCATCCCCTCATGCGGCTCGACGGCATGCGCGCGGCCGATGCGCTGCGCAAGCGTGTGGAAGAATGCGCGGAGCGGGTGGGCCTTCCGCTGGATCTCCTGCCGCGCTTTCCCCATCAACTCTCCGGCGGCCAGAAGGCGCGCGTCGGCATTGCCCGCGCCATTGCGTGCCGGCCCCGGCTGCTGGTGCTTGACGAACCGACCGCTGCGCTCGACGTCTCGGTGCAAGCGGTGGTTCTGCAACTGCTCGATCGGCTGCGGCGCGAGAACGATATCGCGCTGCTGTTCGTCAGCCACGATCTCAACGTCGTGCGCATGCTCTGCGATCGCACCATCGTGCTGCGCAATGGCGGCATCGTCGAGCAGGGCGAGAGCCGGGCGTTGTTCGATAATCCAAAAACCGACTACACCCGCAAGCTGGTCGAGGCGATCCCTCACATCGAGACCGGGCCGGTGCTGGCGGCTGCTCTTTGAAGCCAGAGCTTACCGATCTTGGCTCATCAAAAAGTCGGTAACATCCTGCTGGCGAAGGTGTGGTTACTGGCATACCATTTGCACGCTAATGGGCTCGATTTCACCTGCCTTTGGCCAATGAACGGCCGGCATCACGGCATTACTGGGAGGACTTCATGGATCGCAGGACCGTATTGAAGGGACTGGCTGGCGCAGGCGGTCTGGCATTGTCCGGCGGCCTCTCGGCCCCGGCGATCGCGCAAGGCGCGGCCGCCAAAACCCTGCGTTTCGTGCCGCAGGCCAATCTCGCCAATTTCGATCCGATCTGGGGCACGCAGTATGTCGTGCGCAACGCGGCGGCGCTGGTCTGGGACACGCTCTACGGGGTCGATGCCCAGCTTCAGCCGCAACGTCAGATGGTGGAGTCCGAGGAGACCACCGACGACGGCAAGACCTGGACCTTCAAGCTGCGGTCGGGGCTCAAATTTCACGATGGCACGCCAGTGCTGAGCAAGGACGTCGTCGCGAGCCTCAATCGCTGGGCGGCGCGGGATCCGATGGGCCTGATGCTCAAGGCGATCCAGCAGGAGCTCACCGCCGTCGACGATCGCACGTTCAAATGGGTGCTTAAGCAACCCTTCCCGAAGCTGCTTTACGCGCTCGGCAAGAACAACGCGCCGGTCGCCTTCATCATGCCGGAACGCATCGCCCAGACCGACCCGTTCAAGCAGATCACGGACTATGTCGGTTCCGGCCCGATGAAGTTCGCCACGGGCGAGTGGGTGCCCGGCGCCAAGGCGGTGTTCGAGAAGTTCGCCGACTACGTGCCGCGGCAGGAGAAGGCGTCGTGGCTCGCGGGCGGCAAGCAGATCATGATGGATCGCGTCGAATGGATCGTGATGCCTGATCCGGCGACCGCTGCGGCTGCGCTGCAGAACGGCGAAATCGATTGGTGGGAAAACCCGATCGCGGACCTCGTGCCGGTCTTGAAGAAGAACAAGAACATCAGCGTCGACATTGGCGATCCCCTCGGCAATATCGGCTCGTTCCGCATGAATTTCCTGTATCCGCCCTTCAACGACGTGCGGGCGCGGCGCGCGGTGCTGATGGCGATGAGCCAGGAAGACTATATGCGCGCGCTTGTCGGCGACGACGATACGCTGTGGAAGCCACTGCCGAGCTACTTCACGCCGGATACGCCGCTGTACACTGAAACAGGTGGCGAGATTCTGAAGGGCAAACGCGATTTCGACGCAGCCAAAAAGCTGCTCGCCGAGAGCGGATATTCCGGCCAGCCGGTCACGTGTCTGGTGGCGCAGGATCAGCCGATCACCAAGGCGTTCGGCGATGTGACCGCCGACCTGTTGAAGAAGCTCGGCATGAATGTCGACTTCGTCGCGACCGATTGGGGCACCGTCGGCTCCCGTCGTGCGCAGAAGACCCCGCCCGGACAAGGCGGCTGGAACATGTTCCACACCTGGCATGCGGGCGCAGATTGCATTAATCCCGCGCCTTACACCGCCATTCGCGCCAATGGCGACAAAGCCTGGTTCGGCTGGCCCACCAGCGCGGGCACCGAAAAGGAGGTCACCTCCTGGTTCGACGCCAAGAACCTCGATGAAGAGAAGGCCGCGGTCAGCCGGCTGAACAAGGCGGCGTTCGAGGACGTCGTCTACGCGCCGACCGGCTTCTTCCTCAGCTACACGGCGTGGCGCAAGAACGTCTCCGGCATCACCAAGGGACCGCTGCCGTTCTTCTGGGGCGTATCGAAGACCGCATGATCGCACGCTGAAGCCAGATGCTCTCCTACATCCTCCGTCGCGTCGTCGCGACCTTGCCAGTGATGGCAATCGTCGCGCTGTTCGTGTTCAGCCTGCTCTATATCGCACCGGGTGATCCCGCCGTGGTGATCGCGGGCGACCAGGCAAGCCCGGAGGATGTGGAGCGCATTCGCCAGAGCCTCGGCCTTGACCGGCCGTTCCTGATCCAGTTTGGAAGCTGGGTCTGGCGTATCCTGCACGGCGATCTCGGTACCTCGATCTTCACCAGTCTTCCGGTGTCGACGATGATCGGGCAGCGTCTCGGGCCGACGCTCTCGTTGATGGCGATCACGCTCCTGCTCACCATCGTGGTCGCGGTGCCGCTCGGCGTCGTGGCGGCGTGGAAGGCCGGCAGCTTCATTGATCGGGCCATCATGGGGTTTGCCGTGTTCGGCTTCTCGTTGCCGGTCTTTGTGGTCGGCTACGTGCTGGCCTACATCTTCGCGCTCGAGCTCGAATGGCTTCCCGTGCAGGGCTATACGCCGCTTAACCAGGGCTTCTGGCCGTGGCTGCAAAACCTGATTCTGCCGGCGATTGCGCTCGGCTGCGTCTACATCGCGCTGGTCGCACGCATCACCCGTGCTGCCATGCTCGAAGTGCTGCAGCAGGACTATATCCGCACTGCCAAGGCCAAGGGCATGGGGCAGGGCGGCATCCTGTTCATTCACGCGTTGAAGAACGCAGCGGTGCCGATCGTGACCGTCATCGGGATCGGCATCGCGCTGCTGATCGGCGGCGCCGTCGTGACGGAAAGCGTGTTCGCGATCCCCGGTCTCGGCCGCCTCACCATCGATGCGATCCTGCGCCGCGACTATCCCGTCATCCAGGGCATCGTGCTGCTGTTCAGCTTCGTCTATGTCCTCGTCAACCTGATGATCGACGTCACCTATACGCTCGTTGACCCGAGGATCCGCTATTGACCGATACGACAGTCAATCCGCAATCGCTTCCGGCCGGGCTTGTCCTTGCGCCGCAGCTGCCCGAAATCCTGCGGCCGGTCACGATCCGGCGCGGCTTCATCGGGTTCTTGCGCAGCCATCCCACCGTTGCGCTCGGCGGCGGGCTGCTGCTAGCGCTCGTGTTGATCGCGGTCTTTGCGCCGTATCTCTGGACGGTCGATCCAACTGCGCTGGCGCCCGCCAAGCGCACGCGTGCGCCGTCGGCAGCCTATTGGTTCGGTACCGACGTGCTCGGTCGCGATATCTATTCGCGCGTGCTGTTTGGCGCGCGGGTTTCGCTCACGGTCGGGTTGTCGGTTGCGATTTTTGCCTCGGCGATCGGTCTCGCCATCGGCATGGTCTCGGGCTTCGTCCGCTGGGCCGACGGCATCCTGATGCGCTTCATGGACGGCTTGATGTCGATCCCGCCAATCCTGCTGGCGATTGCGCTGATGGCGCTGACGCGCGGCAGCGTCGGCAATGTGATCCTCGCGATCACCGTCGCCGAAATCCCGCGCGTTTCGCGACTTGTCCGCAGCGTGGTGCTGTCGCTGCGCGAGCAGCCCTATGTTGACGCGGCGGTCGCCTGCGGTACGCGGACGCCGATGATCATCCTGCGTCACATCCTGCCCAACACGGTCGCGCCGATGCTGGTGCAGGCGACCTATATCTGCGCCAGCGCCATGATCACCGAGGCGATCCTGTCGTTCATCGGTGCCGGCACGCCGCCCACCATTCCGTCCTGGGGCAACATCATGGCCGAGGGGCGGGCGCTGTGGCAGGTCAAGCCCTACATCGTATTCTTCCCGGCGGCTTTCCTCTCCATCACCGTGCTTGCCGTGAACCTGCTCGGCGACGGTCTGCGCGATGCGCTCGATCCGCGCATGGCTAAGCGTCTCTGATGGTCTGGGGCTGATTGCGATGGCGTTGCTCGAAGTCGAAAACCTCCAGACCCACTTCCGCACTCCCAGCGGTATCAACCGCGCGGTGGACGGGGTCTCCTTCCATGTCAACGAGGGCGAGACGCTCGCCATCGTCGGTGAATCCGGCTGCGGCAAGTCGGTGACGTCGATGTCGCTGATGCGGCTGATCCCGGAGCCGCCGGGCAGGATCGCGGGTTCGATCCGCTTCGCGGGCAAGGACCTCCTGCAGCTCGGAGATCGCGAGATGCGTGCCATCCGCGGCAACGACATCTCGATGATCTTCCAGGAGCCGATGACGAGCCTGAATCCGGTGCTGACGGTTGGCCGCCAGATCCGGGAAACGCTGATGATCCATCAGGGCCTGGACAAACAGGCTGCCGAAGCGCACGCGATCGAGATGCTGACATTGGTCGGCATTCCCGAGCCGAAGCGGCGCGTGCGTGAATACCCGCACCAGCTCTCCGGCGGCATGCGCCAGCGCGTGATGATCGCGATCGCGTTGGCTTGTAATCCCAAGCTCCTGATCGCCGACGAGCCGACCACGGCGCTCGACGTCACCATTCAGGCGCAGATCCTCAAGTTGATGCTCGACCTGAAGCGCCGCGTCGGTGCTGCCATCATCCTGATCACCCACGATCTCGGCGTCGTTGCCGAGATCGCCGAGCGCGTCATGGTGATGTATGCCGGCCGCAAGGTCGAGGAGGCGCCGGTGGCCGAGCTGTTTCGCTCGCCGCGTCATCCCTATACGCAAGGCCTGCTCGGCGCGGTGCCGAAGCTGGGATCGTCGCTCGCCGGCACCACGACGCGGCTTGCTGAAATTCCAGGGCAGGTGCCTGATCTGCGCAAGCCGATCAGCGGCTGCGTCTTTGCCGGCCGTTGCGCGCAGGCGACCGATCTCTGCCGGCAATATGCCCCGGGGCTGGAGGAGAAGGGGCCTCGCCACATCGCCGCGTGCCATTACGCCGCCAAGGGAGCTGCCGCGGCATGAGTACCCCGCTGCTCCAGGTCAACGACCTCAAGAAGCATTTTCCGGTCAAGAAGGGCCTGTTCGGGCGGCAAACCGAATTTGTCTACGCGGTCGATGGCGTTTCGTTCGAGATCGCGCGCGGCGAGACGCTGTCGCTGGTCGGCGAATCCGGTTGCGGCAAATCGACGGTCGGTCGGGCGATCCTGCGGCTGTTCGATGTGACGTCAGGCCAGGTCATCCTCGACGGCCAACGCATCGACGATGCGCATCCGAATACGATGCGCCAGATGCGGCGGCGCGTGCAGGTGGTGTTCCAGGATCCGTTCTCGAGCCTCAATCCGCGCATGCGGGTGCGCGACATTCTCGCCGAACCAATCCGCAATTTCGGCCTCGCCAAGTCGGCAATCGATCTCGAGACGCGCGTAACGGCGCTGATGGATACAGTGCGCCTGCCGCGAGAGGCGTTGAACCGCAGGCCGCACGAATTCTCCGGCGGCCAGCGTCAGCGTATCGGCATTGCGCGTGCGCTCGCGGCCGAGCCTGAGCTGATCGTCTGCGACGAAGCGGTCTCGGCGCTCGACGTCTCGGTCAAGGCGCAGATCGTCAATCTGTTGCAGGATCTTCAGCGCGAGTTCGGGCTGGCGCTGCTGTTCATCAGCCATGATCTCGCGATCGTCGAGCACATGACCCACCGCGTCGCGGTGATGTATCTCGGCAAGATCGTCGAGGTCGCCCCGCGTCGGGAAATCTTTGCCGCACCGAGGCATCCCTACACCAAGGCGCTGCTCTCGGCGGTGCCGCTGCCGGAGCCCGGCGCCAAGCGCAATCCCGTCATCCTCGGCGGTGATGTGCCGAGCCCGATCAATCCTCCGAAAGGCTGCCGCTTCCACACCCGCTGTCCGTATGTGTTCGATCGCTGCCGAACGGAAGAGCCGCAGCTTCGCTCAGCTGAAGGCGAGCAATGGGTGGCCTGCCATCTGGATGCGCTGCCGGCGGGCTAGAGAGCTGCGTCAGCGTGAGATCACCCGTACGTGCTGCGACAACGCTGCGCTCGCACCGGCCCGCACGCGTGACACTGAATTTCGGCAGCAAAAGAAAAGGGGGCCGTCCTGCGGGGGGTACAGGGCGGCCCTAGGAGGCTCGGTGGCCCGGGAGGAGAGGGCGCGAGCCGGCGCAAGCGGGGCGCCTACGCCAAAACCACGGTCATGCGGCCGTCCCCGCGAAACGGTCGCCGTCCCAGGACCGACGCCGGTATGGCAGCGCTTCAACGTCAGGCCGTACGTTGCTGGCGGTCGCGCGCCATCGCGCCGGGGTCTGGCCGCTGATGCGCTTGAATACGGTTGAGAAGTGCGCCTGAGTGCTGAAGCCGACAGCAAGCGCGATCTCGGCCAGAGGCCGCTGGGTCGTCGTCAGCAACGACTTGGCGTGTTCGATCCGGTGATTGAGCAGGTATTCACGCGGACGATACCCGGTCGCTGCGCGGAACTGTGCTGCGAAATGCATGCGTGACAGACCGGCGATGCTGGCGAGCTCGGAGAGGCTGATGCTGCGTTCGAAATGCGCGGCGATATGTTGTTGGACGCGCCGCAGACGCCATTTCGGCAGCGCATTGACCTTGGCGCGCGGCAGTTCCGGCCGGGCCAAATGCATCGCAAGGATCTGACCGATACAATGGGCAAATTCATGCCCCGCGGCGTCGCCTTGCTCGGCAAGTGCCTTGGTCAGCCCCGCAGCCAGCGGATCGCGCAACAGAACGAGGTCGTCGAGACCCTCGGCTGTGCCCTGCGACCATCGCGTCGGGAAATGCTCGGCAGAGATGTGGAGATGCAGGAAGGCACAGGGCGCCAGGAATTGCACGTCCAGCTGTCGTGACGGCGCGCTGACATAGAGCGTGCCTGCCGGCATGATGCCGTCGAAAATGACCCGGCGGTCCCTGGTCAGGATGGCGCGCGTGGGCTTCAAGGCGATGCCGACGAAATATCGGTCGGCGGGCGTCGTCGCCGCGTGCGACGAAGCGTCCCGAGCGTCGTCCCATCGCGAGATCGCGATGTCCTCCAACGCTGCTTTCGAGCTGCACACGATCTGCCGCCACTGGTTTTCCCGGGCGATCGCGTGGAGCGCGTGAGGGGCTTCATGATCCGCTGGACGGGCGAAAAGTTCGATCCGGCCGTGGGTCGTCTGCAATTCGGTCAGCATCGCTTATTCCTTCTGAGCTTCGTTCGCGGTGACCGGTGGACTCGCATCCTCGGTATGTTTGCAGGATAGGCGTGAGGAGGCATGGAAGCTCGTTAGGGGTGATTAGGACCTGTTAGATTGTGTGGGCGCGGGCGAGGTGCGGCAGCTCGTCGCGGGAGCGCACGCTTGAGCCGATATTTCATTGGCTTAGCCATCACTCGAAGACGGCGTCGAAGATTTCGACATCGATCAGCACGGGCTTGGCAATCACGGTTCCGTCGGGCTGCAGCGCCAGCGTGCGCCGCAGGGTTGGCACCACGATGCCGCCGAACTTTTCGTGAGCCCAGGAATAGTGCGCGACGTGCGCACCGAGGAGATCGTGATCGGTCCGTCGCTGGAAGGCATTCTCGTCGAAATAGAAAATCTGTTCGGACGCGAGGCTGATCAGGCCCGGCGGGAATTGCGCGCGGAGGCGGCGCCAAGTCTCGTTGTTCTCCTGCCACGGCGACAGCTCTTCCACCACGACGTCGGGACGGGCGAGGAGGAACGGGGTCGTGAGATAGTTCCAGATCTGGACGCCGCAGAAGAAGACCAAATGGAGTTCGTCCGCCAGCGCATGTGTGCCGTTGCTGGGGAACGCGAGGCTCGGATTGCGCCAGGTCCGCAGCACCTGTCCATCAAGGCTTTCGATCGTGATCGCATCCGGCTGAAACGCACCGGACTGCTCGCCGCCGGTGATTCCCGTGAAGCGGACCGATTGTGTGCGCGTCGATCCCTCCGCGGTGACGTCCTTGAATTCGCGGGCATGTCCTGCGTCGGAAAACAGGCTGCCGCCCACGGATAGATGCAGTGTGAACCGGCTCAAGCTATTCCAGCGGGCCAGCCCGCCGCAGGCGTCGATCGCATCGTCAAGAAGTGCCATGTCTCACTGCATCCACCACGAATTGGCATCACCATGGCGGGGCGCGGGCGGCTTGGCGTGTTAGAAGTTGTTAGGAGTTGCAAGAGCCCAATCGGGCGGTATCCCGTTGAAGATACTCCTAATTCAAGGCGCTCAGAAGTTTCCTGGCGGTGACCAGGTCGCGGCTCGACAGGCCTTCCTGATATTGCGCGACCAGCGGTGCGAGCAAGGCTTGCGCGTCGCCCTTTCGCCCGGCCCGCTGCCAGATGCCGGCGAGGCTCATTGCCCCCCGCAGCTCCCAGCCGCGCGCACATTGCCGGCGCGACAAGGCCAGCGATTTCTGGAGAAGCGCTTCGGCTTCGGTCGACCCGGCGGACCGGACCAGGATGTCCGCCTTGACCCGAAGCATTTCCGGCATGTCGAAGGATTCGCCGTGATCGCCGATCTGGGCGATCGCCTCGTCGATCATGCGCAAGGCCTCATCAGCCTCGTTCTGGGCGGCCAGCCCCTCCGCGAGCGCCGTTGCGAACACCGTGGTCATGATCCGGTGCCGCGTGGCGTACAAGGTCGCCTGGCTGCGGCGAAGATGCTCGATCCCGCCGGCGATATCGCCGCGACGGAGCAGGAGCTCGCCCTTCTGGCCGATCCCGACGGCATGATAGGGGCCGAGGAAGTGCCGCGCGGAGTGGTCGATCAGCCGCTCGATCAGGCTCTCGGCGCTGGCCCAGTCGCCGACCCAGAGAAACACATAGATGGTCCAGATCAGGGAAATGCCGAGCGTCAGGGGCTGTTCGAGCAGCTCGGCCTGGCGCACCGTGAACCTCGCCGCCTCGACGGCACGATCTGGCCGGCCGCTGAGCCAAAGCCCGCGCGCCAAGGCGACCAGCGCGACAATGCGGTCATCATAACCGAGATGGCCGATATTGAGCCGTCGGGAGGCCGGATCGTGCACCATCGCGCTTTCGCAGAACTGGACGGCCTTATCCTGGTTGCCGATCAGATGATGCGCCACGCCGAGCATCCACTCGACGTTGAGCGTGCTGGTCGGATCGTTCAGCTTCCTGGCGACGCTTTGGCCCTGTTCGCCAGTGCCGAGCGCACCGTGAAAATCTCCGACCCGGGTCAGGTAGATGTGCAGCCCACGCAAGAGCCAGAGCTGCCAGTGCAGTTCGTCGAGGCCCTCCGCCAGTTGCAGGCTTCGCGTGAATGCCGACTTGACCCCTTCCGTGTTGCCTTGCGTGAACATCACGGAGACGCCGAGGGCAGCCTGCAACGCCATCTCCTTGCGACCATCGATCCCGTCGGCAGAGGCGAGCGCCTGCTGGGTCCAGCTGTGACACTCCGTCAGCAAGGTCAGTTCGAGGAAGAATTGCGCAGCCGACGCAGCCAGGTCTATGGCGATCGCGCGGTCACCATCCTCCGAGAAGCTCCAGGTCAGCGCGGCCCGAACATTTGGCAGATGGTCGGCATAGGGCAGGAAGCCGCCGGCATTCTGCATGCCCGCCGATTTCACCGAAATGTCGTGCAGGAAGTCGCGGAAATACTCGGCGTGGGCGCGCGCCACACGAGTGGCCTCGCCGCTTTCGACGAGCTTGTCGCCGACGAAGGCGCGGGTTGTGTCCAGCAGGCGATATCTCAGCCGCCGTTCTGCGGGGGACGTCGCGATCAGGGATTTCGACAGCAGATTCGAGACGGCCTCGACCGCCTCTGCTTCATCGATTCCCTGACTTGCGGCGACGGCGAGGGCTGCTTCCAGCGTGAATGGCCCGACGAAGACCGACAATCCGCGCAAGGTCGCGCTTTCGGTCGCGGGCAGCAGATCATAGCTCCAGCTCAGCGCCGCACTCAACGTCTGGTGCCTGGGAATCGCGGTCCGGCGTCCCCGCCACAGCAGCGAGAAGCGGCTGTCGAGCAGCGAGGCCGTGCCGGCGATCCCGTACGCGTTGACCCGTCCGGCGGCAAGCTCGATCGCGAGTGCAATGCCGTCCAAGCGACGGCAGATATCGGCGACGAGAGGTGCATCCTCCTCACTGAGCTCGAATTCGCTCAGGCTTTCGGCGATCCGCTCGACGAAGAGCTGGCTTGCCGGATAGGCAAGGATATCAGCCATGCTGAGGTCGTCGCGCTGCGGCGGACAATCAAGCGGAAACAGCCGGAACACTCTCTCGCCTTCGGCGCGGAAGGATTCGCGGCTGGTGGCGATAACATGCAGCTCCGGTGCCTCGCGTACGATGCGCTCCGCCAGGGGGGCGAGCGCGTCGATGATATGCTCGCAGCTGTCGAGAAGCAGCAGCGTTCGGCGGTTGCGCAGTGACAGCAGCAATCCCGGTATCGGATCCTCGGAATTGACGGTCAGGCCGAGAGCCGCGGCGATCGTGCCGGGAACGAGCCGTGGGTCCGTCACTGCGCCAAAATCGACGAAGCAAACGTGGTCCTCGAAGCTCGCGCGCTGACCGTGCGCCACCGCAAGCGCGACCGAGGTCTTGCCGATGCCGCCCGGGCCGACGATGGTGACGAAACGATGCAGCGACAGCTCGGCCGCAATCCTTTCGACGGCGTCATCGCGGCCAATCATCTTCGCGAGCGGGGTGGGCAGGGACCGGGGCGAGGCGACAGTCACGGCCGGCCGGGCCTCCGCAACCGGAGCCGCGATCAGCGGCGCCGTGAAGCAATAGCCACGGCCAGGCACGTTGACGACGTAGCGTGCACCTTCGCCGGCGCCCCCCAGGGCCTTGCGCAGGGTCGTGATGTGGAAGCGCAGGCTGCCTTCGTCGACATTCACGTCGGCCCAGACTCGTTTGACCAATTCCCGCTTGTCGACGACTTCGCCGGCTCGCTCGGCAAGAAAAATGAGGATGTCGAGCGCGCGGCCGCCGAGATGCAGCGGCACACCATCCTTCTCAAGAAGCCGTGATCGGGGAAATAGCCGGAAAGCCCCGAAGGAAATGGCCGAGTCCTGGTCGTTAGTGTCCGGCACGCGCCATGATTCCAGCGAAGGGAAGTGCTGCTGTCGTTGTTTGATCTACCAGAACGAGACCGTGAGTAAACCGGCAGAAAGCGGCGAAATCGAGCAACCGGCATGCGATCGGGGTCGGCAGAGCAAGGCCAAAACGCAGCGAATTTTGTTTAAACGCGAACGGCTTATGTGGAAAGCGCGAAAGTTCGGCAACGCGATTTTAGGTGATTGAGGTGCTCATGTCCTGCGATATCGCGCGCCGGGCGATCATAACAGAATCTTGCAACGTCTAACGAGCGTGAGCCGAGGGTCCGCATCAGTATAGCTTCCGAGTTAGGCCTATTTCCAACGGGGAGGCTATGATGCCCGATATCAGCTCTCGGACCTACGATAGCGGCTTTCGATCTCACCTTGTCGCCAATCTTGACGACGTCTCGCGTGATTGGGAACTCGTGATGCGTGAGTCGAACCACCGTATGAAGAACACGCTGACACTACTGAGTGCGTCAGTTCGCCGCGATTTCACGCGGGTGGGGGCTAAGGACATGTCGGTCGCGGTGGATCGTCTCGAGCGACGTATCGTCGCCTTCGGCAGGCTCTATCAGCTCCTATCCGACAATGACGATTTGGCGACGATCTCCATTGAAGCCTTCTTCGAAGGCCTTTGCGGAGCGCTGTCCGAAGCCGTGCTGGAGCCTGCCGGCATCCGCTGCGAGGCTTCGATCGAAAACGGCATGCTGCCGGCATGGCAGTGTCACCGGCTTGCTCTGATGCTGACCGAACTCGTCACGAACGCGGCCAAACACGCCTTTCCGAACAAGAGCGGCGCATTGATCCGCATCGAGTTGGTGAACCGCGAGGGTGGCTGGTTCTGCACGGTGGCCGACAATGGCGTCGGCGCGACCCGGCCGCTTCAGGGCGCCGGAAGCCGGATTCTGGAAGGCCTGGCCCGCAGCGTCGCTGCGCGGATGCATGGCGAAGCCGGGCAGGGCGGCACGCGCGTGACGATTGCGATGCCACTCGTGGCCGCTTAGGGAAGCGGCCGCGCTCTTAGTCGCCAGCGAACTGCAACATCCGACAACGAGCAATATTCCCCGGTCCACGCGAAATAGTGGTGCCGGATGTGGCTTCCTCCTCGAAGCCGCAGCCTCAAATCAGGGAGTTCGACATGACGACCATCGAGATGAATCCCTCAGCCAACGCCAAATCCGCGAAATCAGGCGCAGCCGATCTCAAGCTCGAGGTCATCGTGATCCCCGTGTCGGACGTGGACCGTGCCAAGGCCTTCTACGCAAATCTCGGCTGGAGACTGGATGCCGACTTCGCCTCGGATGATGGCTGGCGCGTGATCCAGTTCACGCCGCCGGGCTCAGCCTGTTCCGTGATTTTCGGCAAGAACGTCACGCCTGCGGCGCCGGGTTCGGCGCAAGGTCTTTATCTGATCGTTTCGGACCTCGAAGCGGCGCGGCAGGATTTGCTCGCGCGCGGTGTCAGGATCAGCGAACCCTTCCATGGCGGCGGCGATGTTCATGCCGGAGTGGACGAGCCGTATCTCTTTGGCAATGTACGGCTGAATGGCGTTGATCCAAAGCGCGGCAGTTACAGCTCCTTTGCGTCGTTCAGAGATCCCGATGGCAATGGCTGGCTTTTCCAGGAAATCACGACACGGCTGCCCGGCCGTATCGACGCGACGGATACGAGTTTCACTTCGTCAAGTGAACTTGCACGCGCGTTGCGTCGCGCCGCTGCGGCGCACGGCGAGCATGAGAAGCGGACCGGAGTCCATGACGAGAACTGGCAGGACTGGTACGCCGACTACATCGTGCGAGAGCAGGCCGGCCAGCCGCTGCCGACCTGACTTTTGACCAGAGACGCTCAGCTCCGTGTTGACGTGGCGCGTGATGGCTCATCATGCGCCATGATGTATTTGCACGCCTCGTTTCGTGGAAATCATCCGTCAGTACACTCTCGCTCTACGTTGCGACGACTCGCAACGACTAACGCAGCCTAACAATCCATAACGAGCCGATCGCAAGGTCCTGAGCCATTCTCCTCGCACGACGAACCGATCTGTCGATGTCAAATGCGGTCGACGTCACCAATCAGAGGAGAGGAGATCAAAATGACCACGCAAGCACGAACCGACATCCTGAATCCTGACCGCCGCCAATTACTGAACCAAGCCGCGATGGGTGTTGTCGCCGCCGGTGTGGCAAGTCTGTTGCCGCTGCATTCAGCGAAGGCTGCCGTGAGCGGTGCGATCCGTCCGTTCCACATCAATGTGCCCGAGGAAGATCTGCTCGACCTGCGCCGACGCCTGGCGGCGACGCGGTGGCCGGATCGCGAGATTGTCGCCGATCAGTCGCAGGGCGTGCAACTCACGACGCTTCAGCAGCTCGTGCGCTACTGGCAGACTGATTACGATTGGCGCAAGATGGAAGCGCGGTTGAACACGTTGCCGCAATTCGTCACCGAGATCGACGGCGTCGATATCCATTTCATCCACGTGCGCTCCCGGCACGACAACGCATTGCCGATGATCGTGACGCACGGCTGGCCGGGCTCGATCATCGAGCAGATGAAGATTGTCGGCCCGCTGACGGATCCGACGGCGCACGGCGCAACAGCGGCAGATGCATTCGACCTCGTGATCCCCTCGCTTCCGGGTTACGGTTTCTCGGGCAAGCCGACCAATCTCGGCTGGGATCCGCAACGTGTCGCGCGTGCCTGGGTCGTGCTGATGAAGCGGCTTGGCTACAACCGCTACGTCGCGCAGGGCGGCGATTGGGGCAACGCGATCACGGAGCAAATGGCGTTGCTTGCCCCACCGGAGTTGCTTGGTATCCACACCAACATGCCTGCAACGGTTCCCGATGACATCGCGAAGGCGCTTCAGCCCGGCGGATCGAAACCATCCGGCCTTTCGGCGGACGAGAGCCATGCCTACGATCAACTCGACGATTTCTACAAGCACGGCCTTGGCTATGCGATCGAGATGTCGAACCGGCCACAGACGCTCTATGGGCTGGTGGATTCGCCCGCGGGCCTGGCGTCCTGGATGCTCGACCATGACGCGCGCAGTGCTGCGATGATCGCGCGGGTCTTCGACGGCAAGTCCGAAGGATTGTCGCGAGATGATGTCATCGACAACATCACGCTCTACTGGCTTACCAACACGGCGGTGTCTTCCGCGCGCCTGTACTGGGAGAACAAGCTGGTGTTCTTCGAACCCAAGCATGTGAAGATCCCCGTCGCCGTCAGCGTCTTCCCGGACGAAATCTATGCGGCGCCGCGCAGCTGGGCCGAGAAAGCGTATCCCAAGCTGATTCACTTCAACCGTGTCGACAAGGGCGGCCATTTCGCGGCCTGGGAGCAGCCCGTGCTGTTCTGCGCGGAAATGCGCACTGCGTTCCGCCCGCTGCGCCAATCCATCTAATGCGCAACAGGGGCGCGTGCCTGCACGCGCCCCTTGTCTAGAAAATCAGGAGTACAACATGAATCGCCCCGAACGCACCTTTACGACGGAGCAAATCCGGCTGGAGCGGCGCTTGCCGACATATTGGCGTGTCACCTTCGACATGCCACCGGTGAATATCTTTGGCCCTAAGCACCTTCCGCTGCTGGGCGACGTCATCACGGCGATCGAAACCGATCCGCAGGTCAAGGTCGTCGTGTTCGACAGCGCCGTCGAAGGCTTCTTCATCACGCATTATGACTTCCTGGCGCCGCTCGAGGACTCACTGAGCATCCCGCCGGGGCCGACTGGGCTGCAGGCGCTACCAGATATGCTGGTGCGCCTGAGCCGGGCGCCCGTCGTGTCGATCGCTTCGATCCGGGGGCGGGCGACCGGGGTCGGCAGTGAGCTCGCGCTCGCAAGCGACATGCGCTTTGCCAGCCGCGAGAAGGCGATCCTGTCACAATGGGAGGTCGGAGCAGGCCTTGTGCCCGGCGGCGGGCCGATGGCGCGACTGCCGCGCCTCATGGGCCGCGGTCGTGCGCTCGAAGTGCTGCTGGGCGCGGACGACATCCACGGTGACCTCGCTGAGCGCTACGGCTACGTGAACCGTTCGCTGCCCGATAGCGAATTGGACGGCTTTGTCGAGGCGCTCGCGATGCGCATCGCCACGTTCGACAAGGAGACGATTGCCGAGACCAAGCGTCTGGTCGATGTCGCGAGCCTGCCGCCGGATGAGGAAATCAAGCCGGAGTGGGACGCATTCATTGCATCTCTCGGTCGTCCTTCGACTCAGGCCAGGATCAAGGCGCTCATGGCGCGTGGTTTCCACCGCGCGGGTGATGTCGAGAACCGGCTGGGATTTCACGTCGGACAGATCGGCGTTTGATGGAACCGCTGCGGCGCTCGACCGGTTGGAAGGCGACTTGGCGGGTGCGCCGAGATTGCCTTCCACCGGTGCGGAGCGCCGCCAAACGACGCGAGCAAACAAGGAGCAAAGAGATGATCCGTAAAGCAAAAGCTGTATGGCAGGGCACCGGCCGCGATGGCACCGGGCATTTATCGAGCGAATCCGGCGTGCTCGCCGAGACGCCCTACTCGTTCAAGACGCGCTTCGAGAACGAGAAGGGTACCAATCCCGAGGAATTGATCGCGGCCGCCCACGCCGGCTGTTTCACGATGGCGCTTGCCTTCGGCCTCCAGCTGGCAGGCTTTACGCCGACCGAATTGTCGACCGAAGCTGCGGTCACGCTCGATCCCGACGGCAAGGGCTTCAAGATCAGCAAGTCGGCGCTGACCTTGCGCGCCAAGGTGCCGAACCTCGACGACGCCGGCTTTGCCCGTATCGCCGGCGAAGCTGAGAAGAACTGCCCGGTGTCGAAAGTGCTGAACGCGACGATCACGCTCGACGCCAAATTGGCCTAGCCGAACCGAGGAGACGGCGCCATGCCCCGCCAACATCAGCCGGACGAAGACAGGTTTCGGGCAATTCTGCCCGAGGATATCGACTGGAAGCCGTTTCCGGCGTTTCCGCCTGCGGCGCGGCTGGCCGTCATGGTCGGTCATCCCACCGAGCCCGGGCCCTATGTGGTCCGGGTGAGGGTGCCCGGTGGCACGAAGTTGATGCCTCACAAACATCCGGAAGATCGCATCTACACGGTCATGTCTGGCGTTTTCTACATCGGCCTCGGGGAGACCTTCGATGATGATCAGGTCAAAGCCTATCCTCCGGGCAGCGTTATTGTCCTGCCGGGTGAGACCTGGCACTTTCATTGGGCGAAGTCCGGGGAATACGTCACGCAGGTGACGGCCATTGGACCCCTCGGCCTCGAGTATCATGACGATCACGATGACCCTCGCTTGCACACGGCCGCGCAGTAGGATGGGATCGTCCGAATGGACCAGATGGAGCATCAAATGACGACAGAGCGCGCAGTTTTGGCCGGAGGTTGCTTCTGGGGCATGCAGGATCTCATCCGCAGGCTGCCGGGTGTGATCTCGACGCGGGTCGGCTACACCGGCGGCCGGGTGAAGAACGCCACCTATCGCAATCACGAAGGTCATGCCGAAGCAATCGAGATTATCTTCGATCCCGCGAAGACCAGCTTTCGGGCGATGCTGGAATTCCTCTTCCAGATTCATGATCCCACGACGCTCAACCGCCAGGGCAATGATTTGGGGACGAGTTACCGCTCGGCGATATTCTACACGTCAGACGAACAGAAGCGCATTGCCGAGGACACCATCGCCGATGTTGAAGCGTCGGGTCTGTGGCCCGGCAAGGTGGTGACGGAAGTCACTCCGGCCGGCGAATTCTGGGAAGCCGAGCCCGAACACCAAGATTATCTCGAACGCTATCCCGACGGCTACACGTGCCATTTCATCCGACCCGACTGGAAACTGCCGCGACGCGCGACGGCCGCAGGGGGCTAGCGATGGCCAATTGCCAGCAGCGATCGTTGTCTTTCGGCTCTGCTGGTAGAGCCATTGATCTCAGGCGAGGGCGCCCTGACGCACTTTCGGCTGGCATCCGCAGATCACGTCCACGGCCTTCCGGGCGAGTTCTACCAGTTCGGAGCGGCGAGCGCCGGCACGGGCGCGAATTGCAATCGTCTGCATCGTGGCGGCAGCAAGGATCGCAAGTGCAGCGGGGTCGGCGTTCGGATTCAGCTCGCCCTCGTCCCGCGCGCGGCGGAAGCGCGCTTCGTATTGGGCATCGATTGCGCGTAGTCCGGCCGCAACGCTCTTTCGGATTTCGGCATCTTCCGCGACTTCGGTCACAGCGGTTCCGACCACGAAACAGCCGCGCGCGGTTCCCTTGCCCGAAAAATAGATCGACAGCGCTGCATCATAGGCGAGCATCAAGGCTTCGTCCAAGGGATGGTATCCCGCGAGGGCCTCATGTGTGGCGGCCAGACTTGTTTCCCAGTAGCGGGCGAGCGCTTCGAGATAGAGCGCGTGCTTGTTGCCGAACACCGCGTAGAGGCTTGGTGGACTCATGCCGGTCGCGGCGGCAACCTTGTCGAGAGATGTGCCTGAATAGCCGGTCCTCCAGAACGCGTCCGTGGCCCGTTTGAGGGCCGTCTCTGCGTCGTAGGCGGGTGGCCGTCCGCGGCGCGCCGGGGCCGTCTCGTTCTTCTTCCGTGCCATATCACCGAGATCCTGGTTGCCATGCTCCACACGTATATTTGTATGGATCGTTATAAAAATCAATGGGTGGGCGCCTTGATCGTTGCATGGGGGTACAGTATTTGTAACGTACGTTATTAAATACGATAAGGACGATGACCATGGGTCTGAATTTTATGCCAATCGCCGGCTGGCTGGGCGATCGCAGGGGCTTCCGCGGTAGCGAAGCCGCCGTGCCGTTGTTTGGACCGGATTTTGCCCGGCGGCTGCGCAGGCCCCTGATGGTGATTTTACCGGCGGTGGCTGCCGTGTTCGGCGCTTTCATCTATCTGGCGCAGGAACCCTATGTCTCGACCGACGACGCATTCGTGCGTGCCGCGAAAGTGACGATCAACGCGCGGGTGTCCGGGCAGGCGGTGGAAATCGCCGTGCACGACAACGAGCGTGTTCGGCAGGGCCAGGTCCTGTTTCGAATAGATCCGGAGCCTTATCAGATTGCTGTCGATCAGGCCGAGGCTCGGCTTGGCAGCACGCGGCTTCAGATCGATTCCCTCAAGGCCACCTACCGCCAGCAGCAGGCCGAGCTGCAATCGGCGAGGGACACTGCTGCTTTCGACGAGCGCGAGTTCGATCGCAAGAAAATGCTGGTTGCCTCCGATTTCACCCCGCGCGCGGTCTACGAGCGGGCCGAGACCGATCTCAAGATCGCGCGTCAACACATGGCGTCGATCGAGCAGCAGATTGCCAACACGGTCGTGGCGCTCAACGGCGATCCGGACTCCGACATTGATCGCCATCCGACAGTCCGCGCGGCCAAAGCGCAGCTCGACCGCGCGCGGCTCGATCTCTCCTACGCCACCGTGAGGGCGCCCGACGACGGTGTTGTGACGAAGGTCGACGACCTGCAGATCGGTGGGTTCGTGACCGCGGGGGCGCCCACATTCTCGCTGATGTCGAGCAGGGACGTCTGGATCGAAGCGAATTTCCGTGAGACGGGCCTGACCCATATGCGTCCGGGCCAAGCGGCGATGGTCGATGTCGACGCTTACCCGGACCGCAAGTTCAAGGCGCATATCGTCAGCATGAGTCCCGGCACCGGGTCGGATTTCTCGGTCCTGCCGCCGGAGAATGCGACCGGCAATTGGGTGAAGGTCGTCCAGAGATTGCCGGTGCGCCTCGAGCTCGACGATCCCGATCCGACCCAGCCGCTGTTTTCAGGCATCAGCGTGACGGCGCGCGTCGACACGGGCCATCGCCGCAGTTGGCTGCACCTGATCCAGCCCGCGCTCGCAAAGGAGATCATCAAATGAGCTCGCGCCTCTCATCGGCCGCTGCTGTCAGCGGTCATCAAGCGATCTCGGCGGCGGCGCTCTTGGCGACTTACATGCAGGCGGTCAATATTTCTGTGCCGAATGCCGCGCTGCCGCACATCCAGGCGACGCTCTCGATGGCCAACGACGAGGTTGGTTGGGTGTTCTCGTCATATATCGCGGCAAGCGCCGTCACCATGTCGGTCACGCAATGGCTTGCGGGACGGTATGGCCGGAAAACGGTCTATCAGGCTGCCCTCGTCATCTTCGCGTTTGGTCTCGTGCTCGACACGTTCGCAACGACGTCCATCCAGTTCGTTCTAGCCAGGATCGTCCAGGGTGCGGCGAGCGGACCGCTCGCGCCGCTGTCGTTGGCGATCCTGCTCGAGGCGACATCGGCGGCCCGGCATGCGCGCATGAGCCTCTTATGGACCGTGTGCTCTTTGCTGGGCATCAGCACCGGTCCTGCGATCGGCGGCTGGCTCGGTGAATACTACGGGTGGCCGTCGATCTTCTATTTTGGCCTGCCGATGGTGGCGTTCATCTTCCTGACGATGGCGTCGTTGCTGAGCGAGAAGCGGGCGGAGCGAAGCAAGCCATTCGACATCTTCGGCCTCACGACTTTCTCTGTCGGCATGATCGGGCTGCAGATGCTGCTCGATCGCGGCGAGCGCCTCGAATGGTTCGCCTCGACGGAGATCTGGGTCGAAACGGGCGCCTCAGTCCTGGGCTTCTACCTCTTCGTCGTGCACGTGATGACGACCAAGGAGCATTTCCCGCGCACGGTATTGTTCAGGGATCGCAATCTCGTCCTTTCGACGGTGATTTCCTTTGCGGTCGGTTTCGTCTTGCTGCCAACACTGGCCTTGACCTCTCCAATGCTGGAGGAGTTGCTCAATTACCCCGTCGACACCACCGGCTACATGACGATTCCGCGCGCTGTGGCGCTCGTGGGGGCGCTAGTGTTGACGAGCTTCGTCCCGGGGCAGGTCGATTACCGGCCGTTCCTCATGGGTGGGATGGCGCTGGTGGTCTATGCCAATTGGCTGATGCTGGGCTATTCGCCGGAGATGGATTGGCGGCCGGTTGCCGAAGCCGGCTTCCTTCAGGGTGCAGGTCTCGGCATGGTGTTGCCCGCACTCGCCAGGGCCGCGTTCGGTACGCTCGATCCGAAGCTTCGATCGGAAGGCAGCGCCCTGATCAATTTGTCGCGGCTCTACGGCAGCACGATCGGTATCGCCGTGGTCCAGCTGTTCTTCTATGCCAATACGCAAGCCGTGCACATCGCACTCACCAAGCATCTCACGCCGTTCAGGGTGGCCGCGAACGCGGCGGGCTCGATCGGGAAGCCGAGCCTCGCCGCCCTCAACGGCATGGTCACGCGCCAGGCGGCTACCGTTGCGGTCATCGATCAGTTCGAGATCCTGATGTTCGCCATGCTCGTCGTGATCCCGCTCGTATTCTTTCTGCGCAAGCCAAGACCCTCCGGTTAACGCGGCCGGTCGGGAAATCACATCGCATCTTCAATTTCGATCATCTCCAGCGCTGGTGCAGGAGCCGATGACGAACAAAGGAGTATCAACATGACCACATCCGATCCACTTCGTTACACGAAGATTCCAACGCATGCGTCCGTGGCGATTCCCGCTGTGGGATTTGGCACGCTCATTCCGGACCCGGTCGTGACCAGGCAAGCCACAAAAGCTGCTTTGGAAGCAGGATTTCGGCATCTCGATTGTGCGGAGCGCTACCGCAATGAAGAAGCAGTCGGCGATGCGCTGCAGGAGGCGTTTGAGGCGGGGAAGCTTCGGCGTCAGGACTTGTTCGTGACGACCAAGTTATGGAATACCAATCATCGGCCGGAACGGGTCAAGCCTGCCTTCGACGCGAGCCGCAAGCGACTACGGCTCGATGATATTGACTGCTACATCATCCACACGCCCTTCGCCTTCCGGCCTGGCGACGAGCAGGACCCGAGGGACGAGCGCGGGCAGGTCATCTATGATTCAGGCGTGACGTTGGTAGAGACGTGGCAGGCGCTGGAGCAGCTCGTCGACGAAGGGCACTGCAGGTCGATCGGGCTGTCTGACATCACGTTGGAGAAGCTGCGTGAGATCGTTGCAGTCGCGCGGATCAGACCCGCCATGGTGCAGGTCGAATCCCATCCCTACTTGCCGGAATGGGAGCTGCTCGAGTTCTGCCGCGAGCATGGAATTGTCCTGCAAGCGTTTGCAGCGCTGGGACATGCCATGAAGCCGAACCTGTTGGCCGATCCGGTTATCACTGCCATCGCGGAGCGCCTGCACAAGACGCCGGCTCAGATTGCGCTGGCATGGGCCGTACAGCGCGGTTCAGCTTTCCTGACTACCTCGACGAATCCACGGCGAATCCAGGAAAACCTCGATATCTCGGCTCTGCCTGAGGACGCCATGCAGGAGATCAAAGAGCAGATCACGACGAACATCAGATTCAACTCAGTGGTTGAGACCGGCGTCCCGGGCTTTATTCCGCGCGTTGGATGAATCGAACGACGTGAGCAGCGCTCCACGACGCGCCGGTATCACATCCGCAATTCTGTGATCAGATCACGCGCAGTATGCATATCGGAGATGCCTGATCCTTCGACCAGCGCGCCGCACGCGTTCTCCAGAACGGCGAGTGCGTCTGCACGCTGGCCTTGTTCAATCCTGAGCTGCGCAATGCTGATCGCGCATCGCAACTGCCAGAAGTCCGCGCCCTGCTGTGTGGCCAGATCCATGGCCTCGTGAAAGCAGGCGTCAGCGGCCTCGGATAGCGGCGCCTCTTTCCGCATCAGCTCACCTTTGATGCGGAGCAATTCGGGCAGATACCAGCGTTCCTGCCTGTCGTTGCAGCGCGCCAAGGCGTTCTCGATCGTATCAAAGCCCTGATGGACCTGATTGGCCTGTCCGAAACACGCCGCGAGCTCGCCAAGTAGCGGAAGAAAGCGCGGCAGGAAGCGGGCATCGCCGGCGCGATTCAGTTCGTCGCGCAGGAGCGGCAAGCCTGTTTCGGCGTCCGTTCGCTTGGCGATGACGAGAGCATTGAACGCGCGCGCCCACAATCCCCAGAGCCGGATGGCGTGGCGATCGGTGTGCTCGAGCAGTTCGGTCCCGTAGCGTTCGGCGGCATCGTAGTCGCCGGCGAGAAAGGTGATCGGGCAAGCGGCTTGTCCGAGCACGCTACAGAAAGTCAGCGCATGGCCATTGGCGCGACCTTCGTGAATGTTCTGCTCAGCGAGTGCGAGGGCCTGATCTGCGTAACCCTGGAGCCACAGGATGCGGGCGCGGAAGTACTGCGTCGATATCCGCAAATCGAGCGGGAATATCTTCGGCTTTTCGGCCAATACATGCAGCGACGCATTCACGCGATCGATGCGGACCCGCGCCTCGCGTTGGTCCCCGAGATAATGCAGTACGACGGCCGTGAGGCGGTCCGCCAGCATGAGGTCGGTCTTGTCGGGCGAATTTGCGGCCGCTTCGGCGAAGCGGTCTGCGAACACGCGTGACTTGCCGAAGGCTCCGTTGTTGAACTGATCGATCGACAAGCCCCAGAGGGCTCGCAAGCGGAAATCCTTGTCGTCGAGTTTATCGGCCAATTCTAGCGTGGCCTCAAGGATCGGGCGGGCCTCGCGTGCCCGTCCTTCGCCGTACATCAGCGACCAGCCAAGCGCAGCCAGAAGCTGCATGCGCACCCGGTCGTCGCCGTGGTCTCCGAGAGCGGCCAATGCGGTTCTGGCGCGCTCGCGACACTCCGAGAACAACGAGAGACGGATCCAGAGCGTGACCGCCACCGCCGTCAGCACGATGCCGAGCTGCGTGTCGCCATCGGGAGAAAAGGCCCAGTCCAGCGCCGCACGCAAATTGTCTAGTTCAGCGCCGTAGGTACCGAGCCACTCTGATAACGGGGAGGACGTCTCGGCCTCGGCGCGCTCGAACAGGTCGCGAAAATATTCGGCGTGCCGTTGCGCGATCCGCTTTGCTTCGCCTGCCTCGTTCAGCTTACCCAACGCATAAGTGCGCGTGGTGTCCAGCAGGCGATAACGCAGCGCTCGCGCGCCTGACGGTGCGATCAGCGATTTCGTGACGAGATTGTCGATCGCCTCCATGGTCGCGGCGGGACTGAGTCCGTCGCCCGAAGCGATGGCGGCAGCAGCCTCCGGCGTGAATGGTCCGACGAAGACGGACAACCGTCGCAGGATCGCGCTCTCGGATGCAGGAAGGAGATCGTAGCTCCAGTCGAGGGCGGCGCTGAGCGTTTGGTGGCGCGGAATGGCAGTGCGTCGCCCGCGCCATTGCAGCGAAAAGCGGCTGTCGAGGAGGGACGCCGTGCCCGCGATCCCATAAGCGTTGACGCGACCCGCGGCGAGTTCGATCGCAAGCGCGATGCCGTCGAGGCGCCGGCAGATGTCGGCCACCAGCGGCGCTTCTTCCGCACTGAGCTGAAACGGCCCGGAGCTCTGCGCGATACGTTCGACGAAGAGCTGGGCCGCGGGATAGGCGAGCACATCGGCGACTGCGAGGTCGTCGCGCCGGGGAGGACAATCCAGTGGAAACAGCCGAAAAATGCGTTCGCCGTCGCTGCGAAAGGATTCGCGGCTGGTTGCCAGCACATGCAGTCGTGGCGCCTCCCGCACCAGGCGTTCGACAAGCGGCGCAAGGGTTTCCAGCACGTGCTCGCAACTGTCGAAGATCAGCAGCGTCGGTTTCGCCTGGAGATGGGTCAGCAGGGCCGGGACCGGATCTTCCGCATTGATGGACAGCCCAAGCGTCGATGCGATGGTGATTGCGGCGAGTTCGGGCTTTCTCACCGGTCCGAAGTCGACGAAAAACACATGGCCGTCGAAATGGCCAAGCCTGCGGTGGCCCACCGTCACGGCGACCGCAGTCTTGCCGATACCGCCGGGGCCGACCACGGTGACGAAGCGATGCAGCGCGAGCCCGGTCGAAATCTTCTCGATGACGTCGTCTCGCCCGATCACCCGGGCGAGCGGCGCAGGAAGCGAGCGGGGCAGAGGGACATCAATTGCGGGACCCGGAAGCGCCGGAGCAATCTGGGCAAGAGATGCGACGAAGCAATAGCCGCGCCCGGGGACGTTGACGACATAACGGGCGGACTTGCCGGTATCACCGAGGGCCTTGCGCAGTGCCGCGATGTGGAAGCGGAGGCTGCCATCGTCGACATTCACATCGGCCCAGACCCGTTTGACCAGCTCTCGCTTATCGACGACTTCACCGGGCCGCTCAGCCAGGAAGATCAGGATGTCGAGTGCGCGGCCTCCGACGTGAAGATGCGCGCCGTCCTTCTCCAGGAGGCGGGACTTCGGAAACAGTCGAAATGGCCCAAAAGAAATGGCCGAGTCTTGGTTGTTGTTTTCTGGCACGCGCCATCGCCCCCTCTGGGGGGAGTCAAAATTCGTTGATTTTGTCTACCAGAACGAAGCGTACAGTAAACTGGACGAAAGCAGCGGGGGGCGGTCGTGAGGCCGGTCCGGTCATCTCGGCTGATGGTGAGTTGATAAATATCCCTTTCAAATGAGTGACTTAAGCCAAAGGCGAGAGGCGACGGTCCAGGCTGCCTTTAGCTGCGCGCAGCGACTATGCAGCAAAACACTGTGGAGATCGGCGGTTCGCGCTTCCAGGCCCGCTCCTCTGATCTGCCGCGCCGCCATTGACGATCGCCTCATACTGCTGCGTATGGGACTTTGGGAGCCGGTCCCGCCTCTGACTAAAGCTTACGACGTTCGGAATTGGACATGCCCTCCCTTTCGCGGCGAGAATTCGTCAATGCAGCCACGTTTGCCGCCGCGCTCGCCGGGATCCCACGCAGCGGACTCGCTGCCGATTATCCATCGCGCCCCATTCGGCTCGTGATTCCCTATTCGGCGGGCGGCTCGGGTGATCAGATCGGGCGTCCCTGGGTCGAAAAGATGTCATCTCAGCTCGGTCCGACCTTTGTCGACAATATCGGTGGAGCGGGTGGGGCGATCGGGACGACTGCAGTCGCACGCGAGAAGCCTGACGGCTATTCGCTGCTGCTCGGAAACGGCAGCACGCAGGTCATCATTCCGCTGACGACGCAAAATCCGTCTTACGCAGTCGACGATTTCCGGGCGATCTATCGCCTGATCAGCAGCGCGCTCGTCTTCGCCATCAACCCGTCGCTACCCGCGACGGATCTGCAAGGCCTGATCGCCTATGCGAGGAGCAATCCCGGCAAACTGTCCTACGGCACGCCCGGTATCGGCACCGGCAATCATCTTGTGGGCGAGCTATTCAAACAACAGGCGGGTGCGCTGGATATCGTCCACGTACCCTATCGGGGGATTTCGCAGGCGACCAACGACCTCGTCAGCGGCCAGATATCTCTCGTCGTTGCCGTCATGTCGGTGCAATTGCAGCAGCTGAGCCGGGCGGGCAAAGTACGGCTGCTCGCGGTCACGACAGACAAACGGCTGAGCGGAGCGCCGGACATTCCAACCGCGATCGAATCGGGTATGCCGGATCTCAGCTATGAGGGATGGTTCGGCCTGTTCGCGCCAAAGCAGACGGACGATGCAATTATCGACCGCATCGCGCAGGCGACCCGTGCGGCAATGGCTGACCCTGCAATCCAGGCGAATTATCGCGGACAGGGCATGGAGCCCGACAGCGATTCCAGCCCGGACAAATTCCAGCGAACGGTCGACGCCACCACTGCAAGCCTGGGACCCGTGATCAAGTCGATCGGGCTCCAGTCGCTATAAGCGCGTTATTCTCCGTCGGGAGCGATGACACCCTTGCTGAATAGGAAGCAGCCGTAGAAGCGCCGCTCACCGGTCGCGATCACGCAGTAGGCTGCCTTGGCCTTCTCATAGAAGGCATGGCGCTCGACCCCGACCAGCGGCCAGGAGCGTCCCTCGGCGCGGTCGATCACGGCCTGCACCTCGCGCTGTACCGGCGCTACTTCCTGAGGCTGGCCCACGATCTCCATGCGCATTGCTGCATCGTCCACGAACGTATCGAGCGGCATGACCGAGAGAATGGCTTCGATCGCCTTGGCCGCACTGACATTGTCGATGCGAAGCAACTCGCCGAACGCGGTCTGGCGTGCGATCGAGTCGGCCGGAAAATTGGTATCGCAGACGACGAGACGATCCCCATGCCCCATCGCCCGCAAGGCGTAGAGTACGTCGGCATTCAGCAGCGGGTTGATGCCCTTGAGCATGGTGTCCCTTCCTTGTCTTCAAATTCGCCAGAACTCTGATGGTCCGAACCCATTCCATATCACCGCAAGGTGGCGTGTTTAACCTCCATTCCGCAAAGCCACGAATGCGGCTCAGAAACGCTTCGCCATCTCGGCCAGGCGGCGGTGGGCGGTCTCGCGCGCGGCGCGGATCGGTTCGGCCGGGCCTGCCGTTGGACCGATCGGCACGAAGCGCACGTCGCTGACGCCGATGAAGCGGAGCGCCTCGCGCAAATAGGGCGTCGCCATGTCGATGCGGCCACGGTTCATGCCGGTGGCAAAGTCGCTGCCGGACGCAAGGATCACGATGGTCGGCCGGTCCTTCAGCAGCGGAAAATAGCCCTGCGCGGGATCGAAGCGAAACGTTAGTCCGGGCTGGATCACGATGTCGAACCACTGTTTCAGCTTATAGGGGATACCGAAGTTCCACATCGGGGTTGAGATCAGCACGCGATCGGCCAGCGAGAAGCGGAGTGCCATCCGTTCGGCTTCGGCAAAGCTGCTACGTTGCGCGTCGTTGAAAACCTGCGCCTTCATCCTCGCATATTTGGCGTCGACGATGGGGCCCACAAATTCCGGCATATGCTCGCGCCAGAGATCGACCACGTCGATGTCCCAATCGGGATGGGCCTGGCGAAAGCCGTCAAGGAAGACGCGCGCGCCGGCACTCGACTCAGAGTCGGCGCGCGGCGAACAGGACAGATGCAGAAGCTTCGCCACCGCTCATCCCAGCGCTCTGATGACCGCATCTGCCCGCGTCACGACGGCGACGTTCTGCATGGCAAAGTTGATCGAGGCCGAGTGCCAGTCGGCATTCATGGTCGAGCAGCAGTCCTCCGGCACCACCATGAAATAGCCCTTGTCGGCGCCGGTGCGGGCGGTGTGCTCGACCGACATGTTGGTCCAGGCGCCCGTGTTGATGATCATGTCGCGGCCGGTGGCCTTGAGGATCGTCTCCAGTCGCGTGCCCTCCCAGGCGCTCATCCGCATCTTCTCGACCACGAAATCGCCGGGGCGTGGTTCGAGGCCCGGCACCGGCGCTGCGCCCCAGCTGCCGCGCACCATTGCCTTGCTGTCGACGAGACCTTCGAACAGCGGCGCGTTCAGCGTGACGCCAGGCGCACCTGGCTCGACCACGAACCAGACATGGATGATGACGACGCCCTTCGACCTGGCGGTCTCGGCGAGGCGGCGGACGTTCTCGACGACGTGCTGTTGCTTCGCATGGCCGGGTGCGCCGGACTCGGCGAACGCCCCACCGTCCATGATGACGTCGTTCTGGAGGTCCTGAATGATCATGGCGCAGCGATTTGGATCGAGCCGCATCTCGCCGTCGGCGAGAATGGGGGCAGCAGCGGCGGGGCCGGCACTTGCGGCTCCGCCGCTCGCGCGCCTGCCGCTCATATAGGGCTCGTGGCGCGGGCCGGTCTTGGTCGGGATGGCGTAGACCGAATGCGTCGAGGTCAGATAGAGCGTGCGGAAGTCGGGCCCGCCCCAGGCGAGGTTCGCGACCATCTCGGGTACGCGAACTTTCCCGAGCAGGTCGCCGCGCGGCGAATACACCCAGACACCGCCGGGCGCGGTGACCCAGACATTGCCGTGCTGGTCGCATTTCATGCCGTCGGGCAGGCCTGCTTCCAGCTCGGATTTGATGCCGCTCGCGAACACGCGCGCGTTCGACAGCGTACCGTCGGCATTGACGTCGAACACGCGGATCAACGCCTGAACGGTGTCGTTGACGTAGAACAGCTTTTCGTCGGGCGAGAAGCATAGCCCGTTCGGCTGGTCGAACAGATTGCGTTCGACCACGAGCTTGGGCTCGCTGCCGGGCATGACACGATACACGCCCTGGAAGCCAAGCTGGCGCGGCCGCTCGACGCCAAAGACCGGCATGCGGCCGTACCAGGGATCGGAGAAATAGATTGCACCCGAGGAGTGGACGCAGACATCGTTGGGGCTGTTGAGCTCCTGTCCTCCAAAATGCGAGGCTAGGACTTCGCGCCGCCCGTCTGGCCGTTCGCGGATCAGCGACGAGGTCGCGTGCTCGCAGACGATCAGATTGAGCTCGGCATCGTAGGTCATGCCGTTGCATTTGTTCGACGGGCGCTTGACCTCGGCGACGCCGCGCCGTGCATCCCAGCGTCGGCGAACGTCGCCGGGCATATCCGAGAACAGCAGGTAATGATCGACCGGATGCCAGATCGGTCCTTCCGTGAATTCAAAGCCTGTGCCGACCTGCGCGACCGGCGCGTAGGGGTCGATCAGGGTCTCGAATTCGGAACGCAGCGTGACGTGTGTCATCGGACGATCCTCAGGTCATATCAGGCTGGGAACCAGTTGCGTGCGGGCAGGGACTGCACGATCGGACCGGGGACCTGGTCGTGCAGGCGGCCGACCACGGTGCCGCCTTCGATCTTGGCGGGGCGATCGTGCACCGGCAGCAGGTAGCGAGAATTGCTGAGCAGCTTTTTGATCGACGCCTTCTCGGCGCGTTTGCTGGTGCCGTGATTGCCGGTGGTGCGCGGCTCCGCGTCATGGATTTCGTTGAAAGGCGTGACGATCTGGTCGTTGAAATCATAGATCACGTCGCCGCAGATGGTGGCGATGCCGTCGGCGGTCTCGACGATGATGTTCATCGAGCCCTCGGTGTGGGCATTGGCCGCGTCGCAATAGACGCCGGGCATCAGCTCGACGGGACCGGTGATCTCGAGGTCGAGGAAGCGCAGCGCGCTCTTGGTGTGCAGGCGGTCGATCAGATGCTTGATGTCGGGCGCCGGATATTGCGGATGCATCAGGCCGGAGACGGAGTATTCGAGCTCCTTGCGGTTGACGACAACCGTTGTGTTCATCGGGAACAGGTCGTCCTTGCCGGCGTGGTCGATGTGCAGATGGGTGTGGCAGACGAAGCGCACGTCGCCCATGCGCACACCGTGGCGGGCGAGCTGGTTCTCGATCATGTTCTCATGGTACTGCAGGCCGCGCATGCCGAGCGTTTCCATGATCTGGTTGGAGCGGTAGCCGGTATCGACAACGACCGGATATTTGCCGCCGAGGATCAGGAAGCCGAGAGTGAGGACGCGGCGTGTGCGGCCGCAATCGCGACCGAGCACCAGAAAGCTCGATTCCAGCTCGATATCGCCGTAGTCCAGGATCTTGATCTCCAGCGCCATTTCTCTTCTCTCCCCGTTCTCTTTTATTTGTTAAAGTCGATAGACGCGCGTCGCCGTCGTCTTGAAGATCGCATCCTGTTGTGCGGTGCTCAGCGGTGCAGCCGCCGTGCGAAACGCGTCGACGAGCTCGCGGTAGCTGGTCCACAATTTCTCGATCGGGAAATTGGAGCCGAACAGGCAGCGGTCGGCGCCGAAAATTGCGACAGTGTCGGCAACGACCGAGGCAATATGCGCCGGGTCGTTTCGGTGAATGAAGGTGCCGAGCCCGGAGAGTTTCGAGACGACGTTCGGACAGGCGGCAAGCCGGGCCATCCCGGCGCGCCAGGCCGCGCGACCTGCGGGCGACAGGTCTTCGAGCATGCCGGCATGCTGGAGGATGAAGGTCACCTTCGGGCAGGACTCCGCGAGTTGGGTGCCATCCGGCATCTGCGGCGTGAAGAGCTGGAGATCAAAGCTCCAGCCGTAATCGGCGAGACGCGCGACGTTGCGTCGGACCATGGGATCGATGCAGAGATCCGGTTTGGCAGCAAACCGATAGAGCGGGTTCTCATGCCAATGCAGCTGCATGCGCACGCCGCGCACCAGCGGATAGCGCTTCAGGCGATCGAGCTGCGGGCGCACATCGTCCACGGCGAAATTGGCGTAGGCGACGATCGCGTGGGGCCAGCTGTGTTCGTCGGCGGTCTGCTGCACCCAGGCGGTTTCGTCCTCGAAGCGGTCGTTGGCCCAATTGGTCTGGACGTAGACCGAGCGGGTCACGCCGGTGCCCTTGAGATCGTCGAGATATTCGGGAAGCGGATAGTCGCGACGGATCGCCTCATAGGGTCCGAAGATGCGCGGCTGCATCGGGCCGACCAGCCAGGGCAGGTCGGCCTGCCGCCAGATATGGTGATGCCCGTCGACAATATCGGTCACGCAACTCTCCTTCGTCCTAACGCCAGGACATGTGCGACGATGGACCCGGTCGATCCGCCGTCGACGAGATCATCGACGAAGCGCTCGATGGCGACGAGCGCCTCGGTCTGCGGACGGAAGCCTGGGCTGGTCGCAAGCGGCGTCAGCCAGCTCACACGCCAGGCCCGCCGCGAGAGTTTTGCGACGGCATCGCGCAGCGCGTCAGGTTCGCCGCGCTCAAGCCCGTCCGAGACCACGACCACAGCCGCCCCGCGCGCATAACCGCCAAAGCGCGGCACTGCAAGGAAGGCCTGGAGTGCATCGCCGATGCGGGTACCGCCGTCCCAGTCGCTGACAAGATGCGCGGCCGCGCTCAGCGCCTGCTCGCGGCGCTTGACTCGCAACGCGCGGGTGACGCGGGTGAGACGGGTGCCGAAGGTGAAGACCTCGACATTGGGCGCGGCCTGCATCAGCGCATGCGCCAGCTTCATGTTTTCTTCAGTGCGGCTTTTCATTGAGCCGGAGACGTCGATCAGCAGCAAGAATTTGCGCGGGCGCTGGCGCCGCTTCATGTGCCCGAGCCGCAGAATCTCACCGTCACTGCGGACGGAGTCGCGCAAGGTGCGGCGAAGGTCGGCGAACGGACCACGGCGCGCGCGCATGCGGCGGTGGCCGCGCCGCCGGGGCAGGCGGCTCGGCGCCTCGCGCGCCAGCCGCCGCAGCGCATCGGTGGTGGACGTCTGGGCAAAGCGGCGCTCGACCAGCGCCTCTGTGCGTGTGGCGGTCAGGCCGGACTCATTTGCGTCGTCGGAGAGCAGCGGCTCTTCATCGCCGCGGCCTTCTTCCTGGAGCCGGACCGTCTCGTCGTCCTCGCCATCATCGCTGTGTTCGATCGCTTCGTTGCCGCGGAAATGCAGATCGAACAGGCGGTCAAAGGTCGCGCGGCGCTCGGGCGGCGGGGCGAGGGTGGCCAGCGCCGCTTGCCGGATATCCCTGAGGTCGCGCGGGCCAAGTAGCTCGATTGCGGTGAGGAATGCGGTGGTCTGCTCCGGCGCGACAGCGAAGTTGTTGGCGCGCATCAAGGCGACAAAGGAGACGAAGATGCGGGCGGCGCGCGGCAGCTGTGGCTCGATGCTCATGCAGTCGCCTCCGCGAGCATGGCGTCGAGCCGGGGCGAGATGAAATGCAAATCTTCCTCGTCCTTCAGCGCGACGCCGATCGAGCGCTTGAAGGCGTCGGGCCAGCGTGCGCCGCCCTTGTTGAGGAGTGTCGCGGCCTCGGCCCAATCGACGGCTTCCGCAATGCCAGGCGCCTTGCTCAGCGGTTCGCGCCGGAGCTTGCCGACGGCGGCGACGACGGCGCGCGCGGTGGCTTCGGCAACGCTGGAGGCCCGCAGCATCACGATGCGGGCTTCACGCTCTTCAGTGGGATAGTCGATCCAATGATAGACGCATCGGCGGCGCAAGGCTTCGTGGAGGTCACGGGTCCGGTTCGAGGTCAGCACAACGACGGGGCGCTCAGCGGCGCGCACGGTGCCGCGCTCCGGGATCGAGATCTGGAAGTCGGAGAGGAACTCGAGCAGGAACGCCTCGAACTCCTGGTCGGCGCGATCGATTTCGTCGATCAGGAGCACGGTCGAGTCCGGTGCGCGGAGCGCCGCCAGCATTGGACGTTCGATCAAAAAGGTCTCGCCGTAGATGTCGATGCTCTCGTCGCCGGCCTGGCGGATCGCGAGCATCTGGCGGGGATAGTTCCATTCGTAGAGTGCTGCCGAAGCGTCGATACCCTCGTAGCATTGCAGGCGGATCAGGCGGCGGCCGAGCACGGCGGCGATCGCCTTTGCGGCCTCGGTCTTGCCGACACCCGGCGCGCCCTCAAGCAGTAGCGGTTTGCCTAGCGCGAGGCCGAGATAGGCCGCGGTCGCGAGGCCCTCGTCGGCGAGGTAATAGGCCGCGCGCAGCGCCTTCTCCAGCGCCTCCGGACTATCGATGCCAACGATGTTGCTGCGGACCGCCATGAACCAAGATCCCTAGCGCCGCGCCTGCGGCCGCGCGCCGCCCTGGGCCTTGATCGCGCGCAGCACTTTTTCGGGTGTGATCGGCAGATCGTCGATGCGGACGCCGACCGCGTTGAAGATTGCGTTGGCGACCGCCGGCAGCACCGGGTTGGCGCACATCTCGCCAGGACCTTTGGCGCCGAAGGGGCCATCGGGGGCAGGGCGCTCCAGGACGGCGATATCGTGGGGACAGATGTCGCCGGGGCCGGGCATCAGATATTCGACGAAGTCGCGCGGGCCGTGAACGGGCTCGGGATAATAGGGCTCTGGCGTCTCGTAGAGCGCGTGGCTGACGCCCATCCAGGCGCCGCCGACGAGCTGCTGCTCGACCAGGCGCGGATTGAGCGCGCGGCCGAGCTCATAGGCGGAGTCCATCCGGACCATTGCGACTTCGCCGGTCTCGTCATCGACATCGACTTCGGCAACGAGGCAAGCATGGGCGTAGCAAGTGGCGGGCGACATCTCGCCGGTCTCCGGATTCACTTCAGAGAGCGGCACCAGGAAGATGCCGCGGCCGGAGATGGTCTTGCCCTGCTTGAACTGAGCCGCGATCGCGACGTCCTTGGTCGAGATCGAACGGTGCGGCGCGCCCTTGACGTGGATGTTACCGCGGCCGTCAGTATCGAGATCGGCGGCGTTAACCTCCAGCTCCTCGGCGGCCGCTTCCATCATCACGCCGCGCGCCTCGCGGGCGGCTGCCATCACGGCATTGCCGACACGGTGAGTGCCGCGCGAAGCAAACGAGCCCATGCAATGGGGGCCGGTGTCGGAGTCGGCCGTATCGACATAGACGTCCTCGACGGGCACGCCCAGCGTCTCCGCGCAGATCTGCCGCGTCACGGATTTCATGCCCTGGCCGAGGTCGATGGACGACAGCGCCACCGTGAACTTGCCGCTCGGGTTGGAATGCACCAGCGCCTGGCTGGGATCGCCGCCGAGATTCATGCCGATGGGATAGTTGATCGACGCGATGCCGCGTCCGCGATGCCTGGTCATCTAGCGCCTCCTTGTGCCGAAGACGGAAGAGAAACGGGCAGCGCCATGCGAGGGCGCGGCCGGCCGCGGAGAGGGGGGCGGCGGAGCGGGCGGCGGTGGATCGCGTGGTGGTTCGCGGGTGACGGTGGGTGGCAGCCGGTCATAGCTGGTGCGTTGCTGGACAGGCGTCGTTGGCCTTGCCCGAGAGTCCGTAGGCGTTGGCGGGATGACGGCGCGGGCGCCGCCGCCGTCCTTGCGCGATGACGCCTGCTTGAACTCCGCGCGGAGAGGCCACTTCGCCTTCTCCGCCGCGACCTGGACGCATTCGATCAGCGCCGTGTTCTTGGCCTCGCGCCGGTGCGCCTTCATGTCGCCGTCGCGGTAGGCGTTGAGGATCCGGAACTCCATCGGGTCCATGTTGACGAGGTTCGCCAGCTTGTCCATCTGGCACTCGATCGCAAAATCCATTGCGGTGACGCCGAAGCCGCGCATGGCAGTCGCCGGCGTTCGGTTGGTGAAGACGCAATAGACGTCGCCGTAGACGTTCGGGATGGTGTAGGGCCCCGGCAGATGCGCGGCGCATTTGACGGCGGCGTAGCTGGAGAGCCGCGTGTAAGCGCCGCTATCGAAATAGGCGCGGATCTTGCGCGCGACGACGCGGCCGTCGCGCATCACGCCGTCCTTGATGTAGATGCGCTCGGCGCCGCGCGGCGGGCCGTACTGCATCTCCTCTTCGCGCCCGAACACGTAACGCACCGGCTTCCCGGTCAGCATTGCGCCGAGGATAGCCAGCGGCTCGGTCAGCGTATCGACCTTGCCGCCAAAGCCGCCACCGACGGTGCCACCGATGAAGTGGAAGGTGTTCGACGGGACGTCCAGGATCTTGGCGCAGGTGTCGACCGAGAAGAACAGCGCCTGCGTCGAGGTGTAGACCACGTACCGACCGTTGGTGTCGGGCGCGGCGATCGCACCATTGGTCTCGGTCGGCGCGTGCTCGATCGGCGACATCTGGTACCGCTGCTCCAGCACGTGGTCAGCGGTGGCGAGCGCGGCGTCGGCATCGCCGAAGCGTAGTCTCTGATGGTCGTAGGTCTCGTGATAGGTGAAGGTGTTCTTTGGGTAGGTCTCATTGACCACCGGCGCGCCAGGCTTCAGCGCATCCTCGACGTCGAACACCGCTGGCAGCGGCTCGTAGTCAACCTTCACCTTTGCGATCGCCTCAAAGGCCTCGCGCTCGCTGTCGGCGACGATGGCAACGATCGGTTCGCCCTTGTAACGGACCTTGTCGACGGCGAGCGACGGCTCGTCGTCCTTGCCGAAATTGATCAGGCTGAGCAGCGTGTTGAGATTGACCGGCACGTCGGCACCGCGGATGATCCGGCGCACGCCGGACGAGCGCTCGGCCTCTGATGTGTCGATGCGGCGAATCCGGGCGTGGGCCTGCGTCGAGCGAACGACCTTCAGGTGCAGCATGCCCTGCAGCTTGTGGTCGTTGAAATAGCTGGACGTACCCGTGACATGCCCGAGCATGTCCTGGCGTTGCGTGCCCTTGCCGATTTCCTTCAGATTGTCGTCGCGCTCGTCGGCGAAAATGTCCTTGCGCAGTTCCAGCATCGTCGCGTTCCCTTACGCACTGGCCCGGCCGCCGGCGGCGGCGAGAATGGCATTGATGATCGGCTCGTAGCCGGTGCAGCGGCAGATGTTGCCGGAGATAGCCTCGATGACCTCGTCACGGCTCGGCTGTGGATTGCGGTCGAGCAGCGCCTTTGCGGCCATGAGCATGCCCGGCGTGC
This sequence comes from Pseudomonadota bacterium, assembly GCA_023387695.1. GTDB lineage: Bacteria > Pseudomonadota > Alphaproteobacteria > Rhizobiales > Xanthobacteraceae > Bradyrhizobium. Next base: position 15,365 of record JAEWHT010000242.1, on the reverse strand, counting down.
AATAGCCGCACTGGGCTGCAAAATTATCTGCGAAGGCGCGCTGGAGCGGATGCAGGTTTGGACCTTGTTTCATGCCGTCAAGCGTTTCGACGGAGCGGCCAGCGACCGTCTCGGCCAGTGTCAGGCAGGAGAGGTAAAGCTCGCCGTCAACAAGCACGCTGCAGGTGCCGCAGCCGCCCTGGCCGCAGCCGAATTTTGGGGTCATGTCGCCGATTAGTTCACGCAGCGCGACAAGCAGATTGGTACCGCCGTCGACGAAGATCGCGACGTCGCGGCCGTTATGACGAAATTGCAGGGGTACTTTGGACATGGCGTTATTCCTGTCCCGACAGCAGGCGGCGCAGATGCACGCCGACGATCTCGCGGCGATACCAGGCGCTGCCGAGCGCGTTGTCGGATGGCGATGTTCCTTCGGTAGCGGCCGATGCGGCGGCCGCGATGGTCGCGGAATCCAGTGAACGGCCCTCCAACGCGCGCTCGGCGGCGCGGGCACGGATCTGTGTCGGCGCCATCGAACCCAGCGCAATCCGGGCGCCTGCGATCCGGCCACCGCTGATCGGCAGATGTGCGGCAAGTGTGATGACCGAGCCGCCCTTTGGCTTGATGCGGGCGATCTTGCGATAGCGGAACGCTTCGCTGCTCGCCGGCCTGGTGCAGGAGACCGAGAGGACCAATGTTCCGGCCTGCCGGTCACGCGCCTGCAGAAATTCCTCGATCGGGATATCGCGTGAGCCGAAGCCGCCTGCGACAGCGACGGTCGCATCAAGCGCCAGCAGCGCGACAGTGAAATCGCCATAAGGATTTGGCGCGAAGAGATTGCCGCCGATCGTCCCCATGTTGCGTACGGCGGGGCCGCCGATCGAGCGGGCAGGGGCATGCAGGAAGCCAAGGTCGCGCTCGGCGAGGACGCGTGCGAAGGTGACGCCGGCGCCCAGCGTGACGCGTGGGCCGGATGCGTCGACCCGAGTCAGTGCCTGGTCCTGGGCGCGAACGACGGTCGAGATTGCGATATCTCCTTCGTTCAGCGCGCGCATCACCAGCGTTCCGCCGCCGAGATAGCGCGCGTTACGGTCCGAGGACAGTGCCCCAGCCGCCTCGCTGGCGCTTGCAAAGGTCTTCACAGTCACGGCCATCTAGGCGGCCTCCTTGAGATGCCGGCGGATCGCTTCGAACCCGGCCTGATAAATGTCTTCGGCGACCATGTGGGTAATGCGGTCGCGGTCTTCGGGCTTGGTCGTGAAGCGCGACTCCCAATGCCAGAAGGTGCGGTCGCCATCGGTGACCGGCAGCAGGCGCACATGGGCGACGTAGTTGAACATGGGGATCGGGGTATCGAGCAGGCAGTAGCTGAAGCTCTGTTCGAGATCGGACAGCGCCAGCAATTGTTCCCGCAATTCAGCACCGTCCTTGAGCTTGAACCGCCTGATGCAACCGATCTTGTCGGACGAATGCGCGCGCTCGATCGAGGAAGTCGCAACCGCCGGGTGCCAGCGGTCGTGCCCGTTGAAATCGCGCAGCATCGCCCACGCTGCATCGGTCGGCGCGTCCAGGATTGTGCTCTTGACGATATGCGGCACCAGCGTCAGCCTCCGAACACGCGCTTCAGCGCGTCAAATCCGCCTTGAAATACTCCGCCGCCGATATTGCCCACGAGCTCGGTCTCGCGTTCCGGCGCGCAGTCGAACTCGGCGGTCCATTCCACGAAGGTCTGGTCGCCATCGGTGACGGGGGTGAGCCGCAATGTGGCGACGTAGTTCTCGACGCCCATCGGGGATTCCAGGATCGAGTAGGTGCAGAACATGTCGTAGTCGGAGAGGCCGAGCAGCTTCTCGCGGATGCGGTCGCCGTTGCGCAGGCGAAAATCGCGCACGCAGCCGATCTTGTCGGAGGGCTCGCCGCCCTCGATGCGGCTTTCGGCAATGGCGGGATGCCAGTTCGGCAGGCCGTTAAAGTCGCGCACCCGCGCCCAGACGCGGTCGTTGCGCGCGTTGACGACGGTGGAGACGTAGACGCGGGGCATGGCTCAGACCTCAGCTCTTTTTCCGTGGACCGCGCTCGGCCGGCGGCTCGCCACCGCCCTCGGCCGCTGGCGGCGAGGCGGCCGGCTTGTCGCCGCCACCACCGCCCTTGCGCGCGGACTCCTTGATGCCCTGCATGTCGCGGGCCTCGCGGATCAGGCCCGGCATTTTGGCAAGACTACCGCCTTCGACGCCGATGTCGGCGAGGAGAGAGTCGATGAGCGGCGCCTGCACTCGGTAGCGCAGTGCCGAGTCGATCACCTCGTCGGTGGCGCTGCGACCGCCATTGCCGCCGCCATTGTTGCCGTTGAGACCGTCGACCTGGAGGATGCGGATGCCCTCGATCTTCTCCATCGGCTTGACGCTCTCGCGGACAATGCCCTCGATCCGGTCGAGCAGTTTGCGGCGGAACAGCGAGTAGCGGGCCTGATCGGTGAGGACGTTCTCGGCCTCGTTGAGCATCCGCTGCGCCTCGGCCTCGACTGCGGCGCGGACGCGCTCTGCCTCCGCAGCGATACGCGTTTCCTCGGCCTGTTTCTCCGCGAGCAGTACCTCGACCGTCTTGCGACGTTTTGCGATCTCGCTCTCACGCGCCGTGATGACGCGCTCGGCAGCCTCCGTGGCACGGACGCGGGCTTCTTCGGCGGCAGCGCGAGCGGCGGACTCTTCGAGCGACTTCTGGTGGATGGCGATTGCTTTCTCCATCAGGACCGTCTCGACTTCCTTCTCGCGGTTCACCTCGAGCTTGCGCAGCTCGCGTTCGCGGCCGACGCGGGCTTCGTCCAGGCCGCGGTCCGAGGCGATGCGCGCGCGCTCCACTTCCTCGCGGGAGGCGATCTCGGCCTCTTGCAGGGACTGGACACGGGCGACTTCGAGCTGCTCGATCGAGCGGCGACGTTCGAGCCGGGCGGCTTCGAGCGCCTGCTCGCGCGAGACGTCAGTGGTCTCGACCTCCTTGCGGGCCACGATCTCGGCCTGCCGCACCTGGCGGTCGGCGTCGATCCGTTCGGACTTTTTGGCGGAGAGAGCGATCACGCGGTCCTCGTCAGCGATCTCGATTGCCTTCTTCTGCTCGATGTTGAGCACTTCGCGCTTCTTGGACGATGTGATCCGCTCGGCTTCGAGCGCCAGATCGACGACGATGCGCTGACGTTCGATGGCGTCGCGCCGCTTCAATTCAGCAGCCTCCAGAACGCCGGTGCGCTCGATTTCCAGCGAACGGGTGTCACGCTCGGCCTGGATGCGCTCGGCTGCGACGGCCTTCTCTTGCGCGATGCGGGCCGCCTCGATCGCCTCGCGGGAGGCGATGTCGGCTTCCTCGACCGCGCGATTGCGGGCGATCTCCAGCGAGCGAACCCGCTCCTCCTGGGCGATGCGCGAGGCTTCGGTGGTCTCGCGTGCGGCGATCCCTGCGACTTCCAGGGTCTGGTTGCGCTCGATCTCGAGCTGCCGCGTGCTCTGCTCGGCTGCGATGCGCTCAGCAGCGATTGTCCGCTCGCGGGCGATGCGGGCGGCTTCGACCGCGCGTTGCGCCTCGATTTCAGCTTCCTGGATCGTGCGCACTTGCTGGATCTCCAGCGCGCGTGTGCGTTCATCGGAAGAGATGCGCTCGACATTGACGATCAGGGTTTGTGCGATGCGGGCCTTTTCGGTGGCTTCGCGGGCGGCGATTTCGGCTTCGTCGACGGAACGGGTGCGCTCGATCTCGCGGCGACGGGTTTCTTCTTCATTGGCGATGCGGGCGTCGGTGACGACGCGGTCCTGTTGGATCCTAGCCTTCTCGATGGCCTCGCGGGCGGCGATCTCGGCTTCCTCGACGGTGCGCATCCGCTCGATCTCGCGCTGGCGGACCTCGCGCTCTGAGGCAATCCGCGTCGTGTCGATGGAGCGCTGGTTGGCGATGCGGGTCTTCTCGATCTCCTCGCGCGCCAGCAACTCCTTCTCCTCGATGGTGCGGGTCCGCTCGATCTCCTTCTGGCGGGTCTCGCGCTCGGAGGCGATGCGGGCTTCCGCAATGGCCTGCTCATTGGCGATCCGCGAACGTTCGATGGCCTCGCGCGCCGATATTTGGGCCTGCTCGGCTTCGGTCTCGCGCAGCGCGCGTTCACGTGCGACTTCGGTGCGCTGGAGCGCGCGGCGCATCTCGATGTCGCGTTCCTGCTCGAGCCGGGCGGTCTCGCTTTCGCGCTCGATCTCGAGCGCCTGCCGCTCGGCTTCGAGATTGCGGGTGCGGATCTTGATCATCGAGTCCTGCTCGATGTCGTTGCGCAGCTTGCGCCTTGCCTCGATGTCTTCCATCAGCCGGGTCAGACCCTCGGCGTCGAAGCGGTTCGAGGGGTTGAAGAATTCGAGATCGGTCTGGTCGAGATCGGTGATGGCCACGGACTCGAGCTCGAGGCCGTTCAAGGCGAGGGCTTCGGCGGCATTGGTCTTGACCCGCGCGACATAGTCGCCGCGGCGCTCGTGCATCTCCTCCATTGTCATTTCGGAGGCGACGGAGCGGATCGCGGAGATGAACTTGCCGGCCAGAAGCGCGTGAAGCTGCTCCGGCTCCATGGTGCGGCGGCCAAGGGTGGCGGCCGCAATCGAGACGGCCTCGCGGGTTTGCTGCACGCGGACATAGAAGTCGGCCTCGATGTCGACACGCATACGGTCGCGGGTGATCACGGCGTCCTGACGGGAACGAACGATGCCCATCGGCTGCACGTTCATGTTGACCGGCGTGTAATCGTGGATGAATGGCAGCACAAAGGCGCCGCCGTTGATCACCACGCGCTCGCCGAGGAGGCCGGTCCGGACGAACGATACCTCCTTGGAGGAGCGGTGATAGAGCCAGTTGACGATATAGACGCCAACCACGATCACGATGATTGCGACGATCAGCCAGAGGATAAGCTCGCCGACCAGGATCCCTGACATGTTTCCCTCCCTCAATCTTTCCGGCGCTATCGCGCGCCGATCGCCTTGAATTGGCGTACCTGTTCCGTCAAAGCCCGCTCCACCGGCAGACGCTCCATCGAGGAAGCGCCGTAGAATCCGTGGCAGTAGCGGGTATTCTTCATGATGAAATCGGCGTCCGCGGGATCAGCGATCGGGCCACCATGGGCGAGCACGAGGATGTCCGGATTGACGCTGAGCGCAGCCGAAGCCCAGGTGTCGACGCGCGCCGGGCAATCCTTCAGTTTCAACGCAGTCTGCGCGCCGATCGTGCCGCCGGTGGTGAGACCGAGATGGCAGACGATGATGTCGGCGCCGGCGATCGCCATCGCGGCCGCTTCCTTTTCGCTGAAGACGTAAGGCGTCGTCAGCAGATCCTTCTCGCGCGCCTTGGCGATCATGTCGATCTCCAGCGCATAGGACATGCCGGTCTCTTCGAGATTGGCGCGGAAAATGCCGTCGATCAAGCCGACGGTCGGAAAGTTCTGCACGCCGGCGAAGCCGAGAGCCTTGAGCTGGTCGAGGAATACGTCCATGTCGCGGAACGGATCAGTACCGTTCACGCCGGCCAGCACCGGGGTCTTGCTGACGACCGGCAGCACCTCGCCGGCCATCTCGACCACGATGGCATTGGCATCGCCGTACGGCATCAGGCCTGCGAGCGATCCACGGCCGGCCATGCGGTAGCGGCCGGAGTTGTAGATGACGATGAGATCGACGCCGCCGGCTTCCTCGCACTTGGCCGATAGGCCAGTGCCGGCGCCGCCGCCGACGATCGGCTCGCCGCGCTTCGCCATCTCGCGAAACCGTTTCAGAAGTGCTGCGCGTTCAAACCGGGCCATCGGTCACCTCGCTGCTCTCCGGCGCGCCCCGGCACGGCCGAACAACGTTCGGAACGCGCTCACGATGGTCGAGGCGAAGTCGGGATCGTTGATGTTGTGCTTGACGCGAATGAGCTGGCGGTTGCCAGTCGCACGCACCGTGCGTTCCAGCGCGCGGAACAGGGCCGCATCGGCTTCCGGGTCCCAGAACGGCTGCCCGCGCGCATCGAGCGCGGAGACGCCGCCCTCGGGCAGGAAGAAGCGCACCGGTCCATCCATCTGGTTGAGCCGCTCGCCGATCCAGCGGCCCATGCGCTCGTTCTCTTCCGCTGTCGTCCGCATCAGCGTCACCTGCGGATTGTGGACGTGGAATTTGCGGCCCCGATAGCGCTCGGGGATAGTGTCGGGCGCGCCGAAATTGACCATGTCGAGGGCGCCGACCGATCCGATATAGGGCACGCGGGTGCGGATGACGGCGCCGAAGCGATCGTCGGTCGCGGGAAGCACGCCGCCCATCAGGAGATCGCAGATCTCGGTGGTGGTGAGATCGATCACGCCGGCGATCTGGCCGGAGTCGACGAGCTTCTCCATCGAGCGTCCGCCGACGCCGGTGGCGTGGAACACGAGGCATTCGAAATCCGCGCGCAGATCGGCTTCGATCTTCTGCACCGCCGGGGTAGTGACGCCGAACATGGTGATCCCGACCGACGGCAGCGCAGCGCTTGTGGCCCTCTCTTTAGTCTCACCCCGATCGAGCCGTGCCTTGACCATACCGGCGATCGCGTAGGCGCCGTTTGACAGCACGGCGCGGGAGATCGAGTTGAGACCCTGCACGTCCGTGACCGAGTACATCATGGTGATGTCGGCGGGCCCGACATAGGGCGCGACGTCGCCAGAGGCGATCGACGAGATGATCAGCTTTGGCACGCCGACGGGAAGGGTACGCATCCCCGGTGTGACCAGTGATGCCGCACCCGAACCGCCAGCCGAGATCACCCCGGCGATGTTGCCTTGGCGCTTGATCCAGTTGGCAAACGCATCCGCCATTGCGGTGACGGCAGCGCCGCGATCGGGGCCGAACACGGCCGAGCCGCCGCGGCCGTGGTTTAGCGCGATCTCCTGCGCGGAGACGTCGCATGTCGCATGCTTGCCGCTGGTGGAGACGTCGACGAGCCGCGTGCGCAGGCCGGTCTCCGCGACGATGTCGCGGATGAAGCGAAGCTCGGTGCCCTTGGTGTCGAGCGTTCCGACAACCAGCACCACGGGCGGTCCTGATGTCTGCACCGTCGCCGGCTCGCGCTTGCGCCGCGCAGTCTCATCGAGGCGTGCGACTTGCGTCGACAGCGTGCGCGCGGCCGCTTCGATCCGTGCGATCGGAACCGGCTGCGACCAGCGCGTCGGCGGGGTCGGGTTGGAGACATAGACGCGGATCGGCCCACTGCTGCGCGCAGGCTGAGCAGCCGGCTTGGCTTCGCCACCAGCTACTGGCGCGTCAATGTCTGGTTCCAGTTCGGCATGAAGTCCGACCCCGAGCAGGCGCTGCTGCAGCTCGCGGTCGGCGGACAGTCGCACGGAGTCGATGATGCGGTTGATGCGGCCGTTGACCATGATCGCAACATTGCGCGAGATCGCGGTAGCAACGCCGATGTTCTGCTCGATCACGAGAACGGACATGTCGCCGTCCTCGCCAAGCTGCAGTAGCATCTCCTCGACCTGGGCAACGATCACGGGCGCGAGCCCTTCGGTCGGCTCGTCCATGATCAGCAGATGCGGGTTCGTCAGCAATGCGCGCGAGATCGCGAGCATCTGCTGTTCGCCGCCGGAGAGCTGGCCGCTGCCGTGGTCCTTGCGTTCGGCAAGGCGAGGGAAGGTGTCGTAGATGCGCTCGACGGTCCAGGCGCCGGAGCGCATGCCGCCGGCCAGCCGCAGATGCTCGTCGACGCTGAGTGAGCGCCAGAGCCTACGGCCCTGTGGCACATAGCCGACGCCGAGGCGGGCGATATGGGCGGGCGGTCGCCGCGTGATGTCTTCGCCGCGGACGCGGATCGAGCCGCCGCTGACGGGAACGAGGCCCATGATGGCCTTGCACAGCGTGCTCTTGCCCATGCCGTTGCGGCCGACGACGGAGAACACGCCCGCGTCGAGCGTGAGGTCGACGCCCTGCAGCGCGTGCGAATGGCCGTAATAGACGTCGAGGCCACGTACCTCGAGTGCTGCCGGGGCGCGGCGGGCATCACTCATGGCCGCCTCCCAGATAAAGCTCCTGCACCTCGGGGTCGGACTGGATTTCTTCCGGCGGGCCTTCCTTGAAGATGCGACCGTTGTGCATCATCGTCACGCTCTCGACGACGCGCAGCGCCACGTCCATGTCGTGCTCGATGATGATGTAGCCGATATGCGCCGGCAGCGAGGTCAGGATTTCGACCAGCTCGGCGCGCTCCGTCGGCGAGAGGCCGGCGGCGGGTTCGTCGAACAGCACGAAGCGGGGAGCACCCGCAAGCGCCAGCGCGATCTCCAGCTGGCGTTGCTGACCGTGCGCGAGCTCGGCAACGCGCCGATCCCTCACCGCAGTCAGATGAACGGCTTGGACCAGACCGTCGGCCGCATGCATCAGCGCATCGTTCTGGCCGGGACGCAGGAACGAGAAGCGCCCGCGCGAGACGCCGCGGCAGGCGAGGTAGACATTGTCCTGCACGGTGAGGCCTGGAAACAGTGCGGAGATCTGGTATGTGCGCCTGAGACCACGGCGGATGCGCTCATAGGGCGGGAAATGTGTGACGTCCTCGCCAAAGAAACGGATCGTACCGGATGAGGGCGGGAAGTCGCCGGTGATGCAGTTGAACAGTGTGGTCTTGCCGGCGCCGTTGGAGCCGAGCACCGCGCGGCGCTCGCCGGGGCGTACCGTGATGGTGACGTCGGTCAGCGCCGCCAGCGCGCCGAACAGCCGCGTCACGCCGCGCAGCTCGAGCGCTGCACCGGCGCCGACGGCTGAGAGGCGCTGGGCGACGCTATCCATTGCCGCGCCCTCCGCCCGGCCGATCTGACTGCGGCAGATGGCTCTGGCGCCAGCGCTGCCACAGGCCGATCACGCCATCCGAAGACCAGAACACGATGGCGAGGAAGCCGAGCCCGATCAGCAGCCGGAAGCGGTTGCCGTCGAGTCCGATCTTCACCAGGAAATCGAGCGCGAAGGTGCGCAGGAGCACGAAGACCAGCGCGCCGATATAGGGGCCGACCGGCCGCGTGATGCCGCCGACGACGGCGATGATGAGGACGTCGATGCAGGCGCCGACACTGACCGTGCCCGGTGAGATCTGCCGATAGTTCCAGACCTGGAGCACGCCAGCGAGGCCCGCGATGAAAGAGGCGACCGCATAGGCGGCGACACGGTGCGCATTGACGTTGAAGCCGAGCGCGGCCATCCGGCGCGGATTGTCGCGTACACCCTGTAATGCCAAGCCGAACGGTGCGCGCGAAATGTAGTCGACCGCGAAATAGCTGAGCGCCGCGACTGCGAGCACGACATAATAGAAAGGAATGTCGGCGCGCCAGTCGACACCCCAGAAATGCGGCGTCGCGACGTTGTTGATACCGGTGTGGCCGTTGAAGATCGCCCAGTTCTGGTTGGTGAAGTAGTAGAAGGCAGCACCAATCGCGAGCGTGATCATGATGGTGTAGATGCCCTCGGTGCGCACAGCGAGCGCGCCGCCGAGCGTGCCGAAGATCGTCGCCAGCGTCAGCGCCATCGGCACCGCGAGCCACCACGGCCAACCCAGACTGATATTGGCGTTACCACTGACACCGAACACCGCGACCATGTAGGCGCAAAAGCCCGCGATGGTGAGCTGCATCAAGCTGACCATGCCGCCATAGCCGGCCAGAAACATCAGGCTAAGCGCGATGGTGCCGAGGATCAGCGTGGTTGCAAAGATCTCGATCAGGAAGAAGCCGTTGGCGATCAGCGGCATGATCAGGAGGATGGCTGCCACGATCCAGGCTGCGGGATTGTTGATATCGGGCCACCCGCGCACGGCCGGCCGCTGCGTTGTCGAAGCGGGGCTGGGAACCTGAACGCGCGCATCGTGGGTGACTGACATGTCAGCGCCTCGCCAGCAGGCCTTGCGGCCGAAGCGCCAGCACCAGCACCATGATCAGGAAAGTCACGACGATGGCGTAGGTGGGGATGTAGACCGAGCCGAGTTGCTCGGCGAGGCCGATGATCAGCGCACCGAGCGCTGCACCGGGGATCGAACCCATGCCGCCGACGATCACGACCACGAGCGAGGCGAGCAGGAAGCGAATGTCCTCGCCGGGTGACAGCGACTGGAAGGTTCCACCGACGACACCCGCGATGCCGGCAAGTCCGGCGCCGAGCGCGAAGACGAGCACGAAAACGATTTGGATGCGCACGCCGGTCGCAGCGAGGATGTCGCGGTCGTCGACGCCGGCACGGATGATCATGCCGATGCGGGTGCGGTTGAGCGCGAGCCACATCGCGATGCCGATGATCACGGAGGCCAGGAAGATGACGAGCCGCACCAGCGGGTAGCGCAGGTACACCGGCTCGCCCGAGGATTTCAGCGCGGTGATGAACGGCAGCTCGATCGGCCCGATCAGCCAGTTCGGGGTCTGGATCTGATAAAAGTCGCCGCCACAGGCCCACAGCATGAGATCGGCGAACACGATCGAGAGCCCGATCGTCACCATGGTCTGGCGCAGATCCTGGCCCTCCATGCGGCGGAAGACGAGAACCTGAAGCAGCACGCCGACCAGCGCCGTCAGGATGAAAGCGACGATGAACGACAGGATCCAGGATCCGGTCGAGGCGCTGATGGCGTAGCCGACATAGCCACCAAACAAATAGAGCGAGCCGTGCGCGAGGTTGACGTTGCGCATCAGGCCGAAGATTAGCGTGAAGCCGCTCGCGACGAGAAAATAGAGACCGCCGAGCGTGATACCGTTGAAGAGCGCGTTGAGGAACACGCGCTTGCGGCCGATCGCGTCTTCAAGGCCCGGTGGCCACACCGCGAAGATCAGCCACAGCGCTACGGCGATCGCGATGATGATGATCAGCGCCCATGCAGGATGGCGTTCGACAAAGCGGGTCATGATTGCCGCTCCGTCTTCGTCTCAATCCAACCCTCTTCCCGCAGGCGGGGCGAGGGGGCATGCAAGCCGTTGCCGGCTGCTAGCCCTGCCATGGACGTGCGTCCTCCCTGGACTTACGATCCTCTCAGGGGATCGCGTTCCGCACATCCTAGTGGGGCCGGCAGGGAGACGTTTGATCGTGAGTATCTTTTCGCGCGCCCGTCAGCCGCGCAAAACCTTGGCCGCGCGGCGATAATCAGTCGGCGCCATCCCGACATTGGCGGCGAAGAAGCGGGTGAAACCGCTCTGCGAAGAGAAGCCGAGATCGAAGCCGATATCGGCGATCGGTGCCTCGCTCGCCACCAGCGCCTCCAGCGCCTGCTCCATCATCAGGGTGTTGAGATACAGGTGTGGGGTGACGCCGGTCTGGGTGCGGAACAGTCGGTAGAAATGTGGCCGCGACAGCCCGGACTCACGCGCGATGGCGTCGAGCTCGATCTCCGCGCCGGGGCTCTCGGACATCATCTTGATGCACTTGCGAACGCGAAAATCTGTGACCGCACCGTTCGCGCGCGGGTCATACCAGGTCTCGGCCTGCTGCCAGCTCTCGTCGTAGCAGATGTCGATCAGCCTTCGCAGCTCGCCGTCGAGACTATTCAGCGAGGGTGCGCCGCACACGAGAGCGGCCGCGTGCCTGATGTGCTTGTCCAGCGCAACCGATCGCGTGAACTGCGTGCGGCCGAAACGCAGTCGGTCGGCGCCGGGCGCATCGGGCGCGAACCACTCCGCATTGACATAGAGCACGAAGAAAACGGCGCCGACATCGAGATCGGTCGGCAGGAAATTGTGGGGTTCCCAAGGGTTGATCGCGACAACGGAGCCTTCTGTGAGCTCGTAACGTCCGTCGTTGACATCGATGCATGCAGCACGGCCGCCAACATGGAAGATCAAATGACCTTCGCGATGTGCGTGGATATTGAAGGGGCGGTTCAACTGATAGACCGTCGCTCGGCCAAAGCGGCCATGAAAGACGGCGAGCGCCCGGCTCATGCCTTCCCTCCCAGTAGCTTTTGTCTTTTTTTGTAGGGTTCAACAACCAGGGAGAGAATGCAAGAGCGCACGTGTCGCGCTCTTGCAAATCTCTCCCGGTCAGTCATCGCGTCGCTGATGCGACTATGTCAGTACTTCTTACATTCCGGTACTGTACGGCTTGGCAAACCGATCTTGGCGAACACGGCGGGGTCGTAGCCCAGCGTCTGGTTCACATTCGGGATCACCTTCACGACCTTCGAGAACAGCGCGCCCTTGCCGTCGTCGACGACCTCGGTGACGAAGTTGGTGCCGATCGCCTGGCGGTTCGCGTCGAGCTTGATCTTGCCGTTGGGCGCATCGAGCTCGATCTTCGCCAGCGCGGCCTTGTACTTCGACTGGTTGTCGCTCAGATCGCCGTTGACCTGGCGCAGCGCCAGGATCAGCGCCATGGTCGAGCCGTAATAGTTGGTGGCGAGCAGCGACGGGCTCGGGAAGCGCTTGGCCGGCGGGAAGGCGTCCTGATAGTCCTTCACGAACTTCTGCCAACCCGGATCCTCCCACGTGTCGGCCTGACCGCTGGCAGCCAGCGTGCCGACCAGAGCGTTCTTGGCGTTGCCCTTGGAGGACAGGATGGTCTGGTCGATCATGATCGAGCCGCCCATCAGATGCGCCTTGCCGCCGGCCTGCTGGTACTGGTTGAGGAAGTTCACGGCATCCGCACCGCCGAGGCCGAGATAGATCGCGTCGACATCGTCGGGCAGGGCGGCGATGACCGAAGCGAAGTCCTTGGTGCCGAGCGGCACCCATTGCCGGTTGGTGACCTGTCCACCGGCGCCACAGAACTCGAGCACGAGGCCGAACACCTGGGTGTAGATGAAGGAGTAGTCTTCGCCGACGGTCGCGATCTTGCGATACTTCTTCTCCTCATAGGCGTATTTGCCCAAGCCCACCTGCCACTGCGCGCCGTCCATGTTGTAGCGGAAGAAGTTCGGGGCCGGATCGACATAGGTCGTTTCCTGCGCACCGGAGGCCGCGTTGATGAACGTCAACTCGGGGTGGGTCTTGGCAAAGTTCTTGACCGCGATGCCCTCGTCGCCGGACAGCGGTGACAGCAGGATCTGCACCTTGTCCTGCTCGATCAGCTTTCGCACCGCGCGAACTGCGGAGTCCGGCGTCGCGTCGGTCGAGGCGATGACGAATTCGAGTTCCTTGTCGCCGACCTTCTTGCCGAGCACGTTGAGCGCGGTCTGGAAGCCGCGGATGCCGTCTTCGCCGAGCACCGTGTAGGTACCTTCGAGCGTCGCGGTGACGCCGACCTTGATCTTCTCCTGCGCGAAGGCGGTGCCCGACAACAACAGGCTGCTCAACGCAATCAGTCCTAGACTGCCTTTCAACATTGCTCTCCTCCCTGGGGCGTTTTTGTCGCTGTTGTTCACCGCACCCTCGCGCGTCCGCCGCGTGGTGCGGCGTCCTGACGAGGCGAAGCGGTTCTTGGGATTGAAGCTAACCGAACTCGGATGCAGCGCACGCGTCTCGGCCATGTGCCGCTTAACGGGCAGTCTCATTTTGAATGGTGCGTCGCAAATCGTTCCGCGCTGCAACAGAAGCGCATGTCGACCCCGGATCTGAGCCGGTCCAATTCGACCAGCGTTATGTCCTGGTCATCTCGGCGCGGTACCAGTCGCCGATTTCACTTGCGGTCATCAGGGCGACGCCATCATGGGAGATGACATGGTCGAGTAGCGCCTCCAGATACTTGATCCGGTGTGGCACGCCCGTGATGTAAGGATGGATCGAGATCGCCATCACCCGTGCATTGTCGGGGCCTTCGAGATAAAGGCGGTCGAACTGGTCGGTGCAGCGCTTCAAAAATTGCTCGGACGGCAAATGCTGGAGTGCATGGATGACAATGTCGTTGGTCTCCACCGAATAGGGGATGGTGGTGATGGTGCCGTAGGGGGTGGCGATGTCCTGCGGCAAATCGTCGATCACCCAGTCCGCGACATATTCGATGCCGTTAAGGCGGAGCAGGTCGAGCGTAGCCTCGGTTTCAGTAAGGCCCGGACTCTCCCATGAGCGCGGCGGCTTGCCGGCGAACTTGGCGATCGTGTCGACCGCGCGCTTGATCGCGTCGGCCTGGTCGTCGAGCTTGTGCATCGGCCCCTGCAGGAAGCCATGGCCCATGAACTCGAAGCCTGCTTCCAGCGCGGCGGAGGCGACGCGCGGGTAGGAGTTGCAGACATTGCCATTGATCGCGAGCGTGACCGGGATGTTGCGCTCGGTGAGCGCCTTGAACTGGCGCCAGAAACCCGCGCGCATGCCGTATTCGTGCCAAGACCAGTTCGGCACGTCGGGCAACAGCGGCTGTCCCATGGGCGGTGACAGCACGGTCCGAGGCATGGCGTTTTCGATTCGCCACTCCTCGACATTGAGGATGACCCAGACGGCGAGCCGCTTGCCGCCGGGCAGCTTGAGCTTTGGGCGGTCAATTTGCGCGACGTAGGGGATACGATCGGAGAGAGCCATCGTGCTTAACCTGCGGCGTCGCGGCTTCGGGCGGAGGCGGCGTTGACGCGCGGCATGACCTGCTCTGCCATCAGGATCATGGAGCGGCGGCCGAGCTCGCGGTCGCGCCAGTCCTTGCCGGCGTAGAGCAGCGTGCCAAAGCTGCCGACTTCATCCTGGAAAGCCAGCAATCGATCCGCGACGCTCTCCGGTGTGCCGTAGATGATGAGTTTTTCGCAGATACTCTCCAGCGTCACCTCGTCGTCGGGCTGGTCGCGCCGGGTCTTGAACAGCTCGATGCGCCCATTTCGCTTCAGCTTGGTGAAGAGCGAGCGATAATAGTAGACGTAAGGTCCGTTCGGATCGGTGGCATACGCCTTGGCCGTCGCGGCGTCTTTGGCGACGAAGACGCTTTTGGCCACGCGCCAGTTGGCGGGATCGGCCGGACGGCCGACGCGCTCGCAGCCCTCGACATATTTCGGCCAGTGGCTCTTCACCCAAGCCGGCATCAGGAAGTTGGCGGAAATCGGTTCCCAGCCGCGTGCAGCCGCCTCGGTGACACCTTTGGAGAAGGGGGCGACGGCCGTGACCACGATCGGCGGATGCGGACGCTGCAGCGGCTTTGCGATAAAGCCCTGGCCGATGTCCTCGATCAGGGTTTTTTCGACCGAGATGTTCCAGTATTTTCCCGCGAGATTATACGGTGGCTTGCCATCCCAGATCGCCAGCACCTGGTTGATCGCCTCCAAAAACATCGCATTGCGATCGGCCTCGAGATTGCCGAACAGCTCGGCGTCCGACAGCAGTCCGCCCGGGCTGATGCCGAAGATCAGCCGGCCATCGAGCATGTGGTCGAGCATCGCGATGGAGGCCGCAATAGCGGCCGGATGGCTGTTCGGCATGTTGATCGTGCCGGTGCCGAGCTTGATCTGCTTGGTGGCGGCGGCAAGCCAGGCGATGAAAG